>CAVPKZ010000081.1:0-96881 GCA_963705755.1 uncultured Acidobacteriota bacterium | reverse complement strand
TGTCGTACATCACTACTTCCTGCTGCAATACAAACAGCAGTTCCGGACGCCAGTGGCCCTCCAAGCTTTTGGCCACCTCCTCACGACTGGCATGAATCCGCGGATCACTGAGTTCAGCCAACTTTCGAGGATCATGCTCTCCGGCAATGATCGACCGTATGATCGCCTGCCCGGTTAGCCCGCTCACATCGCTGATTACATTCGCTAATTGCACGTTCATCTGCGTCAACGCTTTCTGCATACGTTGAACGCACGTCGCCGCTCCATGCACGTGCTCTGCCCGTTGTCGCCAGTAGGTACGAAGGACGCGAATCTCTGAAGGCGGTTGGAACGAGTTGTTCAACAACCCGTAGGTGTGCAATTTCAGCAACCATTGGCTCTCCTGCACATCGCTCTTCCGTCCCGGAAGGTTCTTCGTGTGCCGTGCATTAACCAAATACACTTGCATGCCACGTTCTTCGAGAATCTCGTAGATGGGGATCCAATACACTCCAGTTGACTGCATGGCCACGGTCTTCACTCCACATCGCTGTAACCATTCTGCTAGGCAATGCAGGTCTGCAGTGAAACACTCAAACCGGCGCACCGGTTGTGGATCGCGATCCGGTCGCACAGCGACGTAATGCATGCCGTTCCCAACATCGATCCCCGCTGCATGCGAATGGACTACTTCCAGCCCCGGATCTTCCGATTGCAATCGCCGCCCCCATTCTTTTCTCTCCTTCCGGTTCCTCCATAGTTTTTTCTCTGTCATGATTCCCGCTCCTCATTGCAAGATTGGGATCCGGTCCGGCCCGGTGACGATAGGTTGAAAAATCTCTCCAACGGGGTCAAAGGGCCTCAACATCGACAGCCCTTGCCACCATGCCAGCGATCGCCAGTACCGGAGCCATGCTTTTATGCGGGCGCGAGGCACCACTCGGAAGTCGGCCTTAGCTCGCCGAAACGGATCCGTGATTAGATTTTCCGGATATTCAAAACTCGAGACAAGTTTCTGGCACCAGTGACTGCGGCGCAGGCGCGGTCAACTGCTTTTATAGAACGCGCTTGTATTGCCTTGGTCTGGCTACCTTCCGGGTGGTCGGCAACCCGGGAATAATCGTCACTCCGCAAGGTTCGCACGATCAATGACGTCTCTCCAGGGGTCCATTATGTAGGATTTCTGTTGGAATTCGTGGAGTGAACCCCTAGCTTGAACCACTTTCGCAAGGCACACTTTGCGAGAAAGGAGCCGCAAAATGGAACCAAGAAAAGATAAGCGATACGGTAGTGAACTTCGCCGACAGGCTGTTGAAAGGATGAACGCCTGCGGCAACATCGTCGGGCTCGCACGGGAGCTCGGAGTGTCCCGGAGAGTGCTCTATCAGTGGCGCGACCGACTGGAACAGACCGACTCCTCGCCCGGAAGGTCCCGCGAGGTAATCCTGCGCAAGCAAATCCTCAAGCTCAAGCGATTGTTAGCAAATAAAACTCTGGAAGTGGATTTTTTCAGACATGCCTTGCAAAAAGTAGGGGCTCGGCGTCGACAGAACTATCATCCTGGCGACAAGGCATCTACGGCGAGATAAGAGCAAGGATGCCGCTGCAAGGCAGCTTAGGTGTCGAGCGGATGTGTCAGTTGGCCGAGGTTAGCCGGGCGGGATTTTACCGCTACTTACGAGGCGGATGGCAATGGGAGGAGGAGATCGCGCTGCGATCCACCGTCCAGGATGTTGTCATTGAGCATCGATGGCGCTACGGGTATAGGCGGGTCACCGAAGAGCTACGCGCCCGCGGGATGATCGTCAATCGTAAACGGATAGCTCGAATCATGCGCGAGGACAATCTGCTCGTAGTTCGACAGGACCGGTCCCGACCTCGTGGGCGTACTCTTCGTGCCGCACGGGTTTACCTCAATCTCGCTAAGCGAATGACACTGTTGGGACCCAACCAACTCTGGGTCGCCGACATAACTTACGTCCGTCTCGCGTGCGAATTTGTGTATCTAGCGGTCGTTCTGGATGTGTTTTCTCGCAAGGTCATTGGCTGGGCGCTCAGCCGGAGCCTAAGAGCCCAGCTGCCTATTTGTGCCCTGGAGCACGCGATTGCTAATCGAAGGCCACCACCAGGAGTCGTGCACCACTCGGATCAGGGCGTCCAATATGCATGCGGCGAGTACATGCAAAAGCTCCGGGAGCATGGGATGCTGCCCAGTATGAGCAGACCGGGCAATCCGTATGACAACGCCACGTGCGAGAGCTTTCTAAAAACGCTCAAGCGTGAAGAGATCCACGCAAGCATTTACCGGGACTTCGAAGACCTGCGGGAGCGGACGGAGGAATTCATTGATGGGTATTACAACGTGTGTCGGCTACACTCGGCGCTAGGCTATCGTTCGCCCGAAGACTTCGAAAAAGAGTCCCACCGAGAATCCCAGAGAACGTCAGCGGCGGCGATGATGACGTTCTTCGAAGGCTAATGCGGCCTCTAGCAGAGCAATGCCCTTCGAAGGAGGGTGTGATGCACATCTTTGTCTCAGCGAGGGGTTCACTGTATAGGATTTTTGATGGCATTGAGGAGTACTGCGAAGAAATCCGCAACTCAAGTGTTTCGGTATCCTTATATGAGGGATCGAACCGATTCTTCCGGACGAACCAGTTTGGCCCTTCGGTAATCTCGGGAAATATATGTAGTATTATATCGTGCTAGGCTCTTGAATATAATTAAGCATATTGAACCTTGTGCATGAAAATATGTGATATTATATAAGACATGGCAAGACATATAAAGAAGCATATTCGGCCTTTGCGGCTGGCTGGTCTCCCAGCAGACATGCGCCAACGCTTGAAAGAGGTACGTCTGGCTCGCGGTTTGAGCCAGGCGGAACTGGGCGAGCAGGTCGGACTTCCCCAGATGCACATCTCCGGCATCGAGTCCGGCAAAATCGTGCCGCGCTACGACACTCTGCTCGATGTCGTGCGCGTGCTGGATCATGACCTCCTGCTGGTCCCGCGCGCGCTGGTCCCCGCCGTACAAGCTCTCATCCGTGACCATCGCCGTCCCGACGAGCAAAGCAACGACGACGAACGCCCGCTCTATGCAGCGGAAGCCGAAGAATCCGAAGGACAGGAGCGCCGCCGCAATGAGTTTTGATCCGCAAAAAGTCAACACGCTCGCCGTGCGCCTGCACGGCCGTCCGGTCGGCGTCCTCAACCGCCTGGCGGGAGACCGGCATCTCTTCGCCTTCGAGCAGGAATACATCGACGATCCGGAACGCCCCACGCTGAGTCTCTCGTTCAAAGGCCGCACGGGCGGGCTTGTCACTGCGGTGCGCCCGGTCAGCCGCCGCGTGCCGCCATTTTTTTCAAACCTCTTGCCTGAAGGACATTTGCGGACGTATCTGGCGAAGCACGCGGGCGTGAAACCCGAGCGCGAATTTTTTCTTCTCGCGGTGCTCGGCGAGGATCTTCCCGGCGCGCTGACGGTCACGGCGCTGGAGAAAGAGGAGCAGGCTGGCGAGGTTGACGAGGGACATGAGCACAAAGAGAATCGCATCGCCGATACCGCGCTGCGATTTTCGCTGGCCGGCGTGCAACTGAAATTCTCTGCCGTGATGGAAGCCTCGGGCGGATTGACCATCACCGCCGACGGCATGGGCGGATCGTGGATCGTGAAACTTCCTTCGGCAAGTTTTCCGTCCGTTCCCGAAAACGAGCACGCCATGATGGAGCTGGCGCGCAGAGCAGGCATCACGGTACCCGCGGTCCGCCTAGTCGATATCGCAAAGATCCAGGGACTTCCAAGAGACGCGCAGAGCCTGGGAGGCAAGGCGCTGGCCGTCGAGCGGTTTGACCGCGGCCCGGGTGGACAACGCATTCACATGGAGGATTTCGCGCAGGTGTTCGGACTTTTCCCGGATGACAAGTACGGCCACCGTAGCTACGCCAATATCGCTTCGGTGCTGTGGGCGGAAGCGGGGCAGGAAAGCACCTACGAGTTTGTGCGGCGTCTCGTATTTTCCGTGCTGATCGGGAACGCCGACATGCATCTGAAGAACTGGTCGCTGCTGTACCCTGACACGCGCACGCCTGTTCTCTCGCCCGCGTATGATTTCGTGGCCACGCTCCCCTACATTCCGGGCGATACCCTCGCCCTGAATTTCGGTGGAAGCCGGAGTATCGGCGAGATCACAAGGGACCAGATGCGGCGGTTTGCGGACACGGCACGAATCCCTACAAGCCCGCTCTGGGTCCTCGCGGTCGAGACGGCGGAACGCACGGTGGCCGCCTGGAAAACGCTCGAACAGGCGGAGCTGCTCCCGAAGGAAATGCGCGCGGCCATCGACAAACAGATTCTGCGCGTCGCCGCGAGCATTACGAGCTAGCGGTTGGAAAGAACCAAGACATCCGGGTTTGGCGCAAATTGATTTTCGGAAGAATTCTGTTCTATCACGGCCATGATAATGGCTAGGCTCGTGAGACGTGCGATCGACTGTCTTTCTACTCCGTGCGTTGCACGAAAAGTCCAGCTAGATGCTGCTTGTTGCGAAAGGCGAGGATCGCCCAGAGCACGACCACGAGAATCGCCAGTGGAGGGCCGGCCGGCGCCATCAGCACATGAAAGAAAAATATGTGCACGATTACCGGCCCAAGAATCACCAGCGCAAGAGCACAAAACGGTTTGCCAACAGCAGCAATCCACCAATAGTTTGAACACCAAAGATGACCACCCAGTAATGAGATACAAAGATAGCGCCCAAGAATTGGCCGGCAGTGATTGACCAAGCGACCTACGATCTCGTTTTAAGGGGAATCGCTCCCGCTGTTGCTTAGGGTGAATCCTGCGCGCTCAAGAAAAAAGGTCACCGGGCGGTCTTTGACGTCTTCCTTGCCTGGGGAAAGTCGAGATCACGACGTGGACGCACAAAATCAACGGTCTGACGGAGAGTGATTTCATTCTGGCCGCCAAAATCGACCAGCTCTACAAACCCTAGTTTTCTCTCTCACGACCCAAACCACGTCTGGGTGGTGCCCCTGCTCCTCTGCAGGCTCGCCTACGAGGTTTACGAACTTGAGGGCTTCGCGAAAGTCGGGAAACTTGAAGGCCTTCGTCTCTTACGAGCAATCGAAGAGGCATTCGCTCGGATCAGACAGGGCACGTATGGCGTATGTGTGGTCTGCAACCAGCGTATCGCTAAGGCTCGTCTGGAAGCAGTGCCGTGGACGCGTGTCTGCCGCGAGTGCACGGAGCGACAGGCCGCCTGACCCAGGTAAAAGAGAAGCCATGAGAGGCTATGTTCTCGTGTCCGCGAGATGGTGAATGCCCACGCTGCGGGACGAGCTGGGACCGTGGGGAAGCGAACTATCAGGATGAATGTCCGTATCCAACCAGAACTCTTTGCACAAAATGCTAGGCGCAAGAAGTGCCAAGAGACGCCCCTCTACCTGAAGAAAAGGAATGAGCATAGACTCAGAGGGAAGATCCTACCCGCGGGAGTTGGCCGATGGCCTACATCATCGCTAAACCTTGCATCGGAACCAAGGACACCGCCTGTGTGGAGGTGTGCCCGGTGGATTGTATTCATCCGGCGAAAGGCCGCACCTATGACGATGGCCGCCCGACGTACGACGAAGTTCCTCTGTTGTATATCGACCCCACTGAGTGCATTGATTGCGGCGCCTGTGTGCCGGTGTGCCCGGTGACGGCCATCTTCGCGCAGGAAGATCTGCCAGAGAAGTGGCACGCGTACATCGAGATCAATAAGAATTACGTTGACAGCGGTAAGTTTCAGCCCGACAAGTATCAAAAACCAGGCAGCTGACGGCCGCCTCGGCACTACGCTTGGCACGTATGAGTACACTACGCGAAATCATTCATGAAAACGTTCGCGAGGGCGAACTCTACGAAAAGCTCGACCGCAACTGGGTGCGGTGTTTTGCCTGCGGGCATTGTTGCAAGATCCCAGATGGCCAACCTGGGGTTTGCAAGGTTCGCTACAACCAGGGCGGAACCCTGTTTGTGCCCTGGGGCTATGTCGGTGGCGCCCAATGCGACCCCGTCGAGAAAAAACCCTTCTTCCATGCTCATCCAGGGGCACTGGCTTACAGCTTCGGAATGCTCGGCTGTGATCTACACTGCGGCTACTGCCAGAATTGGGTGACCTCGCAAGCCCTGCGTGATCCCGCTGCCGTTGTCGGCCCGATGCGCGTCACGCCAGAAGAACTTGTTCTCGATGCCATCCGCCAAGGAGGCCGGGTCATTGTCAGCACGTACAACGAGCCGCTGATCACCAGTGAATGGGCCATGGCTGTCTTTAAGGAAGCGCGCGCGACCGAATTGGTGACTGGCTTCGTTTCCAACGGAAACGGCACCCTGCAGGTCCTCGAATATCTGCGGCCGTGGGTGGATCTTTACAAGGTGGACCTGAAGAGTTTCGATGACCGCCACTATCGTCAGCTCGGCGGTCGGTTACAACCCATCCTGGATACGATTCGTCTCTTGCATGACATAGGGTTCTGGCTGGAGATCGTTACGCTGGTGATTCCCGGGTTCAACGACTCCGACGACGAACTGACTCGGCTGGCCGAGTTCCTGGCGGGCGTGTCGTTGGATATTCCTTGGCATGTGACCGCGTTTCACAAAGACTACAAAATGACCGACCCAGAGAACACCAGCCCGGAGACTTTGATACGTGCGGCAGAGATTGGAAAGAAAGCGGGACTCCGCTACGTTTATGCAGGGAACCTGCCGGGCCAGGTGGGCGATCTGGAAAACACGCGCTGCCCCAATTGCAAAACTCTGTTGATCGAACGCTTTGGCTATCTAATTCTCGGCTACCACCTGATGCCGAACGGGTGTTGCCCATCATGCGGCAGCAGCATCCCTGGGAAATGGGCGTCCGCGTTTCAGGGCCAGATCACCGCGCGCCCCTTTGTGCCGCGCACGCACAGCCGATCAGATTTGCTTGTGCTGAACTCCTAACAAGCCACGCCATTTCTTGGCTCTCGTGGCGAGGACACATGTGGCGCGCTCTCTGCACGGAATGTGCTGCATGACGTAGCCTGCCAGTTGCTACCGTTTATTCATTGTTGTCTTTGTTCGAGAGGATGGTCACATCTGTCCACCTGGTGTTGTCCTTGCTGAGGTTCCAGAACCCTCGGTGCCAACGCGTAACCTCAACCCTGTCTGGGTCAGCTCGCACGGACTCGAAAGAAAGAATTACATAAGGATATGGGCCAAGTGTCGGCCGGCCCGCCGCCTTCGGGAGATTCTCAAATCGCAGGTAGACCTGACCCCTCCCTTCGGTGGGTGTCATCGTAGGTCGAACATAGTCCTGGTAAGTTGTCACTGTCATTCGTTGCCTCTTCTTCGGACTAGGTACCCACACGCGAGGAAAGTTATTTTCCAGCAGCAGCTTCAAAAGAAGTTGAGCGTCCGGTCGGTCGGTCTTTTGCTTGCGAACCCTGTTCGGCAACGGCAAAGGCGAGCCCTATTGCGAAAAGGTTCTCGCCAGCACCAAGCCGACCCGCAACTGTTTGCTCGTTAGCAACTTCAGTTTCATTCGGACAGGATGCGACAACAGGCCCTTGGAAGTCTGCTCAATTGCGTACATTTTCTAATAGAGGGAGACGGACGATGAGAACGAGCCAAAGCTATTTGACGTGAGCCGAGGTGATCGCGATAAGCGAATCGCTTTCCACTGGTAAGATTCGACGCACCGGAACAGGCAGCATGCGCGACGTTTTCAAGTTCTGCGCGAGTGAAAGTCAGCAGAACAATCTGAAACGAGGTGAGCGATGAATGAAGACCTAGAACATAAGGACCTAGCACGGAGACTCTTATCAATGATCGAACATGCTCTCGCCAGCGGCCTTTCTCTTCCGCTCTACATGGTTTTGGTAAGTGTAAATGGGCAGGTGACTGCGCTCCGCTACGATCATGGCGATCCTGGTCCGGGTATGCCCGGTTGGAACCGCGGCGACCTCCACTCTACGCGTCTCTGTGAATACATACCGGATGACATTCCTGCGTTGTGGGACCAGCTGCCGATCAACGTGTTCTTCTCGGACTCTGCGGGCAAAGCAACACGGGCGGTCTTCGAGGCCGATGGACAGCCTAAATGGATCAACTGACTCTAGAATCTTTCCCTTTCCACGGCCTTTGCCGCGGAATGCCTCCGGTCGCTGCTACCTGCTATACTCCCCGTCAGTGTTCAAGAATTTCGATATCTGTCCCCACTGTAGGGCCAAGGGCCTTCCTGGCGCGCTGTGGCGGTTGAAGCTGGAAACTCCTGTGATCAACAGGTCCGACGGCTCCCGATTCCATCTTAGTCTATTTAGCGGCGCCGAAAACGTTCCTACACACAGCGGCGGGATCGCTGGCAACAGGCTGCTAGGTGATTTTCGATGCGTACACGACGAGTTCGGTGATTCAGCTTCCCCTTCGATCGTCGTTCTCACGAATCCAGGTGACAGCCGTGAGGGTGTGCGGCGACAGTTGGAAGAAGCGGCCGACCAGTTGGCGGAAGTGCTACAAGGCAATGTCCGGCCTTCTCAGCGGTACGACTTCGACGGCGTTGCCTTAGAGGCACGCGCGGACTGACCATCTCTGCTGAATAACGCAACAGTTAGGCGTTGTGATGCCTTCCCATCCATCCGCACACCACAGACAAACGCCTTGCGCCATCGCCGCGACTCGACTGGCCTGAGCGCAGAGTTGCATTTCACCATGAGCGGTTCGCTGGAAGCCATGCAGCATGCTACCATCCGGGCAATGGAACTCGGCTACGCGAGACAGGTTTTAGACTTGGCTGTCGAGAGTTTTGTCGCCGACACTGGCTCGCTTCAGGACCGTCTCTGCGCGGCCTACGTTTCTCACCTGATCAAACTTCGCGAGGAAAATTTCACGCCCGAATTGTGGATACGGTTCAGGAAGCTCAAAAAAGCGGTGACAATGTACGCCGCGAAGGGCGACGAAGGGGTGGTGAAGGCGAGCACATCCAAGATGACGGATAATGAGGCCAGTCAGTGGATCAAAGAAATCCTGTCGCTTTTCAGCGTAGTCGCAGGATTGGACGTGATGTCGAGGACTCGGATCAGTTGACGAGTTCGGCTGGCGTTTCGGACGTCTTCCCCGCATCCGTGATGAGCGTCGCGACTTGCGAAGCGGGAATCAACATCGACTACGCCTACTGCGGAGTCGAGCCTGGCACCAATGCAACGTTCCTGATCCTCGGGGGCGCGGAGGCGGGTAAGGCGACGAATATCTTTGGCCAAGCGGCTGCTGTTAGCGGGATGATCTGAACTGAAAGCGGGGATTCCCCCCTCGGTCGTTGCCGGTCGTCCATCCCAACGCCACGCTCTGGCGATCGGAAAACTGAACCGTACCTAGAAACAGCGGGTTAGGCGGCGTGGTGGTGTTTATGCGCTGATGGCGCGGTTAGGAATCGGACGTGGAAATAGCGTTCATCACAGACCTCGCAGCGGAGTGGACTTACGAAGAAAACAGCGTGGAGTGTCTGCTCCAACAGCCCTTTTCTTCGGGCCTATGGGTTACAGTGACTCGGACAAACTGAAGGCTTGCTCAAGATCCACATGGCGTACATCTCGCGTTCTGACTTGGGCCAGCATTCTACATCCAAATCGGCCTTAGAAGACGCCGGAATGGCTAAAAGTCGGAACCACAGCGCGCAAGCAAGCCCGCATCGCCATGCGCTCTCTCGCGCGATTGTCCGCGCCGGACGATCCGTAAAATAAAAAAGAATCAAAGCCAGCCACCGAAGTGACAGATATGCATTAGGGGACTATCCTAGCTAGTCCCTCAATGAAGCGCCCTAAGCCAGTCACGTCTTGCAACCTGTGTCGAGCACCCGGCTATAACATTCAGCTCGCCAATGGGAAGTGTCTGCGCATGGATGGCACGCACAGATGCACGGGGACGAATCAGGGCGCAATCGGTGACCATGATGGGCCGAGTGCCTATCTTGTGCGGCCTCTGGGTACGATGGTACTGCGCAATGTCGGCACTGTGATCGTGGTTCCGGTTGGGTGTTTCAGCGACCTTGATGCTTGGGATTTTCGAAACTTAGATCGTTCATCTGGCCGACAATTTCGATTTGGGCATCGGTCAGCCTAGCGGGTTTTGTTTTTGTTTTGGCAGCCATTCGCAAATTCCCGCCGAGGTGTCCCTCGCCAAAATGATGACCGACTTTGAAATCAACAGCTTGCGCACAGGCCTGTAACATTGTTAAAGGGGTGAAGCTCAGTACTCCCAGAGTTTTAGCGAGGGACAGGACTGAAACTTGCGGAGCGAGGAGGAAAAAATGCCAAGAAACGAGCGGTAGTTGCCGTGGCTCGAAAGTTGGCGGTACTGCTACATCGGTTGTGGGTAAGCGGAGAGGTGTACGAACCATTGCGCAATAGCCAAAAAGCGATGCGCGCCGTGGCCTAGAGAGTTTCGATCCGTACAGCTGAGCTCAACCGCCGAGTCCAGGTGACTGCGACTAACTCCTGGGGCCCAACTCCCACAGAAACGTGGGAAGAGAGGACGCTTATCAGGTAGCAGCACCTACGGAAACGAGAACACCCCCCAGCACCGAGCGAATCTCGCTCACAAAAGAGTGCGGATGGAAGGATGGCGACCGGGGCGGGCTTAGCTGAATGGGAACAGACTCACGGAAAGAAAAAAGCGAAGTGTGTCTTGACCTCGACCGGTCTTCTCATGGAGTTAGCAGCCAAGTTCAACGAATATCCGCGTCCTAATGATAATCGCTGCGAAGGGCATCCCGCCCTCGAAGGCTGCGCTATATTGTTTGTTTCAGCCAATGCGCCTAACTACCGGTTCACGATTGGGTCATTACGAAATACTGGTCCCTTTGGGTCGCGGGGGGATGGGTGAAGTATATCGTGCGCGGGATTCGCGACTCGGCCGAGACGTGGCGATCAAGATCTTGCCGGAGCATTTAGCCGCCGACCCGCCGGCCCTAGCGCGGTTCGAACGGGAAGCTCTCGCCATCGCCGCTCTCTCTCATCCCAACATAGTGGCCATCTTTGATTTTGGGGAGGAAGCCGGCGTGCAGTACGCGGTTATGGAACTGCTCGAAGGTCAAACTCTTCGCGAACGAATAAAACTCGGACCGTGCCCTCCCCGTGAGGTGGCTGAGATCGGCGCCGGCATTGCAGATGCGCTTTCCGCTGCCCATGCCAAAGGCATCGTGCATCGTGACCTAAAACCCGAAAACATTTTTATCAACCCTCAAGGTCGAGTCAAAGTCTTGGATTTTGGGCTGGCACGTATGACTTTCGCGCATTCCGCCGGGAACGAAACATTATTATCTGCATCCGCCGCAGGTCTGACTGTTGCCGGAACTATCCTTGGAACTTATGCTTACATGTCTCCAGAACAGGTTCGCGGAGAAACTTGCGCGGATGCCGGAGATATCTTTTCACTGGGGTCCGTGCTTTACGAAATGACCACGGGCAGCCCCGCTTTCTCCAAAGCTTCCCCAGGCGAAACGATGGCTGCGATTCTCAAGGAGGAGCCTCCCAAGATTACTTCGCTTCCCAACCTTAATCGTATTATTTCGCGATGCCTGGTTAAAGAGCGCCACAAACGTTTTGCATCTGCCTCTGCAGTAGCGGACGCGTTGCGCTCGTCCGGCGAGCGGCGTGCGGTCCGTAAGAGCACTCCGACTGTCGATTCTGTTGCGGTCCTTCCTTTCGTCAATTCTGGAGGCGATCAAGAAATCGATTACCTGTGCGACGGCATCACTGAAACTCTGATCAATATTCTGTCGCGCATTCCAAAACTGCGTGTCGTGCCACGCAGCACCGTGTTCCGTTATAAGAATGTGCAAATCGATCAAGGGCGCGCGGTGCGAGAGCTAAATGTGCGCACGCTGCTCACCGGGCGAATCCTGCAACGTGGCGATACTTTGCTTGTTCAGGCTGAACTGGTCGACGTTTCTACGGACTCCCAACTATGGGGCCACAAATACAATCGCACCTTTGCCGGCATTGTGACCGTTGAAGAAGAGATTGCCCGCGAAATTGCCGATGCGCTACGCATCAAGTTAAACCTTGCAGAGCGAAAGAAACTGGCTCGCCGCTCCACGCAAAATGGCGAAGCGTATCAGCTGTACCTGAAAGGGCGGTATCTCTGGAATCAACGGCGGAAGCCTGCGCTTGAACAGGCCATCGAATATTTTCAGAAAGCGATTGGTTGCGACTCTACGTACGCACTTGCGTATGCCGGACTCGCTGATTGTTTTGCCGTACTGGGCACGTTCACGTTCTGGCCTCCGCAAGAAGCCTTTCCGCGGACAAAATCCGCGGCTGAGTCCGCCATCGCACTCGATGATAGCCTAGCAGAAGCGCACGTCACTCTTGCCTTAGTCAGCATGTTCTCCGACCCCAATCGCGAGATCGCTGAGCGTGAATTCAAACGTTCCATAGCTCTCAATCCCAACTACGCGGTTGCCCACCAGTGGTACGGCGCTTATTTGTGTTTCACCTCCGAGTTTGAGCGCGGCCTCACGGAATTACGTCTTGCCCAACAATTGGAACCTCTTTCCCCAATGATCAGTGTGCAACTCGGAGTAGGGCTATATCTCGAGACGTTATGCTGAGGCCACCGAAATTCTGCAACATGTGGTGGCATTTGAATCGGCGTTCTGGCCCGCTCATTTCTTTTTGGGTCTTGCTTGTGGGCAGGAACGAGACAAAACCCGCGCCGTCATAGAGATCTCGAAATCGGCTGAACTTTCCGGTCGACATCCTCTCACGCTGTCTGGTCTGGGAAATGCTCTGGGCCAAAATGGCCAGTCCGACAAAGCCCTGGAGATTCTCGACGAGTTGTGGGCACGCTCGCGCAACGAATATATCTCGGCCGATCAGTTTGCCCTGATCCATTTGGTTCTAGGCGATGAGAAACTAGCTGTGCAACACCTGCAAAATGCTGTCGAGGAACAATCGCCCTATGTTGTGTGGATGGCGGTCGACCCAAGACTCGACGTTCTTCGCCAGCGGCCCGATTTTCAAGCGGTGTTGCGCAGGGGATACAAGCGTGGCTCCGCCCCGCTGTAAGTCCAGAGTTGGCGCTTAGTGCGGAACCGGTGGGGCGTCTGGATCAACGCCACCAAGTGAGCCGCCCGAAGCGAACCAATACCAGGAATCTGGCTTAGCAACTTCGTTGCGCGGTGCTTCCTAGCCTCGGCCAGCAGCTCTTTCCGGGCCTGCTGGCGCAAAAGCCGCAGCGCGTCGAGTTGTTGGTAAACCAACTCGGTGACGTGCGGCTTCAGCAGGTCATATAACCAGGCCGCCCAGGTGCCTTCTTCAAAGGTGACCTGCAGGCTTCCGCTTAGCCCTTGGAAAAACTGGAGAATGGTGCTGGCCTTGGTTTCGATCACGCATTCCATGACCAGCTTGCCAGAGGAATTTCGAACCGCGATGGAGATCGTTTCCTTGTGCACATCCATACCGATATACTTCACGCCATCCATAGACAGGGTGCTCCTTTCTGGAGGGGGTTGAGCCGAACACTCAAAACCCTACTCCAAAAGGGGCGCCCTTTTATAATGTGTGGAGTCCTAGTACATCAGATGTCCGCTTATGCGCTCAGGATGAGAGCGCTTCCATTCTGTTGCCATTTGCTCTGCTTCGACAATTTGCGCGGAAGTCATCTGAGCTTTGGCATAGGGCAGATTCGTTTGATGGCCTGTCAGGCGGAACCACATGTACGCCTGAACATAATTCTTCGGCACGCCGTCGCCATTGAGATAGAGTAGCGCTAAATTGTTTCTTCCCCGACCGGCTCCGCCGAAGTCCGGGACGTGTTCCGCTGCCATTCGATACCATTTGGCAGCCTCTGTACAATTTTGTTGGACACCTTCGCCATCCTGATACATTTGGCCCAAAGAGGTTTGTGCATCAGGGTCGCCCTGTGCGGACGCTTTTCTGAACCATTTAAGCGCTTCGTGAAAGTTAGTGTTTCCAAACCAGCCCTGCTCGTAGGCGGCACCGAGCCACATCTGCGACCCTCGGTCTCCTCGCTGTGCCTTTGCCAGAAGTTTTTTTCTATCTGCCTCGGGCCATTTCGGCTGCTGAGACAAAGATGTCGCGGTGGCTTGTGACGGAGGAGTGGTTTGCGGCACGGCGACAGGGATTGAAGGAGAGAGCCAAAAAGCGACCAACGAGAGGACCGTGAAATGTTTCATATGCGCCGCCCCCAGCAAGAGATATTACACCCGGGCGTCGCTGAGGGCATCAAGTGGACGATTAACGCGGTCCATGTGGATTTTCAAGTTCCGATTATGCGACGACCGATTCGGCCAGTTCTTCAGAACCAGGTGCGTGATTTATATTGCTGATACTCGTCACCGAATCTTGCCTGAAGGATTTTTTCTTCCTGGCGTGCTCGATAAATCTGCAATGGAATGATCGCGAAGAAGAGCCAGAGAGCGCGCGGCCGGTTGAAGTAGAGAAAGACCCCCGCGACCGCCAAACCTCCGAAAAGGTAGATGGGGTTGCGAATTCGAGAGAATAGAGACCGTGCGTTACGAGGGTCTGAGCCTTCGGGCGGACGGAGAAGGAGCTACCTAGTTCGATTCGGGCGAGCACCAGAAGCGCCAACGATGGCAGCCCAATGACCGCGCCGGCAATTCGCGTGGGAGTCCACGGCTGGCTACCATAGCGGATTCCCAGGAAGCTTAAACCCAGTAGAAAGATGACGAGTGTGAGGATGTTCGCTTTCATTTTTCCCCAGCCTATTGGCGAAGTCTAATCCGTATGATGTTGCGCGGTCCAGTTTGTACGAGGACACAAAAGCCTCTTCTGCTCAGTGCCTGGTAAGCGCTTATCCTACATGTGGATTTTTGCCGGAGTGCCAAAGTCTTCCCGGGCCGAGTTGCCTTTGGATTCTTTGTTTAGGGATTTTCCGGCAAGGACCGCGGGCGCAGCATGCTCAATATCATCGCGATCTGCCCGGAATGGTAAATCGTGTGTTCCACGATTCCGTGAAGCATAGTTTCGTAAGGATAGTTACGCCCAGGAACCTGTTTCGGTCGTTTACGTGAAAGTCGGAGGGCGATTTGCCCGCAGAAAGTTTTCTTAACTCCACCAGGAGCGTATTGCTGAAACTTCCACGGTCCGACGGAATCCATGGCAACTCCAACAAAATCGCTTCACGTTGTCACGAACGAGCGAGATGGGTATAAACTGGCGTCGTTTTCCAAGCTGAAAGGGTAATTCCGGATGAAACGAATTGCTGTCTTGACGCTACTGGTGGGGTTGGCCGTTGGATGGTCGATGCCAATAGAAGCTCAAGACACCAGCGTCTCACAAAGTGACCGCCAGACCGATAAATTAGCCCAGAAGCAGCAGAATGCACTCTACAAGCATCAGAAGAAACAAGAGAAGGCACAAGAAAAGGCCCAACGAACGGCGGACAAGCAGCAGCGAAAAGCGGCGAAGAAATACGAAAAGCAGCAACGTAAGCTGCTGAAGAATGCAAATCTTCCCGCCAAACACCCGCCGTAGGTCTGGTCAGCGATATCACGCACAGTAAGTTGATGTTTGTTACGCCCGGGACCTAACGCCTGCTTAACGCTTGAAATCTGCACAAAAGCGCTTGTCCGGTTGGCCGACTATACGTCCAAGTGAATGGCTGGACGTATCAGTTCGTGGGGTTCTTGAAACTCTCCCGCAGAAGCTTCTCTGATTTTTTGTTGAGTGGCGGTTTTCTCCACTATTCCTTGGTGGACGTCGGCTATTCTGCCTTTGCGGTCAACCAGCGCCGTTAGCGGCATTCCAACGAGTCCGTACTGCTTCCCCAATCCCTCGTTGCCAATCACGATAGGGTAGGTCACCTTCTTCTCTTGAATCCAAGGCTTAACCGATTTCCAACCGTCGTCGTCCATCGAAATACCGACAACCACGAGTCCTCTGCCCGCATACTCTTTCTGAAACTCGATGAACCAAGGAATCTCCACTTGGCACCCTTCACACCACGTCGCCCAAAAATTTACTAGAACCACCTTGCCCTTGAGGTCAGCAAGTTTGACATCCTTGCCGCTGGCATCTTTTAAATTGAAATCCGGTGCGAGGCTGCGTCCACTTGGAGGCTTTAGGCCCGATTGCGCGGGCGTCGACGGCAGCAGGCTCTGCCACACCGCGACAGAGCATTCCAGACACCGATGCGCCAGCACCTTTGGCGAGGGGAAAACCATTAGGCAGATACAAACACCGAGGGCACCCGTCGCTGCCAACAACCACCTTCCGCTGCCCCAGTTTCCACGGACCCGCAACTGTTTAAGCCGCAACAAACCGGCAGTTACATCCGGTTCCCATTCAGCGCCAGAGTCGAGCACGGCCAACCGTTTATCTAGCCAACCATCACTTCCAACTGAGCTATTCGTGTCCATATCTGTTGATGTACTCCTTTCGGAACGATTCCTCTGCCCGGCTCACGAGAGTTCCGATTGATGCCGGATCCAAGTTGAGAATAGAAGCCACTTCTTGATAGCTAAAGTCATGGCTGCGCAGTAATAAGAACCTTGCCTGGAGTGGTTTTAGGGTGCTTAGCACCGTGCGGACTTTATCCTGCTTCTGGGACACGGAATGGATATCCTCCGGGGTTGCCGCTGGGGTCAGAGGTCGGACCCATGCCAGCATGCGTTCCCCAGTGTGCCAATAGAAATTGTCTCACCAAGGGGTTCACTTGCTGCTGCAAAAGCAGGCGCGTCCCCTGTGCCAAAAGTGTGCCAGAATCCGATGTTTTCATGCCATTGGGGTTAGCTTTGAGCCTCGGCCGCCCCTTCGGGGCGGTTATATCGACCCAGAAACTCTCTCAGAGAACTCGATGGTTGCGGGGCGGCGTAGCGCGTTTAGAATCTGAGGTACAACGTGGCTTGGCAGCTAAGGCCGATTTTTCTCACTGGAGCGTTTCTGCCCGACTTTGAGCATGGCTCCGGTAATGGCGATTGTATAGATGGTGGCGGCGTTGTCCTGAAAAGGATAAGGACCTGTCCCCGTTGGGGAGATTGAGCAGATTTCGTCAACCGGGCCTGGCCACGTTGAATTCAACGTGGAGCGGTTAGCATGAAAGACAAGCAACAGGAGAAAACCAAGAACGCAACCTGCGGCCCAACGCCGGGCCATTGGCTCGACATGAACCGCAAGCAACGACGGGAGATGATACGGAAGATACAGAGCGAAGACCTCAGCCTGGAGATGGTACATCCGGATGCTGCTGGCATTGATATCGGCAACGAATCTCACTACGTAGCTGTACCGCAGACGCGCGACAGCCAACCGGTGCGGCGCTTCGGGTGCACCACAGCGGAGCTGAAGGCGATGGCCGAATGGCTGAAGCAATGCAGGATCCGGACCGTCGCGATGCAATCCACTGGCGTGTACTGGATTTCGGTGTACGACATTCTCGAACAAGCTGGTCTGGAAGTGTACCTGGTGAATGCGCGGGACACGAAGAACCTACCGGGGCGCAAAAGCGACGTGCAGGAGAGTCAATGGCTGATGAAGCTGCACACCTATGGGCTGTTGCGAAATTCGTTCCGCCCGTCGCAGGAGATCCGCAAGATGCGGACGTACTGGCGACAGCGCAATGATCTGGTGCAGAGTGCAGGCCGACATATTCAACGGATCCAGAAGGCACTGACGCAGATGAATCTCCAGTTGGCCAATGTGTTGGCAGACGTCAGCGGCATGACTGGACAGGCAATCATCAAGGCGATTCTAGGCGGCGAGCGAGATCCGCATAAGTTGGCTGCATTTCGGGATCCTCGTGTGAAGGCGAGCGAAGAGAAAATCGCGCGGAGCCTGGAGGGTAACTGGCAAGAAGATCTCTTGTTCGTGTTGAAGCAAGAACAAGATGGCTAAGAGTTCTGCCAGAAGCAAATGGCCGAGTGCGATCGGCAGCTTGAACAATATCTCCAGCGACGAGAGGACCGGAGCCAGGGAGCTAGTCTGCTGGAAGAGAAGCGGAAGACACGGCTCAAGAAGAAGAACGGCAATAAACCGCAGTTCGACTTGCGCGGAGAGTTGTTTCGCATGACCGGCACCGACTTGACCTTGATCGACGGCATCAATGTCATGACCGCGACGACGATCCTCAGCGAAGCCGGATGGGATATGAGCAAATGGAAGACCGAGGACCATTTTGTTTCCTGGCTACGGCTGTGCCCAGACAATCGAATCAGCGGAGACAAGATCATAGGGAAAGGTCGGCTGCCGACCAATAATAGAATCAATATCGCTTTGAAAATGGCGGCCAGCACCTTACGGATGAGCAACACCTATGTCGGAGCGCAGTTCCGCCGACTGAGAACCAAGCTGGGCGCCCCTGTCGCAATTAAGGCCATGGCGGCCAAGCTGGCTCGATTGGTCTATCGTATGCTGCGCTACGGCATGAAGTATGTGGACCGAGGAGCGGAATTCTACGAAGCCCAACACCGCCAGCGACAGATCAACCATCTAAAATGGAAAGCGGCCAAGCTGGGTTTTCAAGTTATCGACGCCCCTGCAGCTTAAAAACGTCCGAGTTTCTGGGGAGCGAAAAGCAGATTCCCCAAATTACCGAAAACACAGAGAAGTCAAAGTAGAGAATGGAGCTGTTGGAGTCGGTCGGTCCGCGCCCAAGGCAGGCGCGCTACCAGGCTGCGCTACGCCCCGACAATGACGTGCTGTACTGAGTTTAAGTCACTTTTGAACTTTGTTGCAGTCGAAATCACGCCACCGGCAGCAGCGCAGGTTAGAGGGTGACGCTATGACGAGATTGCAACATAAGTACAGGCGCGTATGTGGTGAGCAATTGAGAATTCCTCGGAGAGAGCCGGGGTCGCCGTAAAAGAGATCACGACTAGTGATCGATGGCCTTCATTGCGGCTGCGGCGTAGCGCTCGCCGGCGATTTCATTCTGAGGGACTGCGGCTTCCAGTTCCGCGACGTCCGCTAGGGTCAATCGGATGTCAACGGCGGCCGCATTTTCCTCGAGGTATTTCCTGCGCTTAGTTCCGGGTATGGGTACCAAGTCTTCGCCCTTGGCCAGCACCCATGCTAAAGCCAACTGCCCGGGCTTTACGCCCTTACGTGCCGCGATGGCCTTCACGCGATGGACCAGCGCCTGATTCTTGTCAAAGTTTTCGCCGGCAAACCTAGGCATACGTTGGGTCCGCGCATCACTCTCAGCTAAATCGCTAGGTTTTGTAATTGTGCCAGTCAGGAATCCGCGTCCCAAGGGGCTGTACGGCACAAATCCAATGCCGAGTTCACGAATCGTCGGAAGGATTTCTTTTTCCGGGGTCCGCTCCCACAGGGAATATTCTGTTTGCAGCGCCGTAATCGGATGCACTTTGTGCGCTCGCCGAATTGTTGCGGGTGAGGCTTCCGACAGTCCCAGATACTTTATCTTGCCCGCCTTCACCAACTCGGCCATTGCGCCCACCGTGTCTTCGATCGGGGTCTTGGGATCGACACGATGTTGGTAATAGAGGTCAATATGATCCACGCCCAAGCGCATTAAAGAAGCGTCGCACGCGGCACGGACGTATTCCGGGTTTCCGCTGATGGACCATTGATGAGGATTTTCTTTGGTGCGCACGTTAGCGAATTTGGTGGCGAGAAAGACCTCGTCGCGGCGAGAGCGAATTGTTTTACCGACCAACTCTTCATTGTCACCGATTCCGTAAGCGTCCGCGGTATCCAGAAAGGTGATGCCGAGGTCGAGCGCTCGCAGAATGGTTGCGGCGGACTCTGTGTCATTCCTCTCTCCGTAGAACTCACTCATACCCATGCAACCAAGTCCCATACGGGAAACGACTGCGCCTTGTGAACCGAGTTTTACTTTTTTCATGCCCATAACTGAATAGATGGCTTAAACAGCCGGGGGGATGCAAATGTTTTTGTTTTTACGGCGATTTGTGCTGCAGCCAGCGGTACAGAGAACCGCGTGCGCCTGTCGGTACTCTGCTGGATGAAATTTAAGTTTTTGGAGTTTGGCAGCCGTCAGCGCGCTTTTGATTTGGTGGAAGAGGCGCGCAAAATGGGCGCGTAAGAAAGGGCAGTAATTTTCAGGGGATGGACTCACTTTAAATGCGATTCCGGCAGGCAGGGCGAATCGGGATGGCTGGACATCGTTTTATCTACCGAGTAACAGACGGGCGTTCGAGATTGCAATCGACGCATCGGGGTTTGCGGGCCACGCACACTCGACGGCCATGCCAAATAAGTTGATGCGAAAATCGGATCCACTTATTTTGGGGAACTACGGCCATCAGATCCTGCTCGATTTTTTGGGGTTCGCCCTTTCGGGATAAATCCAGACGTCGCGATAATCTGATCACATGCGTATCGACTACGACGCCGACAGCGATCCCGTAGGCCGTGCCCAGGACTACGTTGGCTGTCTTGCGTGCCACTCCGGGTAACGTCAGGATTTCTTCCATGGTTCGCGGCACTTGTCCGCCGAATTCTTCCACGATCGCTTTACTCGCGCCCATCACCGATTTTGTCTTATTTCTGAAAAATCCCGTCGGCCGAATTTCCTGCTCCAGTTCGCTTGGTGTGGCATAGGCGAACGCTTCGGGCTTGGGATATTTTTTGTATAGCGATTCGGTCACCTGATTGACGCGCACGTCGGTACACTGCGCGGAGAGAATGGTAGAGACCAGTAGTTGGAATGGATTTGCGTGTTTTAGCTCGCAGATCGCGTTGGGATACATTTCGTCCAGGCCCGCGAGAATGGCGGCAACTCTGCGCGGATCGGCGCCCAGTACACATTCTTTTTTGCCGATCTTGCGAGTTTTCCACGGTGATTGACTTTTGGAGAGCCCCAGTGCCGCCTTTTTGCGCGCTGATTTTTTCCTGAGTGGCTTTTTGCTTGGCATGACGCGTCAGAATAGCACACGTGCAAATAGGGCGTTCAAAGGACGGTCGCGCGTCAAGAGAACGCGCCGCTAAGATTAATTCTTAACTTCGAGCGATTAAAAAAGAGAGCACGCGACGAAACGCCTTGCCACGATGGCTGTACAGGTTTTTTTCTTGGGGCGTCAGCTCAGCAAAAGTCTTGTCCAACTCTGGCAAATGAAATATCGGGTCGTAACCGAAGCCGCCAGTCCCACGCGGGACTTCCAAAATCTCGCCATCTGCACGATTGCTTATTACTGCGATCGGCAGGCCTTGCCTGACCATGGTGATCACACAACAAAAATACGCGGCACGTTCGTGGCGCGGTTTACCCGCGAGTTCTTGTAGTAATTTATTTATACGGTCGACGCTACTGGCATCCGGTCCCGCATAACGCGCCGAATGCACGCCCGGCGCTCCGCCCAACGCTGGCACCACCAAACCTGAATCATCCGCGAATACAATCCCGTCGGTTAGCTTTGAATAATACAGAGCTTTGCCAAGAGAATTTTCGCCAAAGGTTGGCGCATTTTCTCCGAAGGGGGGCAAAGATTCGAAACGTGGCAGCATTTCCACGCGAAAAGTGGTTGAAGAAGCTTCCGCCGCGTTACTCTCCGCAAGGGCGCGAAACTCAGCTAGTTTCCCTGAATTAGAGGAGGCGAAATAGATTTTAACGGGCGCGGGCACTGAATTTCATAGGGAGAACGGCAAGCTGATCTTCGGTGAGCCGGCGAATCCCCGTTGCAGCAAGCGCGAGTAGATCTTGCATCTCGCTACCCGTAAAAGGACGCCCCTCGGCCGAAGCTTGAATCTCTACGAAGTCGCCCGTGCCCGTCATTACCACATTCATATCCACTTCCGCGCGCGAATCCTCTTCGTACGCTAGATCCAGCAGCGCGCGGTCATCGACAATTCCGACGCTGGTGGCGGCTACCGTATCGATCAGCGGAGAGCTTTTCAAAATTCCCGCTGCCACCAGCCGCTCGAACGCCAACGCCAGTGCCACGAATGCACCGGTGATGGAAGCCGTCCGGGTCCCTCCATCGGCCTGAATCACGTCGCAATCAATCCATACGGTGCGTTCGCCGAGCGCTTCCTGATCGGTCGCCGCGCGCAGCGATCTGCCAATTAATCGTTGAATCTCGAGTGTGCGACCCGACTGTTTTCCGCGCGCAGCTTCTCGCGGCGTACGCTCTTCGGTGGCGCGCGGAAGCATTCCATATTCGCTGGTCACCCAGCCCTTACCGCTGCCTTTCAGAAATCCCGGTACGCCATCGTCGACCGTGGCGGTGCAAATCACCCGCGTGCCACCAAGTTCAATCAACACGCTGCCTTCTGCGGTGGCGATAAAATCAGGAGTAATTTTTAACGGCCGCATTTGGTCTGGATTGCGCCCGTCACTTCTTTGTCTGGTTGCGATTGCCACTTATGGCTACCTCGAATTTGTTGATGGTTCTGGCGTTGCTGCGTAAGTTTGCCGGGAGGCGCTCATGGGTGTCAATGGCGTGAATGAAATCGATGACGATGCAAGCGGGTCAATCTGAGGAGCCATTACAGCTTGTGCCGCTCGAGGGCTCACCACAAATGAACCAGTAAGATCCAGATGACCCGCCAGCGTTTCTACTTCCTGCCCGTGAATTAAAATTTTGAGCCGAGTGATCTGGGGAACATTGACCGCCAGAGTGCGCGTCATGGAATCCACCGCTCGTTGCTCACTTTCGATCCCGGATGGAATGGAACTGGCCATCGCTTCGGAAAAATCCGCGATGCCGGTTCCGTCGGGCAACAGGTAGAACGCCAATAACACCGCGTCAGGCGGCAGCGTACGTAATTCGGGGTCGGCGGGGCCAGCCAACAAAGTATTAAGCACTTGTTTGGCGCGCAACACTGGCTCGTTCGACAATGGTAGCTCAACGGTCACTGGAGTGAGCGCACTGTCATGCGCGTTGGAGGCCCAAAAAAGTTTCGCGTTTACTCGCGCTTCCGTCGGATTGGCGGTGAGTGATTGCGTCAGTTCCCTGCGTGCCTGTTCCTCGGATTGCGGCTGAATTTTGGCGGTTTGCTTCACGCGCTGCTTCAATATCGGGAAGTACAGTCCGGCGATGATCACCGCGCCAAATAATCCTCCCAGCACCATTGCCACCCACCGCGTATTCAACGTAGTCCTCCAGGGATGCCGGCAACCACGTAGGACGGGCGAAAATCAGTGACGCCACGAGCGATGGCGTCAGCTACTCCGGGAGCCATGCGATCCAGATCAAGGCGGTCGTTCACGGCAACGCTGGAAATTTCCACGGCAATGGCGGGCGCAGCGGTGGTTCGCAACTGACGGATGGCTGCAGCTTGTGCGCTACCAGGTGAGCCCCTAAATCGCACCGCCAGATTGCCCTGCACAAAATCTCCCAACTTGTGGCTTAGAAAGAGAAAGGGTGCCTGAGCGCGATCCCAAGGAATCAGCCCGCTGGCTTCGCGCCCGCCCGAGGTCGGCGGCAAATCTGAATTCACGTAAACACGGACTGTACCCGGTAGGCCCGTGGAGGACACATGCAGACTTACAAATACCGCGCCGACTTGTGCGTTGGCCATCGCTGAGCGGTCATCAAACGAAGGATTTTCATTGGCCATGCGCGTTTGAATCACTTGAAAACCCTGCGATTCGAGCGCGCGACGCACCTGCAGCGCGAACTGCAGAACAATTTCACTCTCCCGGATTCCGCCGGTGCCGCGCGCTCCTGTGTCTGTGCCGCCATGCGCAGGGTCTAGCACCACGATGTTTAGTCCAGGGCGGGGCCGCGGTGAATCGGAAAAAATGGTGTTGGGAGTTTGTGGATTAGCATTTTGCGGAGCAACGGACGCCGGAGGGTTCTGACTCGTCGGAGCTTGGGCCGAGGATTGGCCTGAAACGGTAAGAAATGTGGCTGCAAGCAGAAAAAGCGTGAAACCGGCATAACGAAAACTATTATGCCCTGTCCGTTGACGCCTCTTGTCGTCGCGATTCTTCACCTTGAGCAGCATACCAAATTAGCTGCCATCGCTAAGGCAGGCGAAACGCAATGGAACGAAAAAGGGACGGCCTGCCCCGCCCGTCCCTCTTCTTTATAGCGTAGGCACCCGTTATTTGGATGCTGGTGGTTGCTGTTGCTTGTCGTCGCGATGCTCACGCATATTTTCTTCAAATCGTTTACGTTGTTCCGGGGTGAGCACTTTTTTCACCTGCTCGTGGGTATCACGCCGGAGGTCGCGGATCCTCGCTTCTTTTGGTCGGCCGAGAGCGACGAATCGTTCTTCACCGCTTCGACTTTCGATCGCATGCCTTCGTGGATCTGTTTGATTTGCACTTTCTGGTCATCCGTAAGGTTGAGGTTGGCCAGCATAGCGCTGTGGTCGCCGCGCTTTTCGTGCATGGCTTGTCCCTGGGTCGAGTCAGGCGCATTGTTTTGCGCATAGCTCAGCGCCGGGAACACGCTTAGCAGCATGAAGCTGGCGGTTATTGCGAGTTGCTTCGAGATGAGGTTCATGGGGTGTCCTTTTCTTGAGCTGGGGTTTTATGTCGTTCGTCCATATAACCCTGGCTCAGTGGGAATGTCGCGTTTGTCGACCGCCGCTGATTATAGTGGTTTTAGATTAGCCTTTTGCAACAGGGAATTTACTCGCGTCCTGTCGTGCTGCCAAAGCGCGTCCCAGCGCTCCAGGATGCTCTTTGTTGCACTATCCCATTTTTCAATTGCCACCGCTGCATCCGCAGTAGGAGCGGAATCCGCGCTCTGAACAATGGACAGTAATCCAGTTGTTGCATGCAAGGCCTCGCGTAGCGTGACTGTTTGCATCGCAGGCACACTCAAGCCGAACACCCCGAACTCGTGTTCTACCTGGACGCCCATCAGTTCGGCGGTCTTACGATCAAGAGCGGCAAGCGCTTCCGCGGCCTCGCCGTTTGAGGGCATTTCTTTCTTGCGCGCGGCTAGAGTCGCTTGAAGTTCCTGCGCGTGTTTCATTCCGATAGAAAGATCTGCCAGGTTTTTTGCGACGTGACACTCCGCTCTAAACATTTTCTCGAGATCAGCTTGCGAGGCTTTTACGCGCGGATCCATTTTTAAGATTAATAGCTGAGAGCGGCTTTGCCCGTTCACGGTTAACTTGACGGTGTACTTGTCTGGCAGCGCCAGCGGCGCTTTTGGCCCGTAAAATGAAGTATGCACAGCAGGGGGAAACGCGTAATGCAAATCCCAAACGAAGCGGTGCGCGCCAGCTGCGGCCGAGAGGGGCTCTGGATCGTGTACCCAGTACATTGGAAATTGCATGTCTTCGGCTTTCGTTTTGGGAAGTACATCGTCACTCGCGTAGCGCCTTACCAATGCGCCCGCTGAATCAAAAATCTCCAATTGCACCGTTGTGGACGGTTCGTCCTTGAGGTAGTAATCCAGCACGGCGCCATCCGGAGGATTGTCCGCGTGCGGCTCATCGAATGGCACAGGAGTACCTTGGTCTGTGCCGGGTCGCACGCGATAGGCGGTGTTGGGTTGGAAAAGCCACGCCGCGGACTGAGCCATCTCCGCGGATTTGCCGCAGGGGGGAAATGTCGTCCAAAATCCAAACGAGCGTCCATGAGTCGCGATCACTAAGTCGTCGCCATAAATCACTAGATCCCGCACCGAGGTGGTGGGCAGATTCATCTGCAGCGGTTGCCAATGGTCGCCATCGTCAAAGGAAACGAACACACCTTTTTCGGTGCAGGCGTATAACAAATCTTTTCTTACCGGATCTTCGCGCACGCAATTCAAGAAATATCCTTCCGGTATTCCGTTGGAGATCGGCTCCCAATTCTTTCCGAAGTTTCGCGTGCGATATAAATAGGCGTGCAAATCGTCAAGGCGGTGACGGTCAATCGCGACATATGCTGTGCCTGCCTCAGAATGCGACGCTTCGATGTGCGTCACTTTGCTCCACGCTGTGATTTCAGGTGGCGTGACGTTGCTCCACGTTTTCCCTTCATCCCGAGTCAGTTGGATTAACCCGTCGTCCGTGCCTGCCCAAATTTCGCCTTTACTTATGGAGGAGGGCCCGATGGTATAGATCACTCCCCTGCGTTTTTCTTTCTGATGCATCGGCAATCGCTGGTGGATCAGATCCAAGGTGGAGCGAACGGAATCTTCTGTCCGGGTCAAATCGGGGCTGATCACTTTCCAGGAACGCCCCCGTCTGCGGATTCGAATATCACCTGTGGGAACCGAAATACAGCAGATGAGGATCAGCTTGGGAGAAAATACGAAGGCAGTGTCCATGTTCTGCGCCGGCGTCGCTGACTGTGACAGCATCGGCGGAATTTCATGAGCCTGGATTCATTGCTTGAATTGCACCGGTTTCCAGTTACTAATCGCCACTTCGCCATAAGATCATCCCGGGATTTACGGGGATCGGGCGCTATGTATCCGCTTTCGTCCGCCTGCATTCATCGGTCGCCAATCCAGCGAACTATCCCGACGCTCGTGAGATAGATTTCCCCGGCTCGGCATCAGCCATGGCCCCCGAATCCTGCTGCTGCGCCATACACCCAATAGGGGCAAACCGATTATCAGTCGCTCACATGGTACATCTGTCCGTCGGTTGGTTATACCAAGAGCTCCACGTTTTTGCTCCGTCGTTACGCTAATGACCATCCCCTGATCGCTTCCCAAAATCATTCGGCCTGGCTCATCCGGGTCGATCCACAATTGTGGTCATCATCGCCGCCCGGAGCGCCCTTGAACGCAACAAACGTTTTCCCTCCATCGCGTGAGCGATACACCGTTGTATTTGGGAGATACACGGTGTCCGCGTCCTTGGGATCGACGCTGACTTCGCCGAAGTACCAACCGCGCTCCCATACGCGTTTGTCCTGCGACATCAACTGCCAGTTTTGGCCACGGTCGTCTGAGCGATAAAGTCCGCCCGCCTTTGCGTCCACGTTAGATAAATCCGCTTTGGATTGCTCGGCGCGAACGCAATTCCGATGCGGCCAACTTCTTCGCGGGTAATCCGTGTCCGGTCACGGATTCCCAATGATCGCCACCGTCATGGGAGCGGTATAGCCCGCTGCTCGGGCCCTTTGACGGCGGATACACATTCCAGGGCGGCCGCCGAGTCTGGAGCAGCGCGGCGTAAATCGTGTTCGTATTCCCTGGTTCAAATGCCAGATCGATCGCTCCCGTGTTTTCATCGTGAAAAAGTATGCGCTGCCAGGTTGCTCTACCGTCTTTGGATTGAAACACGCCCCGCTGAGCGTTAGGTCCGTACGCGTGTCCCGGTGCAGCGACAAATACTTTATTGGGATTGCCGGGATCGACCAGGACGTGCGTGATCTGTCGGGAGTCGGTCAATCCAATATGTGTCCAAGATTTTCCGCGTCCACCGATTTATACATGCCGTTCCCGTAGCCGATATTCGAACGCATATCGGCTTCGCCCGATCCGACGTAGATTACGTCCGGGTTTGAAGGCGCAACGGCAATGGCTCCGATAGAACCAATCGGCTGCGAATCGAAAATGGGATTCCATGTACGGCCCGCGTCATTGGTTCGCCATACGCCGCCGTCCACAGAGCCAAAATAGGCAAGTATTCCGGCTGTCCCTCGGACGCCGGTGACCGCCAAGGCCCGTCCACCGCGATGGGGACCGATAGAGCGCCAGCGCAGTTCGTGAAAAAAATTGTCGTCAAAGCGCGACGGTGCACTTTGCGCTTGAGCGAACGACATTGGCGACACCACAAAGGTGTTAGCAATAACGATGGGCAGACAGGCAAGCAGCAGCGATTTCAGGCGCGAAATTTTCACTGGCTATTCTCCGGAGCGCAAAGCTCTTCTTGAACGAGCCGGAAGTATATCTCAGCGGCCCAAGCTCAAAGGCTTGGAGTTTTGGATGGAACCGATTCTAATTTGTGCGGAGTCAGGAGGCTGGTGTCGGCCTATGAAGAGAACTCAATCAGGCTGGTTCGACGACTTCCGCAGTAACGTCCGCTGGGAGGCGTTTGCGAAGCTTACGGGTTGAGGCATACAACGCGAACCCAGCCGTCATGATAAGGACACCAAAAAGCAGACCGTTTATACCCAGGACTGACTGGCTCTCACTTTGCACCAACGCGATCATCAGCAGCGCCAAGGGGAATAACCCGGCGAGGACCGCACCAGCTAATCCGCCGGGAACCCGAAACTCCCGCTTCAATTGCGGCTCACGGATCCGCAGCGCCACCAGAGTTACAAACTCCAGCATTAAGGCAGCTCCGTAAAGCATGATGTCCAGAGTCACTAGTCGTTTGAATCCCAGCCCCAGGCACAATGCCCAGCATGTCGCGCATGCAATGATGGCCACCCAAGGCGCCTGCGTTCGCGCGCTAGTTTTGGCAAAAATCTTGGGTAACATTCCGTCACGCGCCATCGCCAGAGGTAATCGCGAATAACTCATCACCAGGGCATTGAACATCCCGAACCCGCTCATCATGCCGCCGAGCACTACCAGGAAGCGCAACCAATCGAATCCCATTATCTGCCCGCCCACAAGGCCGGCGACCGTCGCCCACGAGCCGTCTTCCGCGAAGGCCGTCGCGGGTACACCCATAAAATAAACCGCTGCGAACGGAAGAATGTAGGTGAGCGATACCAGAATTACCGCGGCGATCATCGCCCTCGGATAAGTACGTTGTGGCCTTTCCACTTCCTGCGCGATGGTTGAGGCGTTATCCCAGCCCATGTAGTTCCACATGGCCACTAACACACCACCTAGTAAACCGAGGCCCGCGCCGACTTCCGTAGCATGCGGGGCGGCAGCAAGCGCACCAGCGCGCACCGGAGCCAGCAGCACAATCACCGCGAACGGAGCCGAAAGCAAAAAGAACAGCCACAGCGAGGTAATCCCTACCACGCGAATCCCGGCCAGGTTTAAAGCCGCGCAGGTGATCACGACAAACAGACCGGCGAGCACGCCGTGATTTCCGACGCCAAACCACGGCGACATCTGCTTCAGGTAAAAGACGAACAGGGTCGGATAAATGGCCATGTCGAAGATGCTGGCCGCCAGCGACAGCCACGCTTCTTGGAAGCCCCAAAAATTGCCGAGTCCGCGTCGCACCCAGGCGTAGTAGCGGCCCTCCTCCGGAAGAGCGCTCGACAGTTCACCAATCATGAAGGCGGTCGGCAAGCACCACAGCACCGGCAGGAACAGCAGTATCAGGATTCCATGGCCATAGCCCGCGCCGCTTACGATTTCTTCAGTTCCGTAAGTGCCGCCCGACACCATGAAGAACGTCGCAGCCACAAGCGGCCAGAGGGTCAGCTTTGCGACTCTTTTTTTCCGGGTGGAAATGGCTTGTGCGGGGTATCGGGTGGGAAGAGACAGAGAACTCAATTTTTACTTTTCGTCCTCCGAGCGACACTCACTCTCGCGCTACGGTGAAGCGAGTTCGCATTCCGAAGAATACAAGAGTCGTTTCCGCATGCAAGAAAAATCTGCGCTCCAAGTAAATTATTTTCAACTCTTACAGCGATTTGTGTATGAATCAAGAGGTCTGTTGCTGTTTTTAAGTCCCGAGCGTTTCAAAATCTTGCTTGCAAGCGGGGCGGGCCGCTGCTCTCCCCCTACGACCGTCCAATTTTCATTGTCCTCTGTGATAGACTCCGCGGTTTGCTCGCCATTTATCTCGGTTCAGGAGTCTTTGCGAATGCCCAATCGCGTTTCGTCGGCCTTGGTCGCGGCACTGGTCTTTATTTTCTGTTCCGCCTGGCTCGCCTCGTTTGCAGCCGCCCAGCGCTCCATCACCGTTGATGACTATTTCCACATTCACGAGGTGCACGATCCGCAGTTGAGCCCAGACGGCGGTTGGATCGCTTATACGGTTAAGACTCCGCTCCTGAACAGCGACAAGAACGAGGAGCGAATTTGGATGGTTCCTGCGTCGGGTGGAGATCCCATCGCACTTACGGCGGTGGGAGTTTCCTCGTCCCATCCCCGATGGAGTCCCGATGGAAAGTACATAGCGTTCCTTTGGCCCGCAATGGAAGTAAAGAGCAGGTTTGGCTTCTCAATCGCCTTGGCGGCGAAGCGGAACGACTTACCTACACACCGCAAGATGTGGACGAGTTCACCTGGTCTCCCGATGGAAGCCGGTTGGCGTTGCTGCTGCGTGACGCGTCACTCGAGGAAAAGGAGGCTTTTAAGGACCAAGACGAGAGAGACAAAGACTCCGACGCCGGCAAGGACGACAAAGAGAGAAAAGCCAAGACGCAACGGCCTTGGGTCATCGACCGGCGCCAGTTCAAGCAGGACGAGATCGGCTACCTGGACCGCCGCCGCACGCATCTTTACGTCTTTGATCTCGTGAAACGCAGCCTGACGCAGATTACGTCTGGCGATTACGATGATGGGGAACTGGCTTGGTCGCCCGATGGCAAGCAATTGGCCTTTAGCAGCAATCGGTCCACCCCGGATCCCGATGCGACGTACAACACAGACATCTGGATAGTTTCAGCGGATAACACCGACAAAGGCGCGCACGTCACGCAGGTCACCACAAGCCCCGGTGAAGACCGTTCGCCCGCTTGGTCGCCAGACGGCAAGTGGATCGCTTACAGCGCGCGACTTGATCCTTCAGAGTTCGAATACGGCACCAGGCATCTCGCGATTATCTCCGTGGACGGTGGCGACGGCAAAATTCTCGCTAAATCGTTCGATCGCATGAGCACGCAGCCGCATTTTTCTCCCGACGGGCAGTTCATTTATTTTATTGCCGATGACGATGGCACGCAGAACCTTTGCCGCATACCTGTTGCTGGCGGGGAAATAACCCGACCGATCGGCGGCCGCCTAATGGTGAACGACTACAATGTCGCAAAGACCGGAGAAATTGCCGCGCAAGTGGCCACCATAGACCGTCCTGACGAGATTTTTACCATTCCCGGCGGCAAGCTCACCCAGGTCACACACATTAACGACGCGCTCTTCTCACAACTTAAGTTGTCGCATGGCGAATATGTCCATTTCAAAAGCAAGGACGGCACCGTCGTTGCCGGTTACCTTTATAAACCGCTCGATTATGTTCCCGGCAAAAGAGTTCCCACGATCTGCGACCTCATGGCGGCCCGGTGTGGGGCCTATTACGCGGAGTTTGCGCACCTGGCGCAGCTGCTGGCGGCAAATGGCTATGCGGTACTTTTCCCCAACCGCGCGGTTCGACCGGGTATGGCCAGAAATAGGCGCAAGCTATCTTCGCCGACTGGGGCAACAAGGATTTCCAGGATGACATGGCCATGGTGGATTACGCCGTGGAACAGGGAATTGCGGACCCGGAGAAATTGGGCGTCGGTGGCTGGTCGTACGGAGGCATATCCACGAATTTCATCATTACCCAGACGACCAGGTTTAAGGCCGCCATCTCTGGCGCTGGAGAATTTCTGTACATGACGAATTACGGGCACGACCACTACCAGCGCGATTGGGAAACGGAGCTGGGGCGGCCATGGGAAAAGAAAGCTGTGTACGAAAAGCTCTCACCATTTTACCGGGTCGCGAGTATCACCACTCCCACGCTCATTATGGGCGGCAATATAGACTGGAATGTCCCCATCATCAATGGCGAACAAATGTATCAGGCGCTAAAGAGCCTGGGGCGTACCACTCAGCTGGTTGTTTATCCGGATGAGTATCACGAATTTGCCACCCCATCCCATATAAAGGACCGTCTGGAGCGCTACCTTGCCTGGTACAACCACTATGTGAAAGGTGATACTGCGCCAGCTACGCCTTCAGAGCATGCTGTTGTGAAGACAGCCGGCGAACAGTGCCCGTAGCAGACAAAAATTCTCAAGAGGTGACCACGGCAATTTGAGTGGCTTGAATGAAACTTGAAGCAAATCGTTTTCATTTCGCGGAGGAATTCTATGCATAGGTTACAAATTGCCATGGTTTTGGCTTACGGTATGGTCGCCTCACAAATTGCCGCTAGTGCCTCTGCTTAGAATATTCGCTCCAATCAGCAAGACTCTTCGGCCTCCGGGGAATTTGCTCCCAACTTTTTTCACGAGATGCGCTGGCGCTGCATCGGTCCGTTTCGCGGTGGGCGTACGGTAGCGATCAGCGGAGTCGCTCATCAGCCAAATGTCTTTTACATGGCTGCCGTGGATGGTGGTGTTTGGAAGACCACCGATTTCGGCAATACCTGGATGCCTATTTTCGACGATCAACCGACCGGCTCCGTCGGAGCACTGGCCTATCCGAATCCGATCCCAACGTGATTTATGTGGGCAGCGGTGAAGGATTACAGCGTCCCGACCTGTCCACGGGCGATGGAATTTACAAGTCAACGGACGCCGGCAAAACCTGGACGCATCTGGGGCTGCGAGATGCCTACCAGATCGCGTCGATCGTCATCGATCCGCAAGATTCGAATCGCTTGTTCGTGGCAGCGCTAGGCCATCCCTATGGACCAAACACGGAACGCGGAGTCTTTCGGTCCACGGATGGTGGCCAAACGTTTCAGAAGGTTCTATATAAGGATGAGAACACCGGCGCCGCCGACTTGGTTCTCGATCCATCGAATGCGCGCACCATCTATGCGGTTCTATGGGCAGCGCGTGTTGCGCCATGGGAAATTCGCAGCGGCGAATCCTTTATCACTTCGGGTAGCGGATTATTCAAGTCTACCGATGGCGGGGACAGCTGGCGTCCGCTGACCGCTGGACTGCCTGGGGTTCAGGATGGCCTTGGACGTATGGGCATTGCGGTTTCAACAAGCCAACCGAATCGCCTGTACGCTACGCTCGAAGCAAAAAAGGATCACGCAGGGATCTACCGTTCAGACGACGCTGGGGAGTCCTGGACGAAAGTAAACTCCGACCACCGCATAGGCGGCCGTGGGCCAGGCGCGATGGGAATCGCTGTGGCCCCTGATAATCCAGCCATCGTTTATGTGGCCAACACCTCGTCGTGGAAATCTACGGATGGTGCAAAGACGTTTGTGGGTTTCAAGGGCGCTCCTGGCGGAGACGACTACCAACGTTGGTGGATCAGCAAAGAAAATCCGCAGATCATTGCGCTTACCGCTGACCAGGGCGCGGTTATAAGCGTTAATGGTGGTGCGACTTGGAGCTCCTGGTACAACCAGCCAAGTGCCCAGTTTTATCACGTGACCACCGACAATCGTTTTCCCTATTGGGTCTATGGTGCCCAGCAGGAAAGCGGCTCTGCGGGAACGTTAAGCCGCAGCGATTATGGCGAGATCACTTTTCGCGAATGGCACTCTGTCGGCGTATTCGAATACGGCTACATCGCTGTCGATCCGCTCGACGCCAACATTGTTTACGGAGCGCGTTTGTCGCGCACCAATCAAGAGCTCGGCGAAGTTGCGGATATTGCTCCTGAGCCCGTCCGTCGAGGTGAATACCGCTACGACCGCACACTGCCCGTAGTATTTTCTCCGCTCAATCCTCACGAGCTTTTCTTTTCGGCCAACGTTTTGTTTAAAACTGAGAACGCCGGGAAAAGTTGGACGGTCATTAGTCCCGATTTATCACGGGAATCCTATGAGACACCGGCGAACCTCGGAGTTTTTGCCGCGTCCGACCCAGAGAAGGGGAAGCACCGCGGGGTAATTTACGCTGTGGCTCCTTCCTTCAAGGAAGCCAACACCATCTGGGCGGGGACCGACGACGGCTTGATCCACATAACGAGAGATGCCGGCAAGACCTGGCAAAATGTGACGCCACCGCCACTGACCCCTTGGAGCAAAGTTTCCATTATTGAGACCGGGCATTTTGATGCGGGCACCGCTTATGCGGCCATTAATACTTTTCGTCTCGATGATTTACATCCGTATATATACCGCACGCGTGACTACGGCAAAAATTGGATGGAAATTACGAAAGGGTTTGCAGACAACGCGCCTGTCAATGTCGTCCGTGAGGATCCGGCACACAAGGGCCTGCTGTTTGCCGGTAGCGAAACTTCTGTATACGTTTCTTTTAACGACGGCGACAACTGGCAACCGTTGCAGCTGAATCTTCCGCATACCTCCATGCGCGACCTGGCGATTCATGGAGATGATCTTATCGTGGCCACGCACGGCCGCTCTTTCTGGATTCTCGACGACATCACCCCTCTGCGGCAGTGGATCTCGCAATCGGCGCGAGCGTCCACGCACTTGTTCGCTCCGCAGACTGCCGTGCGCTTCCGATGGAATCGCAATACAGATACGCCGCTTCCTCTGGAAGTTCCCGCGGGACAAAACCCGCCGGACGGCGCGATCATTGATTATTTACTGGCCGAAGTTTCGCGCGGCGAGGTGAAGCTGGAAATCTTCGATGCCCAAAATCATTTGGTGCGGCGTTACTCGAGCACTGACCATCCTAAACCTATGGAAAAAATCGCAGCCGAAAACCCTATTCCCATGTATTGGGTTCGGCCACAGCAGATTCTCTCGTCCGAAGCTGGCTTTCACCGTTTTGTCTGGGATATGCACTATGCACCGCCGGATTCGCTCAACCATGAATTTCCTATCTCCGCGATCTATCGCAACACGCCAGAACTGCCCCTGGGTGTCATAGCTTTGCCGGGGCGCTACGTGGTTAAGCTCACCGCGGATGGAAAAAGCCAGGAGCAGCCTCTGACGTTGCACATGGATCCTCGAATCAAAACGCCTGTCGCGGAATTGCGCGCGCAATTTGAAATGGAAACTGGCGCAGTTCGCGGCATGAATGAAAGTTTCAAATCTTTGGCTCAAGTGCAATCTGTCGGTGAACAATTAGCAGAACTTTCCGCGAGTGCTGGAAATTCGCCGCTGTCGGTATCTGTCTCCGCTGTGCAGAAAAAAGTTGCGCAACTCGAAGGCAGCGCTGAAAGCAGTTTCTTTGGCGTTCCCGCCAGCGCCGAGCGGCCGGAGAATTTTTCGACCCTCAACCAACATTTTGGCAATCTGCTGGCCGTCGCTGACAGTGCTGACTCCACACCCACCTCGCAAGCGCAAAGCGCTTACCACGAGGAAGTGGAAGCGTTGAAAAATTTGGAGACTCAATGGGCGGCGATTCGTGACCAAGATATTGCTCAACTTAACGCTGAATTAGTAAAGGCCGGGAAGCAGCCGATCAATCCAGATAAGCCAGCGTCGGCTCAAGCCGCCCATGAGGGAGATGGAGACGACGAACCTTAGCGCCGATATAGATTTCATATGACTATAGTCCTACTATAGTCATATGATGGTTTAACCATAGTTGACGGCTTTCGCTGGTCATGTTATCCTCACTTTTGTTCGGTGCATAAGAGAGGAAACCTGTGGAAGAAATGGCGATTTCTAAATTTAAAGCGACGTGTCTGGCGGTTTTGGAGCGCGTACGCAAGACTGGCGAACCCATCCTGGTAACTCGCTTCGGTCATCCGGTGGCAGAGATTGTCGCGCCGGGTACGCTCAAACCGATCCGCCGTCTCGGCACCATAGCGGGCACCGGCCGTATCATTGGCGATATCGTCGGCCCAATAGGGGACGAATCCGACTGGGAAGCCGCAAAGGAATGAAATCAGGCGGACCAATGAGCCGTGGGCAGTGAAAATAGTCAAATGAAGTTGCTGTTGGACACCCACATCTGGATCTGGACGCATCTCGAACCTTGGAACATTTCTTCTGAGGTAACCAACGAACTGGCCAGTACGCGCAATGAACTGTGGTTATCACCGTTAAGCATCTCGGAACTAGTTTTGCTGGTGGAAAAGAAGCGCCTGGAACTAAACGCCGATATGGGTGAATGGGTATGCAGTCCATGAAAGACCCGGGCCTCCAGGAAGCTCAGTTCACATCTGCCGTGGCACACGAACTACGATTTACGATGTTGGGATATCGCGACCCGGGCGATCGATTCTTGGTAGCTACCGCTAAGGTTTATGACTTAACTCTGGTCACTGCGGATCAACGCTTGCTCCAAATCCCGGGTTTGCCAATCCTGGCTAACCGCTGAGCTACGGCGTCCAAGGGCTGACCTGTGCGGGCTAATTATTTGCCGGAACCGTTCTTCTGCAAATCGTTGAGTGCGGCAAGCACCTCTTCGCTGTGCTGCTGAGGTTTCACATCAAGCCACACTTTTTGCACCACGCCATTCGGATCGATAAGGAAAGTGTGACGCGCGGAAAGTTTAGTCACGCCCATATTCATAACGGAATCGTAGGCGTTCGAAACAGTGCCGTCGGTGTCGGCCAGCAGCTTGAGGTAAGCCCTTCCTTAGTGCAAAACTTCTGGTGCGAATCAGGGTCCTGCATGCTAACGCCCACGATCGCGGCATTCTTGGCTTCGTACTGCGCCTGATCACGCTGGAAATTGTGGGCTTCCACGGTGCAGCCGCTGGTGAAATCCTTGGGATAAAAATAAAGCACCACCCATTTGCCTTTGAAATCGTGAAGGCTTACAGGATTGTTTTCCTGCGATTTTAAAGTGAAGTCCGGCGCGATTGATCCCACCGCGGGGGCTTTATCGCCGGCGTGCACTGCGCGGTATCCAATGGCGGCCACTAAAATAACGGCAATTGCAATGAAGACAAAAATCATCGGTGTAGCACTTTGAGATGTTTTTGGCATTTTGGCTGGCTCCTGAAGGATGTAGCAGAAAGCATTATGCTCCAATGTGGGTGCCGCAGAAAGATTTTTCGCTAGCCGAACGGTAGGGACCAACTATCATTTTGGTTGGGTTAACCTTCCAAATCCGAGCCGTACCTGAACGGTATTGATGCCGGGATTCGGTCGCGATATTCCGGCATTGGAGATATGCAGGTAGCGCACCTCCGCGCTCCAATTATATCTGCCGCGCAAAAAGTGAACGCCGAAAGCACCGGTGGGAGTGAAATTCACGTGTGACGTGCCCTCCGGCACTTTCACGTTGGTAAACAGCGCCCCGCCGCCGATCTCTATATAAGGCACGGCGTGTCGGTGCGAAGCAAAATTCCATTTGAGTGCAAATGGATTGACGCCGAACCCGTATGCCGTATTCGTACTCTGCGCCACGATAAAAAGCGGAACAACATCCACGGCGTATTCAAAGCGGCCACGCAGAAGAGCGGGACCATGGGCATCCGTCAAAATCCAGCCATACCGTGCGCCAATGCTAAACACGCCATCGCCAGACTGACTCCCATTCGTTCCATGTCCTCCACCGGTCCAGATTTGAAGTTCATGGCCGCCCTCCTGCGGCCCATCCTGCGCGCGAACGGTGCAGGCACCGGTTAGGAAAACAACCCACGCCAACGCAGACAATTTGATCGTCGTAAAATTTCGTGATAACAGTATGACATTCCTCTGGTATCACCCGCTGAGTCAAGTTAAGATACCAAAGTGCGAAAAAACGTGATGCGTTTATATCATCACCGATAGCGGCTCGGTAGTAGGCAGACGAAATTAAGCTGTTCACGTTCATCAGATGTTCATCGAAATGCTGTCAAAAAACGGTCAACTGCATCTCTTACCATCCAGTTTGAAAGGACGAAACGATTCAATGATGCGGAGAGTCGCCGCCGGAGCGGCAATCAGGTTTTGTTTCGCTTCGACAATTGCGGTGGGAACACTTTTGTTGGCTGGCAGGTCACGCGCACAGGATCCACAGTCCGAGCAATCGCCGGCCCCGCCGGACGCCGAAACAGGACTGGCCACCGACCCCATTCCGGTAATGTTTGCGCATCCGGAGTCCGACCGGATATGGATTTCAGGCCAGGCGAACATCATTTCGCAATGGCATCCGGCGTTCCAGTCGCCAGTACCAAGGCAGGAATAGTCTTTCGCCACAGGCACAGGACGCCACTTCCCGCTGCCAGTTCACCTTGTATACCGGCTTCGTCTGACCGGTACCGTGGAGTTGCTCTGCGATGTGCAGGAGACTGGGGGCCACGGTATCGGAGAGGCGTTTGGGCTGGCGGGCTTTAAAATGACCTCGATGTTGTGAGAAATCCAGCGCTCAGCAAAGCGCCTTACATAGCGCGTCTGATGTGGCATCAAATTATTCCTTTGGGTCACGTTCAAGAAAATTCAGCGCGCACCGCGTTGTCCTTGTTCAGCATGATCGAAAGGCGCCTGGAATTGCGATTCGGTAAACTTGGAATTGCGGATTTCTTCGACCTGAACAACTACGGGTCCGATAGCAATTTCCAGTTCATGAATTGGACCGTGGACAACAACGGCGCTTACGCCGTCGCTGCGACACGCGCGGCTATACATTCGCCGCCATGCTCGAATATCACGAACGACACTTTTCAGTACGATTTGCCGAAGCTCTTATGCCTAAAGTTGCGAACGGCATTCATCTGGACGCCGATGTTCTCGTGCGCGTGAACAGCAGACATCCGGAAGTCGAGCTGCGCGCAAACACCTTGCCGCAGACAGCTAAGGTATTCTGCGATTACTTTCTGTATGTGAATCGACGTCAACATGGCGAAGTACCGTGAAGCCATCGAACAATTACCTCCAGGTCTGCACTGCAATCCCGAAATTACAGCCCATCCATTGCTCACCTCCGTAAAGTACGGCTTTGGGGCAAACTTCGAACAAGTCGCTCAACGATTGGTTCGGTGTTTTCGGACGCTGGGGCTGGAACGAAGGCCGCCGTGAGTCCTACGCCTACACCGAAGTAGATAGCACCGTGGAGCTGGGCGTTGGAGCATCCGGACAACGCTGGTGCCGAAAATTCGACCGCGCCGGGGTCGTTTTTGTTTCGAACGGAATTTCGCGAGATCACCAGGAATATTTGGCGCTGGGCGGCTACGGCTTTCTGTTGGGCGATGGCCGTCTCAATTACGGGCGCGAAACCATTGAGGAAGCCTATTACACTCTCCATCTTTGGCACGGCTTTTACCCGTCGGTTGGCTTACAACACATCAACAATCCCGGTTACAACCGCGATCGCGGACCGGTGCTTGTTCCTGACCGTACGCTTGCATGTTGAATTTTAGAGCCGTCGAAACCTTTTATCGCTTTGCGGCCTTTAGATAAGAGTCGTTGAAGATGCTCACGGATCACCCCCATCTTCGTCTTACTGGAAAAGAATTCGTCCTTTGTGGTAGCTCTGTGTTTGTTATAAGGTCTAGCGCAGTCATCTTTCGGAGAAATTCATGAAAATTGAAGGTCAAGTAATGGTGTTGCGGCGACTACTCTGCCCGTTGATCCCGTTATTGGTCTTTGTGTTGCTGTCGCCATTATCGGTGTTCGCGCAGAGCGTGGATGAAGTGATCGCCAAAAACATTCAGGCGCACGGTGGCATGGAGAAGTTGAAAGCCGTCCAGACCATCCGCATCAGCGGGAAGTTCAATCAGGGCTCCTTTCGTGCCGGATTTCTTCAAGAAAACAAGCGTCCCGAAAAAGTCCGCGAGGAATTTGTCATTCAAGGATTGGCCCAAATTCAGGCCTATGATGGCAAGATTGGCTGGCAGATTTCCCCTTTTGGCGGCCGTAAGGATCCGGAATTGATGTCGCAGGACGATGTTAAGAGCCTACAGATCGATGCCGACATTGATGGGCCGATGGTGAATTACAAGGAGAAAGGCCACAAAGCCGAATTAGCGGGGCACGAATCGGTCGAGGGCACGGACTGTTACAAAGTGAAACTTACGCTAAAAAATGGCGATGTGCGCTATTACTTTTTGGACGCCGACTCCTTCCTCGAAATCAAAATGGAGAATCAAAGTACTATTCGCGGGGCGGTGGTATTTACAGAAAACTTCTATGGAGACTATGAACAAGTGAACGGGCTGTATTTTCCTTTTGCCTTGGAGAGCGCACAAAAGGGAAGCCAGGAGCGCGCGAAATTTACGGTGGACAAAGTAGAACTTAACGTCCCACTCGATGATTCGCTGTTCTCCATGCCGGTCACAAAAGCAGAACCTAAACCAAACCCGAAATGATGCGGAGAGTTCTCCTTTCCGATTTCTTGTGTTAACGCACTTTTGCAAAATTACTTTTAAGGACATCATCGAAATGTTCAATGTGACTCGTAGTTTGGTGCTGGCTGCATGCTTCACGACCGCCCCGTTTTTCGCGCCGTACCTACGCGCACAGGAAGTGAAATACGATTCCGACTCGATTTCTGGCCTTGGCGCACGAAACATCGGCTCCGCCACGATGAGTGGCCGCATAGCGGCGCTTACCGCCGTGAAGCAGAACGGCCGGATCACCGTGTACGTCGGCGCAGCCAGCGGCGGAGTATGGAAGTCCGTAAACGGCGGCACGACCTTCAAGCCCATGTTTGATAAGCAAACGGCGCAATCAATCGGCGCCATTGCCATCGATCCGAAATCACCCCAGACCATTTGGGCCGGTAGCGGTGAATCCTGGACTCGCAATAGTGTTTCCGTTGGCGACGGGATTTATAAGTCCACGGACGGCGGCGAAAACTGGACCAACATGGGCCTGAAGGAATCGGAGCGTATTGCCAAGATTTTGATCGACCCCCATGACGCTAACACCGTCTATGCCTGCGTCCCCGGAAAATTGTGGAGTGACAGCGAAGACCGCGGCCTTTACAAGACGACGGATGGCGGCGCGACTTGGAACAAAATTTTGAAGGGCCCAAATCTTTCCACCGGCTGTTCGATGATATCCATGGACCCGACAAATCCCAAAACCATTTACGCAGGTATGTGGGATTTCCGGCGCAAGGGTTGGACGTTTCGTTCAGGAGGTGAAAATTCGACTGCGCCCAGTGGCAGCGGATTATTTGTGTCCTCCGATGGTGGCGCCACTTGGAAAGATCTGGATGAAAAAAGTGCGCAAGGTTTGCCTGCGAAACCCTGGGGCCGCGTCGCGGTAACGGTCGCTCCTTCCAAACCCGAGGTTGTGTACGCACTCATTGAATCGAATCGCAGCGCGTTATTTCGCTCCGATGACGGCGGAAAGACCTGGCAGGAGCGTGATCGTAGCAACTGGATGGTGTGGCGGCCGTTCTATTTCGGGAACCTGATTGTCGATCCCAAGAATGAAAACAAAATTTACAAGCCCGACCTGGTACTGATCATGAGCGAAGACGGCGGCAAAAGTTTCAGCACCATTTCCCAGAGTGCCCACGGCGATTTTCACGATGTTTGGATTGATCCCGATAATACCGATCATCTAATCGCCGGCGATGATGGCGGCATCTGGTATTCCTACGACGGCGGAAATACCTGGTGGAAGGGCTATAACCTGCCGATTTCCCAGTTTTATCACGTCAGCGTGGATCAGGCTGATCCCTACCATGTTTACGGCGGGTTGCAGGACAACAGCGTCTGGACCGGCGATTCACAATACCCTGGAGGAATTACCAATAGCCGCTGGGAAAATCTTCTAGGTGGGGACGGTTTCTGGGCTTTTGCCGATCCTTCCGACCCCAATTATGTATACGCCGAATCGCAAGGCGGATTCATAGGGCGCGTGAACCACAGCACGCTGGAAGCGCGCTTCATCAAGCCGGAACCCAATTATGGGGAAGGGAAGTTGCGGTTCAATTGGAACACACCGATTCATTTGAGTCCCAACGAAAAAGGCACCATTTATATTGGCGCGCAATTTTTATTCCGTTCACGCGATCACGGCCAAACCTGGGACCGCATTTCGCCGGATTTGACCACCAACGATCCTGAAAAACAGAAGCAGGAGGAGTCCGGCGGCGTAACCGTAGACAATTCCTACGCCGAGATGCACACCACCATTTATTCCATCAGCGAATCTCCGCGCGAAGCGCAAACCATTTGGGTGGGCACCGATGACGGGAATTTGCAGATCACCCGGGATGCCGGCAAATCATGGACAAACCTAGTCGCTAACGTCCCCGACTTGCCCAAGGCCTCGTGGGTTTCCTGGGTGGAAGCGAGCTTGTACGATCCGGCCACGGCCTATGCCGCATTTGACCGGCACACTTTTGGGGACATGACCCCGCATGTGTACAAAACCACGGATTACGGAAAAACCTGGACATCAATTGTCAGTGCCGATAGTGGTGTGCGCGGTTTTGCGCACGTCATTAAAGAAGACACTGTTTCCTCCAACATGCTTTTTCTCGGCACCGAGTTTGGCCTCTGGATATCGCTGGATGGTGGCAAGCAGTGGGCGCAGTATCGGGGCGCGATTTCCCGCAAGTCCCGGTTCGCGACATTGTCGTCCATTCCCGCGAGTCTGATCTCGTAATCGCCACGCACGGCCGCGGCATTTGGATCATTGATGACATTTCCCCTCTGCGCAAATTAACTCCAGAAGTCATGGCGCAGGATGCTGGATTTCTCCCCGGCAGGCCACCGCAGCAGCGTTTGAACGCCAATGGCGGGTGGGCCGAAGGAAGCGCGATGTTTTCGGGACCTAACCCCCCCGACGCGGCAGTCATTACTTACTATCAGAAGAAGCGCCACATTTTCGGCAAAATGAAAATCGAAATTTTGGATGCCCAGGGCAAACTGGTAGACACCCTGCCGCCGAACAATCGCCGAGGCATCAGCAGGGTCGATTGGCCGATGAGATTAAAGGCGCCGCGTGTTCCACCTGCCGCTAGCGCCGCGTTCGAAGCCAGCCAGGGTCCTCGCGTTTTGCCCGGTACGTACACCGTCAAAATGACACGCGGGAAAGACACGTTCGCTACGCAACTTAACGTTGTTCTGGATCCGCGGGCAAAGTTCAGCCTTGAAGACCGCCGCCAGGAATTCGAAGCCGCCATGCGCGTTTATAATTTGCTGGGAGACATGAGCTTCGATGTGGATCGTATCAACAGCGTTCACGACGCTCTATTGGCCCGCGCCGCGGCTTTGAAAGGTGACCCAGCTCTTGCCAAGCGTCTTAACGACACAGCGCAAAAGGTCGAAGCACTCCGCGGGAAAATTGTCGCCACCAAAGAAGGCGGAGCGATCACCGGAGAAGAACGCATCCGCGAGAAGACCACCGGACTGTACGGCGCAATTCTGAATTACGAAGGCCGCCCCGGCGACTATCAGATAGCGCGTATTGATTCATTGAAGAAGGACCTTGACGATGTCAGAACGGAATTTGAAAGCCTGCTCGCCAAAGATTTATCGGTCATCAACAAATCCTTGAAACAGAAAAAGTTACCGTCCGTTGAGCCCATCGCACGAACGGCATGGGACGCGGCAAACAGTGAATCAGACACTGGTGCCGCCGTGACTCCATCTGTAAGTCGCTGGGAACGCGACTAGATAAATAGTTCGAAACTTACCGCTAGATATTGGGTTCTATTACTGGCGGTGGGGAATGATTTTGTTGGCGCGGTTTTAGCGAAAGCAGTAACCAAACATCCAATTAGAAAGACTGCTATAATTAACATTCGCGCTGGCTTGCGTTTCCGCCCAGGAACGTGACGCGCCATCTTCCCGTAGCCGCTCGACGGGCTTTCCTCCCCGACCGTAACGTAGGTCTGTCGCCGAGTTGCGACGCGCAGAAGCGCCTTCGCGTAGTGAGGATATCGTGAGCACCTCCGCACCGCAGTTCAACGGGCACACGCAAATCCCTGAAAGACGCTTGCATCCACGGGCTCTCCCCAAAACCTTGATATACGTCGCGTGTGGGCAATCGAACGGTGGAATGGTCCTAAACGTAAGCGATGGCGGGATGGCTATATCCATGGCCATCCCGGTAGGCGACGAAGCGTATTCGAACCTGGACGTCCGCATGAATGGATTAGCGCAGAGCATTGAAGTTCATGGACGCATGGCCTGGACCACCAAATCCAAGAAACGTGCTGGCATTCAATTGGTGGATGTTTCTGACGAACAGCGCGAACAAATTCGCGAGTGGCTCGCGCAGGAAGGCGTGCGAGACGTCAATCTTCTGCCACGTGTTCCGAAGTCTGCCGCTTCGAGCTTGCCGGCATTTCCCGACGCTGCAATTAGTCCCGCGCAGCTTGAAAAGCCTCGTGATATGTCGCCGGTCGCTGCGTCAGCCCTGATTAATCCTCCAGTTTTAGCGGAGCCACACGCTTCTTTGCTGGTTGGGTTGGGAGGCACCGCGCCAGAATTCCTCGGTCCCGCACAAGATGAGCTCGTGCAGGACGAGCCTCCTCTTAGTGAAGACAGGGGCGCCGCAACGCAGGCTTATCAAGGCTCCAACCCGAACTTCCCTGGGTTCCGCGAGAATGAATGGGATTTGGCGTCGGTGACCATGGTTCCGCGGAAGAGATCGAAGCCAGAGGGATTATCGGCGTTAGGTTTACTGTTGTTATGGATCGCCATTCCCAGTTTTGGTATAGGAATTATGGTCGGCCGTCGTCCTTTGCAGCAGTGGCTCTCTCGTGGGTTCGCCGAGCGTAGAAATACCGCTCATGTCGACGCGTCTGATCCAGTAATTGCCGTTGCCCGGGACGAATCCCCGGACATCACCGGCAGCGACGACATTGATGCGACCGGTCCTCAATCAATTCCGGCGCGCACTGGCGAGACTCCAGCGACCAGCAGCTCGCAGGATATTAAAGCCTCTGACGCGAGTAAATCTTTCGTATCTACTCCCGAGTTCGTAGACACCCAACTGTTGAACTCGATGTCTACGCAAGAGCGTCGCGCCGTTAAGGCGCCAGCTTCCACGGCGCGGCCGGAAAATCCCAACGCAAATGAAACCAAAGTGGGTTTGAAAACCGAAGCGAATGCCGCGGTTTTGAAAAATTCATATGCTTCTTCTGCAGCGGTTGTTAAACCGGTTACACGACCTAACACTTTCGCCGCATCGACAACCGCGCCCACAATTGCCAGAAACGTGTCGCCGGTTAATGTCACGTCGCTGGCTGTCTCACATATTACTTCGAGCGCTGCAGCCTCCGCTCCCGCAACGTCAAATTTGACGACTTATCAAAACACTTCTGGTCCGAGCCCCGTGACCCAGTCAGTCAGCAACAATGCGCCCGCTGCGGTGACGCAATCAGTCAATCATTCGGTCTCGTCGGTCCCAGGGGCGGCAGGGAATTCCGTGGCTTCTTACTCGCCCGCTAGTGATGCCAGTCGCAATAACAATAGGGTTTTGGCCGCGTCGAGAACTCAACCGGCACCGACATCTTCTCCCACGGGGACAACGTACGGCTCCACTTCGTCGAACTCAGAGCCCCGCATCGCGCCCAACGCAGCTCCGCGCATGGCGCCCAATGTCAGACCCAATACAGCGTCCAGCGCCTACGCGCCCAACTATTCGCGATCAGCAGGACTTGGAGGTGCCGCGAATTTGGCGCCAGTAAATGCTCAGCCCCCGCTTCACGGGGTAATGCTCGTAGCGAGAAAAAACAACGAATCATTTTTGCTCAGACTGCCCGTAGAGTTGGTAGCCAGCGGACGCTCCGTTTCCATCGAAATGCAGAGATTTGTCATGATGCCGGCTGAGAGTCGCTGGCATCATCACGGGCCTATCGCAAAATTGGCAATCGGCGAATTGCTCACGCAAGTCGCGCCGAACCAAGTGGAGATGGCAAACTATGCCCGTCCTGGAGACGCGGTGACGGTGCGTGCCTTCGTTGACAAAAACGGAAGCGTAGAAGATCTGAAATCCGTGAGTGGCCGTTCGGCGTTGATGCCTCGAGTAATGCACGACGTGCGGGAATGGCAATTTGACCAAACCTTGATTGATGGCAAGCCGGTAGAATCCGAAGTAAACATCACCGTCGAATTCCGCCCTGGCCCTGGGCCGCAGTTGAGTCGTAGCGGCCGGGAAATACAAGCGCGAAACTCCTTCAAGCCCTAATCTAGCCAACCCTGTTGTGCTCCGGCCGTCAACCGGGATTTGTATGGTGCATTTACTGTGGCGAATAAAAAGCGAATATGATAGCTTCATCTTCGTCATGCCTGTGCGTTCCTGCCGCGTCACCATCAAAGATCTGGACGGCGTAAAACACACCGTCGAAGTAACCGCTGAAACTCTCTACGAAGCTGTGGCCTTAGGACTTGTGGCCTTGCGCGGAAATGATTGGGTCATGGGCATCGCTCAAGGTCTAAACAGCGTGCAAGTCTCCGTGGTGGACATTCCCATTGAGCATTCCGTAAAAATTAAAGACTTCCATGACTGGCTGGAACGCAGCACCGGCGCCCCACGTGAAATTTCCAAACGCTCGAGAATCAAAGCCATCCTCGGCCTGCCCACTACCCAAGATACAAACTCAGGCGAATCAACCGCGCGGAATTGCCAATAGTTTTACTTGCAGGTGCACAAATCTGTGTGATTATGCGAGTGGGAGCACAACTATGATGCGAAGAAATACGATTGTTGGAAGTGTTCTTCTTACCTTGAGCATCGTCGTTGCGGTCGCCATGTTACCGGACATCGTCCGCTACATGAAGATTCGCGCGATGTAAAAATAAGCGCTCAGATCTCGTCCGAATGGCAACGGTGCCCGGACCCAACGGCTGGGCACCGTCGCGCAAGTTCGAGTTAGAAATCGCTCGAGTGGTTAGAAGCGTACGCGCACACCAATTTCGATGTGCCGAGGATTGTTGACCTGCCCTTCCAACGCCCCGAAGTCACCGGTGTCACCGAGAGCATTGTAGGGATCAAATAGTTGGTTGTGGTTGAAGATGTTGGTGAAGATGGCTCCGAAATCCGCGCTGAAACGTTCTGTGAACATGACGGTCTTCTTAATGCTGAAATCCACGTTCCAGAAGGGCTGTCCGCGGAGCGTGCCAGCACCGCCGTTATGACCGTTGTCAATTCCCAGAATCGGGTTCCGGAAGCAGTTATAAATACCTCCTGGATTCTGATACAACGACGGACCGAAGCCGGACGATCCTATGTCGGGGTACTGGGAAGAAGGAAGCGGGTTGTTGTTTCGCTGGCTGCCGCCAGTTTGGCCGCCGCAAATGTTGATGGCGTTTTCCAAGGCGCCAACATTGCTGGCGTCCGTCTCGCCGAAGGTTTGGCCGCCACCGTAAACCGCACTGTCAGCGAAAGCGCTGCCAGGATAGACAGCTAGCGGTAAGCCGCTGCCGATGTCAACGATCGGCGCCAGAGTCCAACCACCCAAAACGTGACCGAGGAAGCCGTGTTGGTGCTCGAAGAAGGGCGGCTGATAGACGAGCCAGGTGTTGAACAGAAACTTGCGATCCCAAGGTTGCAGCCCGTAGTTTCTGTTGAGATCGAAGGGATCGGAGTTTGTGTATTGGCTGGTAGCCTGCACTTGCGACCCGGTGCCCAACGCTTTCGAATAGGTGAAATTTGATTGCATGGAAAGGCCGTGCCACTGACTCATCTTGAAGGACACGAACATACCATTGTAGTTCCCGGTGCCCAAACTGGTGTTGTTGACAAAGTCGGAGGTCAACTGACCACTGGCACCATTGGGTGAGCCGGCGATGGGGGTGCTCAACATTGATCGGGGGAAGTTAAATGCACCGCCATCCAGATCACTCCAGAGGCTCCACACATTGGCGACAGGGATATTTCCCGTTCCAGTGAGACCCTCCTTGGATGCGACGGCCTGGGTGCAGCTCGCGAATCCGGCGCAATAAGCCGGATTCAGGGCCGTCTCGAAGAACGGCTGAGGGGTGACGGCAGCCAGATTCCCGGCGCAACCACCGCCCGCCATACCTGCGTTACCTCCGCAGTATTGCCAAACCATTTGGCCATAAGCCTTGTCGAATCGTTGCCCGCCGAGCGTCATCATGTAGGGGACGGAGTTGATTTGAAGGGGCATGAATTCGTGCCGCAGGATGCGGCCGATGTAGCCCACTTCCATGGTGAATTTGTTATTAAGCTGGCGCTGCACGGTGAAGTCGAATTGATGGCTCATGCTGGGACGGAAATTCGGATCGATTCCCGTACCGGGACCAGCAGCGACGGCATTGAAGCCCGGAAAAGCCGGTTGCGGCAAGGTATTGGTGGCCGCTGGTAGTGGCGCGGTCAAGCCGTCGAAGCCGTTCCCGGTAGGGCCGATTCGGAAGGCAGTGTTTGGAGTCGATCCGCCTGTGCCGGCGCAGGCGCCGGACATGAGCGGGCTGACGCACTGAACCGCTTGAATGAGACCGTCCCCCAAAAGTGGGATCAGCACTAAACCTACGCCGTTCAATCGGCCGTAGAGAATGCTATAACCACCGCGCAACACCGTCTTATTGTTCCCAAAAACAGAGCCGAGCAGCCCGTTGTCAAATCTGGGATTCCAAGCGCCGGCGATGCGCGGGCTGAAGCCTTTGTAGAACGGATTGTAAGGATACTTAGGATTCCCAGCCACGTTGTGTACCAGTGAAAATCCGATTTCCGGATTATAGACTTGGCCAGCCAGCGCTGCGGTTTCGCGATTTTTGAGATAAGCTTCGGTGTCAAGGGGCTTGTTGTTTGCGTCCACCATCACAATTTGCTTCCCCTGCGCCTCGGTGGGAGGCATTTCCAGCGTCCAGCCCAAGCCGTAGCTGAGGGTGAAGCTGGGTTTCATGCGCCAGGAATCGCTCACATACAGGTTGTAGAACGGGATGGTGCTCTGGTCATACGCTGGGGTATTCGGCGGATTCAGGGTCAGATTTGCGCCAGTCCGCGTGTAAGCAATCTGTGTAACGCCAGGAACTCCCAGCACGGTGCCGTAGTCTCTGTTCCAGTTTGAGAGTTGAGAAGAGGTAATCGCCGTCGGCACGTAGCCGGTCATGCTCATACCATTCGTAGTTCCGACGCTCGCGCCCAGCCAATACACGGTCTGGTAATTGATTCCGCCGCCGTTGTCGGTACGTTGGTGATAGTCCCAATTACGCTGATATGTTCCGCCAAACTGGAAGAAATGTCTGCCTTTGACCCAGGAAACATCATCGCGGATCATATTGTCATGACCATCCCAGAATCGTGTGCGCACATCCTGAGTGTCCAGATTGACTGGCGCAAGTAGGTTGGTGGCATTTTCGCCGAAAGGTTCCAAGGCGCCTGCCAGTCCGGTGATTTGTGGAGTATTACCGTTGGAAGCGCGGGCCCAGTAATTACGCAAAAAGCTGTAGTGGAGGTCGTTGGTCAGCGCGTTGGTTATATTGGTGGTCACGCCAGCGGTGAAATACCAAGGATCCTGGGGACGACTGGACACCGATGCCGGTATTCCGAGCTTGTCCCCGGGGTAAAGGCCGCCAATGTCGATTTGGTTCCCGGTGGCCCGCTGCATTTTGTAGTAGCGGTAGGAGCTGTAGAAATGCCACCTGGCGCCAAAGTCGTGGTCCAGGCGAACAACGCCAAAGTTATCATCCCATGGAATGATCATATTGCCGCGAAAGGCCAGCACGTTCAAATGATCACATCTACTAAGGCCTGAGCAGCTGGACGTGTTTGACGGGGGCATGAATTGAGTCCACATGCTCTGAACGGTGGGACTAATTCCCAGGCCACGTGGGTCGCAGGGTCCCGCAGGGCAAACCGCCGGTGCTACAACTTCCCCGGGCGTTAGTACGGAGGTAGCCGGACCATTGTAGGTCACGGGGGTCGGGTTCAGATTGTAGGCCACTCCCCCGAACTGGAGAATTCCTTGGTCCAGGGCGACGGACGGAACAGCTCGTGTAATGGTGGTCGACTGTTTCCAACGGAAGCCCTCGTAATTCGCAAAAATGTACCACTTCCCGCCAAGCACATCTTTTGAAACTAATGGACCGCCGCCGGATGCGCCGAACCGATTATAGTGGTAGCTGGGCTTGGGCGTTCCCGTGACGTCATTGTTGAAGCTGTTGGCGCCCCAAGTGTTGTCCAGGTAATACTCATACGCAGTACCATGCCACTGGTTCGTGCCGCGCTTTGTCACCATTTGAACTTGAGCGCCCGCAGAACTGTTAAAGTCGGCCGTTTGATTGTTCGTTCCCACCTTGAATTCTTCGATACTGTCCGCCGGCGTAGGTATAACTCCGGTCGGACCTCCGCCACCTGGGCTACCGCTTGGGGCCGTGCCGGTGACTATGGAGTTTACCAAGCCGCCGGATGGGTCGCCCGCAAAGCTGGGAGTGTAGGTATTTTGGGTGCCGTCCATGTCGCTGGAGTTATTGCCGCCATCGAGCATAAAGGAATTCTGATCCTGGTTCGCGCCCCCCACGCTTCCGTCCGGAGCGACTCCGGGCTGCAAAGTCACAAACGTGCTGACATCGCGCCCCAGCCCCGGCAGGTTATCCAGTGGTATGCCAGTCAGTGTATTACCAACGGTTGCGCTAGAGGCGTCGAGGGTGACGCCAGCCGCATACACTTCCACAGTTTCAACGTTCGAGCCGAGTTCGAGTTTCGCATCCAGCGCGATGGTCGCGCCGACAGTCACTTCTTGTCTCACGAACTTCGTGACGCGGAATCCCTGTTTAGTGACGGTCACGTCGTAAATTCCTGGCGGAATATTCGCGAAGATGTAGCGGCCAGAGTCATTCGTGGTTTCGCTTCGTGATGCGTTGGTAGCGGCTTCAGTGAGTGTGACCGTGGCGCCCGCGACAACCGCGCCAGCTGGATCAGTGACTGCCCCTTGTATCGTGCCCGTCGAAATTGCTTGTCCTCGCGTATGGACAGGGGCCAAGACACAAATCAGCACAAACAGAAAACAGAAATAGGCCAGACTTTTTCGTGCGAAGACACACATAGACCCTCCGCGGCAGGCGCCAGTGTTACCCCGCCATTTTTTGTTTTTGACACCACCACAGTGCCAAGTTGGTCCTTGATTATTCCTCGCGGGGTATTTTGTCAAGTTCAAAGTTAAATTTTTGTAAATTTATATAATTTATCGAGTAGCAGTCAGGCAGATTGCAGGCTTGAGGCGCGAGAGGTTGTTTGGACAGAAAAAACGGCGGAGAGCAATCGCTCTCCGCCGTCCATGGGTTGCTTGCTTGTCCGCTCAGAAGGTTACTTTGATACCCCATTCGAGCTGGCGAGGCGCGCCCAATGCGAACACACCAGAACCAACCGAGGCCAAATTGGTGCGATCCCCTTGAGTCGTACCGTTTAGTGACCCAGCGGTTCCGGTAAGTACGCCGCTTATAGGGTTGCTGGGCGAATCGTAATTATGTTTGTTGAAGATATTATAGTAGGTGATCTGCGGCTGGATGGTCACTCGCTCCGGAAAAGCGTGCAACACTTTGTTGGCGTGAAGAACCCATCCCAGGCTCAAATCAAAGGTAAAAAACTGATCGACGGAAACTTCGCCAGGAGGGGGCACGGCGACAGGTTGCGGCGTTGCGCCAAGAGCAATTAATTGCGCTTGCGTGAACAAATTAGCCGAAACCAGCGCCTGTCCTGAAGGAGTCAGAGTCTTGCCCGCGATATTAGAGTTATAGCTGTTTATGAGCGACGTCAGCCCGCTAACCCCGATATCACGGCCAAAAGAGCCGATGTTCGTTCCCGGTAACAAACTACCATTCGCGCCGGTTGTATTGCCGAAACCCGTCCCATCTCCGGTCAGATCCGCAGTAAATATGCTGCCTCCAGGAAGCAACAGGTTTCGCGCCAGAGGGCTGTACCAGTGCGTCACGAAGCCGATTTTCGTAGCCAGTGGCAGGTCCATCCAGCACCGGCGGAAAGCTGGTGCGTCCGGTCCAGGCCGTTCGGGCCGCTATATTTGCTCACATTCTGGAAGTCTGGCGCGTAGTTCACGAAATCCTGGTCTTGAGCCGAAGAGACGAATCGCGAGAACGAGTAGGACACCTGATAATTAAGGTGTCGAATGACTCAACCGGCTTCGCAACGTCCGAGGTGATCTTAACGTCCAAACCGTTATAAACCGAGCGGCCCATCGGAAAGAGCATCTGGTTTTGGCCAAGGTTCGGATTCACACCCGGAAAAGCTGCAGCGGTGCACACGCCGGCGGTTGTCACAGGGCAAGGAAAGCCTCCATTTACTGCATTCCCGGAATCCAGACCATTGCCCTGGAAATCGGCGATTGTAGCGCCGCCGGTAGGGTGCAACCCCGGACAGGCAAGAATCGCCGCGTCAATTGTAGCCGCCCCGCAAGCAGTGAGAGTCGAGGCGATTGCAGCTTGTGCGTTAGGCACATTCAGGTATCGCGCATCGCCCACATGGTTCGTATCGTACGCGAGAAGAAAACGCTCACCGATATTGCGCAGATAATCCACTGAGAGGACTGTGCCTCTCCAGACTTCCCGTTGCACGCCCACGTTGATTTGATACGACAGAGGCGTACGGTAGCTCGGAGCAATCAGGATGTTGCCGGTGGAATTCTGGCCGTCGGCTAGGGTGTTACCAATGTAGCTTCCGTTGCTCTGCGCGCCGGCGGTTTTTGTCGCCTGTTGATAAAGTTTCTGCAGTGCTGTGGCATCTGCCAAGACACTCCCGATTGCCGCCCCGCAATCCTGGCTGATTGGGTGACCATTCACTGTGGTTACCGAAGTTCCGTCGGGCAAATTCAAAACACCGCCCGGGCAGGGAAACGCCTGCGCCAGGAACAGTCCTTCGGGGTAGCCGAACTGGCCGATCGAATAGCACGTTATTCCAGACCGCGTTCTCGTAATAAACTCCGCCGCCGAGGCGTACCACGGTTTTGCTGCTGCCACCCGGAGCCCACGCCACTCCAACTTGCGGTCCGAAATTATGGTTTGGTTGATTCACGCTGTTACCCAAGCCCGGTCCAAATTGATCTAAGACTGGAATAGGCGGCAGGTCGGAGTCCGCGCGCCCAGTATCTCGGACATATCGAAGTCCATAAGTCAGAGTGAGATTTTTTTTGAGTTTCCAACTGTCCCCGATATACCACTGGAAACGAGTGTCTTGCTGTCCTCCTCCAGGGAATCCGAATGCGGGCTTCTCAGTTGAAAATCCCTGGCCGTTACCCAAGGTCAAGCGATCCAGCGAGTAATTCAACGGATCCGAGGCAGCGGTGCCATCCGGTCCCGGCGTGTTTCCTACTAACGTACCTCCGGAGTAGGCGATCGGCGCCGAGGCCACGAATGCTGCGAATCCACCACCGTTGATACGGTTCACACCGACTCCGTAACGAAGCACGTGCGAATGAAGTGCTTTGCTGCCATCGTACTTAATTTGTTTGTTGCTTTGGAACGTCTTCTGAGGAGCCAGGAAATTGGCGCCTGAACAGAAGGAGTCTGCGCCACCGGTAAGGCAGAAAGGATCGCTTCCGATCGCGATTGCAACCGCTCCGCCCGGATTGAAGATGCTTGAACCTAGTACCGCATCTCCGATGCCGTTACGAAACTTCATATATCCGGCCCGAATGCTGTGCGTGAAACTACCAGTCGTAAAGTCCAAACCGCCGATGTGCGAAGGCGTGTTGCTGGCATTCAGGAAAGGAGTGAAGGTGTTCGGAACAAACGCCCTGACGCTATTGTTTTGCTCGTAAGTGAAACGGTAAAAGGCGTGATAATTTTGCGAAATTTGCCAGTCTAAACGTCCGAGAAACTCCCATTCGCGGAACGGAGAGTTAAAGGTTCCGTCCAAGCCCGCGAAAGGTGCCGGCTGAGTGACTGGATTCTCCAGATTCTGCATGCCGCGCTCGAAGTCGCCGAAAAAAGAACAGCTTATTCTTGATTAGGGGACCACCCAGGTTCGCTCCATACTGATGGCGGGTAAACACCGATGGGCCGGTGGGAGCTATCTTCGCAGACGTCCCGTCATCACGTCCGTAGAAGAACCCTTCGCCGTGGAAGTCGTTTGAACCGCTGCAATTTACGGCGTTCAAGAACCTGAAGAAGTCAATTCGGTAGAAAAGGTCCAACGAGGATTGGCCGACCTGAAACTCTTGAATCGCACTTGCTGGAACGTTCTGCGTAGTAGTTCCAACAGTCTCGTCTGAGATGTCAATTCCATCCACTTCAATTCTGGCGGTTCGTCCGAACCTTCCACCAAACGAAATGGACGAGAACCCGTTTTTCGTGGGGTCAAAATTCCCGCCATCTTGAATTTGCACTCCCGGTTCAAGCTGCGCCAGATCCAAAAAGTTGCGACCGTTGATCGGCAAGTTCTCGATCTGTTGCGTGGTCATTACTCCTTGAACCGTACTTTGCTCGGTGTCGAGTTGCACAGCGGAAGCCTCCACCGTAACCGTCGTGGCACCCGAGCCAACTTCCAGGGTGATCGTACCTGCACTAACTACTCCGACTTGCACCGTGATGGTTTTTTCGACCACTTTGAAGCCCGAGGCCTCGACTCTAACCACGTATACTCCGGGAGTCAGGGAACCAGAATTGTATTCCCCGGTGGATGTAACCTCGGCGTTCGCCGTCTGTCCCGTGGCTTTGGACGTAATGGAGACTTTAGCCCCCGGCACACTGGCGCCGTTAGGGTCTAAAATCGCTCCCTGTATTGAACCCGTGGATAGTCCGGCCTGCCCGAAAGCCGGTGAGCTAAATGGACCCCCTACAACTGCCAGCATAACGCTCAGCATGACAATTAAAGTCAGCCCGATGCTGCAAGAAATTTTGCGAAGAGAAAGCATCATTCCTCCAGAACGACTAGTTTCGAATGTCAACATTTTGTCCGTCGATGACTCTGCCCAGAGCCCGAACAGTTGGTGGTCACAGTTATTTTAAGTGGGCCCAAGTCAGGCCGCAAAATGCGGTGCAATCTTTACTCCAGTCAAACAGATAAAGCAACATCAATTAAATGTGATATTTACGAGGGCCGTCATTACATATCTAAATTTTTTGTTCGCTTTACTGAATCATCTCCATAATTTGGTAGGAAGTAGTTGTAAGCAATTTGTAAACACGCCTGTAAGTACGCGAAGGAGTCCGGCGCAAACGCGCTGATGGTGGTGTGGACTTAGTGTTCGAGCATCACGAGGAATTTCGTCACCGTTTCTGTGCGACGCACGCTCTCTTCACTTTGCCGCAGGGCCGCAGCTTGTTGCAGCGAGGTCTGCTGGTCAGCTAAAGCGGTTAAGCCCAAACGACGGTAGATGCGCGCGAGTTGATAATGACCATCAGGAGAGCTGGGATCCAGCCGTACACACGCTTCGGTTTCAGGACTGGCTTGGCTCCAAAGCTCCGCCCATTCGAGGGCCTTACCCAACTGACATCGAGCCATTGACTCCTTGGGCGCAATACGAGCGGCGTGTTGTAAACGACGGAGAACCTCGGTACGGCGTGAGATGTCCCCGCTGTCACGGGCGACCTTCAATAAAATGCTCCCGCAGAAGGCATCGGCGGTTCTGTCTTGTGGGTGGGCATCCGCAAAACTACACACTTGAGCGATCGCCGCCGGATCAGGCGTGGAAGTATCCTGCAACGTGATCTCACCCAGGTAACGGGCCGCAGTTTCGTCTTGCGGGTCAATTTTAGCGGCTTCCTGCAGTGCCTGAATGGCGTCCGCAGAGAGCGGTCAACGAAGTAATACGCCAGACCTAAAAGGATTTTTACGCGAAGGGATTGCGGGAAAAGTGTGGATGCCTGCTTAAAGACTACCAGAGCAGCATCGAAGGTCTGATGTCGCAATAATTCCAGACCCAACGCAACATGGTAGCTTTCCTCCGACGGTTCAAGAGTGACAGCGGTCTGATAGCCGTGAACCGCAGCGAGCGGATCGCCTCGCTTTTCCTGAATATCACCAATGAGGCTTTCAATAGAGCCGCTGTCTGCCACGCTTTTGGCATGTTCGGCGCTAGCCGAAGTTCGTCATTGAAGCACACATTTTGAATTTTTTCGTGAGTAGTTCGTCGGGAAGTCTTTGCCTGCCAACACGGAGTGTTCGGAAAGTGGTTGTAGTGAAAACCTACCCTCTTGCTTGAGTGATGCAACCGTGACAGATTGCCTGCATGTTTTTGCGAAAGCTCCGCATCCACAAGGACGGCAAGGAGCATGGCTACTGGTCGTTGGTCGAGACCGTGCGTACCGCCGATGGTCCGCGGCAGCGCACGCTTTGTTATCTCGGGGAGCTGAACGGTTCGGCTCACGCGCGTTGGCAAAAGACCGTGGAGGTCTTCAACGAGCACGGCGAGAGCACCCAGTTGAAGCTGTTTCCCTCCGAAGCAGAAGTGCCCGATGATCGGAACGTAGCGCGCGTGCTGCTGAAAAAAGTCCGCGTCGAACGCACGTGCCGCTTCGGCGACTGCTACCTGGGACTGGAGTTATGGAAGCGCTTGGGGCTGAGGAGTTCTTTGCGCAGCATCTGGACGGGGACGATGCCGATGTGGCCTGGTCGCGGGTAGCCGCGGTGTTAGCGATCAACCGGTTGTGCGCTCCGGGCAGCGAGTTGGCTGTGGAACACCACTGGTATCCGTCCACGGCGCTGGACGATCTGTTGCACATCGCCAAAGGCAAGATTAACGATACACGGCTCTATCGTTGTTTGGATCGCCTGCTGCCGCTGAAGACCAAGATTGAGCAGCATCTGAAGCAGCGCTTCGGCGAGTTGTTCCAGGCGGAGTTTGATGTGCTGCTCTATGACTTGACCAGTACGTATGTGGAAGGGGCCGCCGAAGAGAACCCCATGATACGGCGGGGCTACTCGCGCGACCATCGTCCGGACTGCGAACAACTGGTGCTGGCGCTGATCGTTAACCAGGATGGGTTTCCCTTCAGCTACGAGCTTTTCGATGGGAACCGTGCCGATGTTTCCACCGTCGAAGCGATCCTGCGCACCGTCGAGCGTAAGCATGGGAAAGCACGTCGGGTATGGATTTTCGATCGCGGCGTGGTGAGGAGCGAGGAGAACCTGGTGGCCATCCGCAAGCGCGGCGGACAGTATCTGGTGGGCACACCACGCAGCAAGCTCAAGCAGTTCGAACAGGAACTGCTCAAGGATGATTTCGAAAAGATCCGTCCGGAAGTAGAGGTTAAACAGATGCGGATCCCGGGTGGCGAAGAGACCTACATCCTGTGCCGCACGGCGGGGCGGAAGGAGAAAGAGAAAGCTATCCGCAGCCGCTTTGTGGCGAAAATCGAAAAAGCGCTCACGGGACTAGAGAAGCGCATCGCAGACGGCAAATTGAAGGATCAAGGCAAGATGTTTATGGGGTTGGGCCGCATTCAGGCTTCGCATCCGCAGGTAGCCGATCTTTATGAAATGGCGCTGAAGGATACCCGAGAAGGTGCACGCCTGGTCTGGCGGCAGAAGCCCGAGCAGCAGCAATGGCTGGAGGCAAGAGAGGGAGCCTATCTGCTACGCACCAATCTGACAGCCGACGGTGCTGCAGATCTTTGGAAAAAGTATATGCAGCTGACCGAAGTGGAAGCCGCGTTTCGCACACTGAAGAGCGAACTGGCCATTCGCCCGCTCTTCCATCAACTAGAACGACGCGTCAAGGCGCACGTGCTGGTGGCGTTTCTCGGTTATGCCCTGCTGGTGACACTGAAGCATCTGCTGAAACGAGGCGGTTCAGAATACTTGCCGGCGAACGTGCTGAAGCGGCTCGCCGAGGTGTACAGCGTGGACATCGTGCTGCCCACACTCGAAGGTCGAGAAATCTGGTTGCGACGCATCAGCAAACTCGATGACCAACAACAAAAAATTCTCTTCCAACTCCAACTGCCGTTACCGGAGCGACTCGAACCGACTCAGATCCTAAAATGTAGTGAAAACTCGGCCATAGCCTAAACTGATTTCAAAGGACTTAACTATCTTTTAGCCCCCTTAGTGACGAACATGGGCTAGCCAAAGCGCCGTCGAGGTGCCCAGCGCGGAAATTCGCTAAGGCAAGATCGTAGAGTAAATCGCCGCGGTCTGGTGCGAGTGCGCTTGCTGCGGCAAAATCAACGGTTGCCTCGGAAAACAGATTAGCGCGGCTGAGAATTTCCGCCAGATGCAGACGGATATCGACGGCTTGTTGAGGCGGCAGAGTTTCGGAGCGTAACCGCTTGAGTGTTTGCGCTGGGCTGATGTGATTTTGGACCTGCTCCTGGAGACGCGCGACGCCTGCTGCGATGCGTAAATCTTGATTTTCGGGCGCCAACCTGGCTGCGTTGTCCATATTTTCTGCCGCCGCCGTGAAATGGCCAAGTCCTGACGCAATGGCGGCTCTTAATCGGTAAAATACGATCTTTTGGGCAGGATCTGCGGGAGCACTTACGCCTTTAAGTGTTGCTTCTGCCTCCGCGTAACGGTGTTCGGGGGCCAGCTGGACGGCCTGTCTTATCGCCACGTTTGACTCGTTTTGCAGCGGTTTTTGGGCTAACGCAGTGGCGATAAGAATCAGAATAACTGACGAGAATTGAAGACGCGCAGCGCAAGCATGACGGTTCATCTTACCTTGCGAGCTTATGCAAACGTGTGAGAAAATCCCGCCGTGCCTGGCCAGAATTCTCCCCATCTGCAGCGCCGGCTTGGCCTTCTGGAAGCAACCTCCGCAAACATGCTGGAGATGATCGGCGTCGGCCCGTTCATCACTATCCCCCTTATTTTAACGACTATGAACGGCCCGCAAGCCATGTGTGGCTGGTTGCTGGGGGCGCTGGTGGCCGTTTGCGATGGCTTGGTATGGGCAGAACTCGGCGCGGCTATGCCCGGAACCGGCGGCCCGTATCGCTATCTCTCGGAAGCATTTGGTCCCAAACGCCTGGGAGGGCTTATGAGTTTTCTGTTCATATGGGAGACAGTGTGTCTCGCGCCGCTATCGATTGGAGCGGGGGCGGTGGGATTCGCGCAATATACGAAATTCTTGTGGCCGCAGATGAATTGGTGGGAGGGCAAAGTAGTTGCTGTCGCGGTTTGCGCCTTAATTACTATCTTGCTTTACCGCGACATTCACTCGGTCGGGCGGCTGTCGATTGTCTTATGGGTGGTGGTGATCTTCACCGCATTGGCGGTGACGGCAGCGGGTATCGCCAATTTTCATCTGAGCCGCGTGCTCGATTTTCCGCCGCATGCGTTCACCTTCTCGAGGCAGTTTTTTGTGGGTTTAGGCGGAGCGACGCTCCTGGCGATGTATGACTACGGCGGTTACAACAATGCGTGTTTCTTCGCGGGGGAAATAAAGCGGCCGGAGTATGTGATCCCGCGCTCGATTTTGGTGTCCATTCTCCTGGTAGGGATTTTATATTTGACGATGAATGTTTCGATCATCGGTGTAATTCCGTGGCGCGAGGCCATGTATTCGACCTTCATCGTGTCGGACCTGATGCAACGAGTTTACGGTTCTACGGTCGCGAAGGTGATGACCGCATTTGTTCTATTTACTACGTTTGCGTCCCTGTTCGCCGTACTGCTGGGTTATTCGCGTGTACCTTATGCGGCCGCGGTGGATGGGCGTTTTTTTTCGGCCTTCGGGCGCTTACATCCCACGCGAAATTTTCCATGGGTTTCCCTGATTTTTATGGGCGTCACTTCCGCAGTTGCAAGTTTGCTGGACTTATCGGATCTGATTACCGCGCTGGTCGTTATCCAAGTGCTCGTGCAGTTTATGGCTCAAGTGGTGGCGGTCACCATGATCCGTCGATATCGTCCCGATATTCAACGGCCGTTTCAAATGTGGTTTTATCCGGTCACCAGCGTAATTGCTTTTGCAGGGTGGGCTTTCATTCTCACAGCCAGTGGACTGAAATTTATTCTCTGGGGAATCGCTCTGATCGCGGTGGGCATTGGCGCGTACCTGTGGCGCGCACGGGTGCAGGCTGAGTGGCCGTTCGGGCCGACTGAAGTTAAAGGAGCCAAATGAGTGCTCCCCGGCCGCTGGACGTAATGGTCGTAGGTGACCTCTTCGCGGAACTGATCATGAGCGGTTTCTCTTCATGGCCAGCACGTGCCGGAGAGGGATTATTCGCGGAGCGTTTTTGCCGGGAAATCGGCGGAGGAGCAGCACTCACAGCGTGCGGCTTGGCGAAATTGGGGCCAAGGTAGGCGTGGTCGGAGTCGTGGGTGAAACCGACGGACCGTGGTTGATCGACAGGTTGGAATCGCGCGGCGTAACACCTCAGCCATTCAGCGAAGCTCGCGCGAGCCCACCGCAGTGACCGTGAGTGTATCTGGCGCTAGTGACCGCACCTTCTTAACTTACATGGGAGCTAACCGCGAACTGCCAGCGATGTTGCAACAAGTTGCGTCACGTGGAGATTTTGCCAAGGCCCGGCACATTCAGCTGGCGTTCGCCACAAAACCGGCCGAAGCAGATAATTTATTCACAGAGGTAATCTCGCAAGGTTGCACGCTCTCTGTGGATGCGATGGCCGGGTCGATGTGCTTATTGGTGTTAATGGCGGCGCACCAGTTCTTTTACAAAATCAGGCCGGCACCGGCAATCATTGGCTGGGAATTAAGCTGCAAGGCGTTACCTGCAATCGTGACGCGATCGGTGCGAGGCTGGTGTGGTCGGCGGGCGGAAAGAAGCGTTCTCGATTAAAGAACCGCGGGGGAAGTTACCTCTCTGCTCATGATCCCCGCCAGGTATTGGGCCTGGGTTCGGCTACCAAGGTCGACTGGCTCGAAATTCATTGGCCCGCTCCATCCACACTGTCGTGCAAAAGCTAATCAATATTCCGAGTGATCGCTACCTTACAGTGATCGAAGGCCACGACGTTTCGTTCGTTGCTCCACGATCTTAAGACGACCAGCCGGCGCTGCACTTTTTGCATGCGGAAACTTAATTAGGGAAGGCTCGCACCCATTTCTATTTCTTTAAAAGTTCAAGCACTGAAGCGGTCATCGCCTTTACACCGGTGTGAATCGCGGGCTCCGGCAGGGGATAAAATTCGCTTGAATGCAGGCTAGGCAATGTAGTTCCTTTCTCACGCGCTTCCTCTAAGCGCTTTGGGTCGGTTGCGCCTAACCAAAACATGACGTACGGCGGCTTGGGGCCCGTAAGACCAAACTGACTGAAGTCTTCTGAAGCCATTATCGGATCTGCCGGAAGGACATTATCTTTACCCAGCGCCCGTTCAAGTGCCGCTCCTACCCGGCGCGCCAGCTCCGGATTGTTTATTGTCGCCGGCGTGGAACCCACCACTCGCACGATGGGTGCGCGTTCACTGGGTACACCCGCGGCGGCCGTGACTCCTTCAGCGATACGCTTGATCGACGCCAAAACTTTTTCCCGCACCTCGGGCTTCATCGTGCGTACCGTCAGTTCCAGATGAGCTTCGTCGGGGATGATATTGCGTTTGGTCCCGGCGTGAAACGAACCGACCGTTATCACTACGGAATCGAACGGATTGGTTTCGCGGCTGACGATCGTTTGCAAGAGAAGCACGATTTCCGACGCCATCACGATGGGATCCTTGGTCATATGCGGCGCGGCGCCATGACCTCCGTAACCGCGCACAGTGATATCCACCGCATCAGCGCTTGCCAGCATGCTGCCCTCTTTCCACGCAACTTTGCCGGCAGCAACAGTGGGAATATCATGCAGCGCAAGTACGAAGTCGGGACGAGGAAATCGTGTATAAAGTCCGTCCTTAAGCATCGCCTTGGCGCCGCCGAGTCCTTCCTCGGACGGCTGGCCAATCATAACCAGCGTTCCGCTCCATTCATTCTTCAAGGCCACTAACATCCGGGCGGTACCAATCCACGAACTCATGTGCAGATCGTGTCCGCACGCGTGCATTACGCTGACCTCGCCATCCGCTTGCTTTACCTTCACGTGGCTGGCATAAGGCAAACCGGTCTTCTCTTCCACGGGAAGAGCATCCAATTCCGTTCGCACCATTACTGTTGGACCCCGGCCATTGCGCAAGACGCCTACCACGCCATACGAAATCTTGTCAGGTACGTCGTATTTGCCGACACGTTCGGTGACCTCGAATCCCAGCCGCCGCAATTCGCCCGCGAGCAGCGCCGACGTTTCTTTTTCCTCTGTGGAGAGCTCCGGGTTCTGGTGGATATGTTTGTAGATGGCCACCAACGAATCTGTCTCCTTGTCGATGCGCTGATCCAGGTTGGTTTGTGCGCGCAGCACAGGTCCCGCACAGAATGTCGCCAAGGCGCACACACAAAGTCTGCTCAGCATCCTCGTCATCGATTCCTCCAAAGGAAAATTATTCACGCGAATTAAAGCACTACCGCAGCGTGCATAGGTCCCGCGAAAAGGTTGAATTGTACACGATTGGCAATGTGTGCCGCCAAGGGATCGGCAGCGAGCGTAACAAACGTAAGGGAAAAAGAGCGCGCTTGCTAAAGGCGCGGGCGTGAACAGCCAACTTTCTTCAAATCAAAGAAGAATTATGGTGGGGGCGGGGGAGTCGGAATATTCATGGACCTAGAAAACACATAAGTTAATGGGCATAGTAAGAGGTAAGACTCTCACCCGCTCCATATTCGCTACGAATCGCGTTGCGCGAGGCCTGAGAAAGCCCAGAATTAAGTTCCCGCTCGTCCATTCCGTATCCGGGTGCAAAGCGAATCATCGTGGCGCACAGTAGTGCTCCAATGATCACAATCGCCGTCAGCAGAGCGAATTTCTGCGCGAGTTTTCGTATCCAACGAATCATGTTTCCAGCCGCAAGCTGATGAACGATAAAAGCCTCAATACGTTGACTATGCCAGTTGTAACTGCCCTTTTGCTTTGTAATGGCTTTCCTCGCATTCGTACATCGCCCGATCATCGATAGCGGCCTGACCTCCAACGACTAAGCAATAATTCCGACGGTAACAACGCACCTAGCCGCGTTGTTTTTAGCCAAAGCTTCGTTCCTAACGATACGACCGTTGAAGACGCCTATGGTCACGGCACTACGGTGGCGGAAATCCTTGCCGGGAACGGCTTCGATCGAGCACTACCAGCTACCCGGGTTTCTATCGCGGCATCGCACCGGAAGCACAAATCGTCAGCCTTCGGGTGCTGGATGGCACTGGTGCAGGAAACGATAGCGAAGTTATTTCCGCCATTCAGTTGGCCATTTCACTACAGAGTACTTACAACATTCGGGTAATCAACATGTCGTTATCCCGTGGCGTCTATGAAAGCTACACTCTGGATTCACTTTGCCAGGCAGTCGAGTCGGCATGGAACGCCGGAATCGTTGTGGTCGCCGCAGCAGGTAACATGGGCCAGTACAACGGCGCCGGCACAAACGGATATGCCACCATCGGCGCACCTGGTAACGATCCCTACATCATTACAGTTGGCGCCACGAATACTCACGGTAGCGGTCAGCAGACTTCGCAGACCATGACCAGCTACAGCTCGAAGGGCCCCACTACCTTCGACCATATCGTCAAACCAGACCTCGTCGCCTCCGGCAACCAGGTGGTAACCCACATGGCCGGATCCAACAGCACGCTCATCTCTGAGTACCCCGCATTGGCGGTTTATCCGTGCAGCAGCAGTGCAGGCACCAGCTGTGGCCCGCAATTCGGCAATGCCCAGTACATGCGCATGAGCGGCACCAGCATGGCTACCCCGGTAGTCAGCGGAGTTGCCGCGCTTCTGGTACAGCAAAATCCCACGATTACGCCCGACCAGGTCAAAGCTCGTTTGATGAAGACTGCTTGGAAGGGTTTCTCTCCAACCACCACTGCCACCGATCAATCATCCGGAGCGGTCTACACCATCAATCAAGACATCTTTGCGGTGGGTTCCGGTGCGGTCGACGCTGCTGCTGCACTAACCAGCACTGACCTTGCTCCCACGAGTACCGGCGCAGCGAAATCCCCTGACCGCAGTGTTTGACCCGGTGGCCAATACCGTCTCTGTCGTCGGCGATCCCACGACCGTTTGGGGTAACTCGGCTGTTTGGGGTAACTCTGTGGTGTGGGGCAACTCTGTAGTGTGGGGTAACTCGGTCGTCTGGGGTAACTCTGTGGTGTGGGGCAACTCGGTCGTCTGGGGTAACTCTGTAGTGTGGGGCAACTCCGTGGTCTGGGGTAACTCGACCTCGGGAGACGCCCAATAATGGGGAAACTCAGCATAATTAATGGGTGAGTGAATAGGTGCCGCTCATATCCGAAAGAGATCGGAAACCTGTCACCTAAAGTGAGGGTTCTGAAACCACGGCTCGGGAATCAGTACCCGTCGCCGTGGATGGCGCTATACCGACTTTGGCTGTATATATATAGGTATGACCATCTTGCACCGCGTAGTAACGCTCACTCGCGGTCGAAAGTTTGGCCGGCATTCACATGCCAGAGGGGCGAATTGCGCTTTTGCCACGATTCAAGCGTCCATCGCTTTGCTCGTGCTGTTGTCGCTGGCGCATCCATCGCGGACCCTCGCCGCGAATCCTGACCAGGACACTGCACTGACTGGCTCGCGCCAGCGTATTGAGAAATTGGATTACCGCATGACCGGGCGACTCACACGGGTGGAAGGCAATGGCAAGCGCACGAACTACAAGTTTGTTGCCAAGGCTCACTGGTTTCCCGATGGTCTGCGTCTGCTATGCGAGATCTCGGGGTCTGGTTCACAGAAGACGAGCCTTCTTTTGCATATGAGCGTGACCGGGCAAGTGACCATCGCGGCCGTACTTCCTGGCGAGAATACCGCTAGCGTGTTGCCATTCGAGCGTTGGAACGAGCGACTATTGGGAACTGACTTCTCCTATGAAGACCTGGTAGAGAGCCAGTTCTTCTGGAAGAATCAGGAAGTCCTGCCGCCGGAGAAATACGGCACACGGGATTGTTTTGTCCTGAAGAGCAAGCCCGGCTCGCAAGACCGGACTTACTATGATTCGGTAACATCGTGGATTGACCGCGGCATTTTGTACCCTGTGCATGTGGTCAAGACGCTTCGGGGGACGGGACAGCAGAAGGAATTCATTTACTATGGGTTGCGGCAGGTCGGCGGTGTTTGGTCTGCGACACAAGTGGAGGCAAAGCTGCAAGGTAAGCCCGGTTCCTCGATTCTTGTAATTGTAGGGGGCTCAGGAAAGGCAAATCTTGGACCCAAGGACTTTGATCTCAGCCAGTTCAGCGTTCAAGGCGAGGAAGAGAAATAAATCGAAGCGCCTCATTAAGCTGTTGCAAGGCGCTGTGCTGTCACCGAATCATCCACGCAGTCGCAGTTATGGCATGAGCTTATTTTCAGACGTTGCTGAGGCCCCATATAAGCCAAAAGGCCACCAATTCCAGTCGCCGGCAAGTTGCAATAGCGCCGGCCCCACCACCATCCGCACCACTGTAGCATCAATGAACACCGCCACTGCGAGTGTAAAGCCCAGCATTTGGACCACTAGAAAGCTTCCCATGGTGAATGCGATGAAGATGGCAATCATAATTGCCGCGGCGCTTGTGATCAGCCCGGCCGTCCGCGCCAAGCCCTCGATCACCGCTGATCTTTCGGATAGACCGCCCCGTCGTTCTTCGAGGACTCTGGCGACCAGAAAGACCTCATAGTCCATGCTCAATCCGAAGACGATCGCAAACGAGAGAATTGGCACGATCGGGTATACGGTGCCAGTTGGTCCGTCGAGCCCAAACAGTTTGCTACCGTGGCCCTCTTGAAAAACGAGAACTAACGCACCGAATGAAGCACCAACGGAGAGCAGATTGAGCAGAACTGCTTTAACGGCCGCAAATAAGGAACGTAACCCGAGCAGGAGCGCCAGCAAGCTCCCCAATACCACGCCGAGGACCACGCTCGGCAACCGGGCTTTTACTACCGAACCATAATCGGCGTCGAGTGCGGGAATCCCGCCCACCCGCAGCATCGCGCCGGGCACGCCGGTGATCGCCGCAACATCGCAGGAACGCACCTCTCGTACCCATCGTATCTGTTCGTTGGGCGGAAGAGTGGCGGTGGGCAGCAACTCAAGCAACGTAGCTTGCCCATCGCTGCGAAGAAAACTTTCGCGGATTGGCTGCGGCACATCCTGCACAGCATCCACCGTGTCAGACATTCCCGTGAGGGTCGGAAGAGATAAAACCTCTTCCGCTCGTAGAATCGCTCTGGAAGTGTTTCGTCAACCGACTGACCCCCAGCCACCCAGCCGGCGAGAGCGCTGCGGACTGCGGCGGTAACTCCAAAACCACTCGAAGGGACTGCACAATGCCCGACCGCCCCATGCCTTGCAGCGTGCGCAGTGCTCGCACCGACTCGGCTACGTCCGGGAGCGAGTCGTGATCAGGAATCCCGGGAGAAATTCTTCGCGCCTGGAATGCAAGGATCAATAGCGGCACCCCGGCGACCAGCAGAGCTGTCCAGGGCCGGCGGGTTATGATGCTACCCCACCGTACCCAGCGCTCACTCGCCGCGCATGAGCTTTCACGCGTTTTCATTTTTTTACCCGAAAGGCGCACTCTGGCGGAATCGATACGATGCCCTAGCAAACTAAGCACCCAAGGCAAAATGGATACACACAGCAGGACACTCAAAAACGTCACCAGCAGGCCAGCTATTCCGATGGAGCGGAGTTCGCTGATGGGCACAGTCAGCAGCGCTGAAAATCCGATCGCAACTGTTGTGGCCGAGATGATCAATGTGCGCCCCGCTTGCCCGGCAGCAATATCGGCAGCCGGGCCGGGCTCATACCCCTCAGCTAATGCTTCGCGAAACCGGCTCACCATCAGCAACGCATAGTCGATGCCCAAGCCAAGGCCCAGCATCGTCGCCAGGTTCTGCACCAGAATCGACAGATGCAGATAATGCGCCAGCAGCGCAGCCGCACCCAGCGCCATTGAGATGGAAAGTAATCCAATTCCCAGCGGCAATAGCGCGGCCACCAGACTGCCGAAAGCCACCAATAACAGCACGAGAGTTACCGGCATCGCTGGTTCCTCGGCATGTTTGACGTCCTCTGCGCTGACTTTGCGAAGGTCGAAGGTTATTGGCGTCTCACCCGTAATCTGCAATTTGATATTGGGGTATTTCGATCTAAGCTGACCTTCCATCCAGTCCGCTTTTGCCCTAAGTATGGGGACCAAAGCCTCCACCTCTTTGTCGTGCGGATCCAAGCCTACGATGATCAACGCCCCGCCATTGTTCCCAGTGAACAGAGGATCTGGCCAATCCACGCTGGAGACCGCTCCCGACACCCCCGGCACGCTACGCAACGAACTGGTTAAGAAGCCCAGTGCATCCGCGCTTTCTGCCGAATCCGGATCCGGAATGCCGCTGATCACCACCACCAGGCGATGGGCGTACGGAGACTGAAAACGCTGCGCCAGTTCCAGGTCAACTTTCTCGGCTTCTCCGCCCTTGATGTGCGCAGCTGTCTCCAGGTGACGCTCGACTTTGTAGGAAAAGGGCATCAGCGCCAGCGCCATGACAAACCCCGAAATCGCCAACCAAAATCGGCGACGAGCGGTATCACGGCCAGTCTTCAAGACTGGCATTAACATAGAAGATCCACGTTGTTTCCTGGTTGGTCTGAGAGCATTGAAACGACTTCGCTGATTCGGGCACACCCATAATATAGGATCAAACTGGATATTCACTGGGGTTCGGCCTTGAGCTTAGTTAACGATAGATCACGGACTAGTCCCCTGATGGTCGGCAAAACCGAAGTTGGGAAGTGGAAGGAGGGCGCAAGTATTGTCAGACTAATGTGATTTTCTTCGTAGGTGGGACACTCTCCTCATCGCAACTCAACTACATAGGAACTCTCTGCAGACCCATTTCTTATCAGTCGCAAAACACACCGCCCAGGGGAACGTGAATACAAATCCGCCGATATCCGAATCACAGCAACGCCCTCTATTAATTTCGCGTCTGCTTTTGTCGACACGAGTAAGTCTCCTGAGCCCGCCGATAGACGAATATCGTAGGGGCCGGCATCTCTGCCAAACGGGAGAAAGATGTTCCAATCCGCGGCTGCGCGACTGACCACACCCACTCCGGGTACTTCGCCATGCGCCACTTCAACGTATTCACAGAAGTCCAACGTGGAAAGCGCTCTATGGCGTTTGCACAGAAGCTGCTGAAGCATGCCCACGCGACCATGCGCGACTATCTGGGCACAGGGTCGGACTTTCATCTCTTCTCCCGGCTCATCTACGGACCGATTGAAAAGGATAACCTCCGCAATCGCCGCTGGCACTCATTCGACTACATCCGCGCGCGGCTCGTACAAATGGACTTTCTCCTAGAGAGAATCGAGCGCATGATTTTCTGGAGACCGAAAGCGACAAGATAAATCTCTTCTGCGAATCTCTTGCCATTCCGAAAGAGGTTCTCCCCGCCAAAGTTTACGAGGGCGGCCCTGTCAGCAATCCAACCGTTAGATATTTCGTGGATGAGTTCCCGCTCTTTCTTGCGCCTCCCATCTCAGGTGCCTCGCCTGTGGTGACATTCGGTTTTGTCGATTCCGGCGTCGGAAACCTACGGAGTTTTGGGGCACATCTCGCGGCATACGAAGCGCTCTTTTCGACACCTGAAGTCTTTTCGGGTACTGTACACTGCACGGCGAGCCACAGAATTTCGCCGCGCCGAAGATCGCTTCCGCGCGAGGGTCAAGCAGCCGCTCGAATCCGATGTATCTACGGAAATCCTGCGCTACTTCGAAATTCGCGGGAAGTGGGAAAAACATGAATACGTTGTCCCGGTGACAGATTGTTGGCGAGCTGCACCGATATCGCACGCAAATGCCGTCAGAAACGCCGTATTGGATGGTCACTCCAGAAAGCGGACTTTTTACAGGCATCGCCATCGTGGGTGCGGTGGGATCGGGCAAACGGCGGCATGTATGTACCCGTTCGGCGAACAGATTTTCGCCTAAACTAGGCCTAAATTAAACTACTATAAAATCAATTAGATTTATGGTGGAGGCGGGGGGAGTCGAACCCCCGTCCGAAAAGCGCTACGAGCCGAAGACTACATGCTTAGCTCAGTTCAGTTTTTTTCGCCCGCCGCGCTCAGAATGAGCAAGAAACGTAGCCGGCTAGTCCGATGGTTCTCGCCTGAGCCTTACGGACCGAAAGGCTCAAGCCAGCCCGCTGAATGACGTTTGACCCCAAGCCCGCAGGCGAGGCCTGGGCAAACGTTGCGCTTAATTAATTAAGCAGCAAGTGCCAAGTTGTTGTTGGCAGTTCTAGTTTCCACCAGATTACGGGCAGGTGGCCCCCGGCATGCCTTCGGGCCGCGACAGCTTCCGTCGAAACCGTGTCGCCCCCATTTGTTACGACTCGCTACACCCTATTATATCACCCCGCCAAAATGACGTGTGGCGGCCGGTGTTCTGGCCGTCACGCTAGAATATTCATTCGTGATCGCTTTTCTTAGCGCACGCCGCCGGCAATCACCAGCGTCTCGCCCGTAATCCAGGAAGATTCTCCGGAAGCCAGAAAAACCGCAGCCGGTGAGATGTCTTCGGGCTGCCCTATGCGTCCAAGCGGCGATTGCGCTTCGAAGGCCTTGCGAAAATCGCCCTCATTGAATCCCACGGTGTGCACGCCCTCGGTTTCCACCAGGCCTGGGTTGATGGAGTTGACGCGAATTTTCCGGGCTCCAAATTCCTTTGCCAGAGATCGGGTCACGCTGTCCACGGCCGCCTTTGTCGAAGCATAAACGGAAGCGCTCGCGGGAGAAATTATTCCCGCTACCGAACTTATATTTATGATGCTGCCTCCATCCTTGCCAAAATGCTTCGCCGCCTCTTTGGAAGTCAACAGCAGACCGAGAACGTTGAGATCAAACAGTCTGTGAAAGTGATCGTCCGAAACATTTTCCAACGGCAAAAACTCATAAACTCCCGCGTTGTTGACCAGAATGTCCAGCTTGCCATAAGCTTTTTTTGCTTCCGCGAACAAACGCTCAATGTCTTTTTGTTTGGCAACGTTCGCCTGCACCGCAACAGCCTTTCCGCCTTTGCCGGTAATTTCCTTGACCACCCGGTCCGCGCCTTCCTTGCTGGATGAATAATTGACCACCACAGACGCGCCTTCCGCCGCCAGATGCTTTGCAATGGCAGCGCCAATTCCTTTGGACGCCCCAGTGACAACCGCAACTTTCCCCGCCAATCGCTGTGCCATAAAATCCTCCTTGGTATGGTTTTTGTACCTGCCAGTACAGATGTGCGGCCCGAAGAATCGGGTATATTTTGTTAAGGGCTGATTTCTTACCGTGCGGTACAGAATAGACATAGATGTTAGAATTCATTTATGAAGTCTAAGAGGCGCAAAGAGTTATCCAGGCCGACCGGGCGTCCGCTATCGTTTGACCCCGACAAGGCGCTCGATCGCGCACTAGATGTCTTTTGGCGCAAGGGCTATGAAGGGGCTTCGCTCTCGGACCTCACCAAAGCCATGCGCATCAACCGGCCGAGTCTCTACGCCGCGTTCGGAGACAAGGAAAATCTATTCCGCAAAGTGCTCGACCACTATGCGGAAGGTCCGGCTTCTCATTCAAGAGCTGCTCTCCAAGAGCCGACTAGCCGCGCGGCTGTCGAACGGCTCCTTTATGGAACCGCTGATATGCTCACCTCCGGCGGCAATCCCCGGGGTTGTTTGTGGGTGCAGGGCGCGTTGGCTTGTGGAAATAGCGCAGATTCGGTGCGTAAGGAATTAATCTCGCGTCGTTTGGCAGGAGAGGCGGCACTTCGCCAGCGGTTAAAACGAGCCATAACGGAAGGCGATTTGCCTCCAGACGCAAACCCGGCCAGTCTTGCCCGCTACATCGCGATCATAATTCAGGGAATGTCTGTTCAGGCTGCCAGCGGTGCCACCCGCAGCCAACTTCGCGGCATCATCGACATTGCCTTGGAGTCCTGGCCGTCCCGGCGAAACACATAAGAAACAATTGGGCACACTCCTCTTCGCAGGCGGTTGACTCCCAACCGTGCAACTCCCAAAATCACAAAACGGGGCATTTGTACCACTTGCGCCCCCAAATGTCTATGCCACAAGAACCTACTGCCATCGAGCAAGCTGTTTCGCGTGCGATTCGCGACAACCTGGAGACTATCCAGCGCACCACTGACGAGCTGAATCAAGCCGTCAATGATGTGGTCGCCGCCTGCGCCAGCAGCAAGCCCACCAACGCGCTGCCTCCAATGTTGCGCGCGCAATCTACGGCTGCATCTATTGCTGCAGCCTTGGAAGTCCTTTCGCGGTTCGTTGCGATCACTCTCAATCCGGGTCCACGTTCGCCGCTCGAAGCCGAGATGACCCGGCTGACCAGCGCCATCAGCGTGGAGTCAGCACGCCAATCGCACGGCGTTGCGCCTGCAAAGGAAATAACAAGTACGCCTGCGGCGCCGATAGCGCCAGTTAGCCCTGCGGAATTTGCCCCAAGCAACGAGTTCGCGCCGGCCGCACATCCTAAGGTTGAGACTGAAGCGCCGGAATCTGCGCCATTAGAACTCCCTCAACCCGGGCCGTTTCCTGAAGACGTTGAAGTGGCAACGGAAGGCGATTTCGACGTTAATCAGCTGTCCACCGAGGAGCAGGAATTACATCGTCGCGCCAATCGGGTTGCTAAAGTCTCCATGCAGGACATTAAGATGCTCCGCCCCGAGGCCGTGCGTCTGGGCCGCGAAAATAAAGATTTGTGCGTTAGACTGCGTGACGACATTGAGAAAGCTCATCGAGAATACGATCGCCGTTTCCGTCCCATCATGGATCACCCGGTGGACTATTTCTATCGCTGGATGGTTGAGATTCTCGCCGACGGCGACGCGCACGCTCTTGGGGAGTATCCTTACGCGATCCACGCGCAGCATCGCTAGATCGCCAGAACGTTTCTACGTGAATTTTTGCTTTCGCCAACATTCACTGTCAGTTTTGTTTATGCGAACGGCTGCGCTGTGCCTGAGTTTTTCGCTTTTGCTCGGCGATGCGAGTGTCACCTTGGCGCAGTCAGCCCCGCAAAGCAAATCTCGAGCCCACTCGAAGAAAAAATCAAAGAAGCCTAAAACTGTACCGTGCAAGGCCGATTGCGGAGTCACCACTTCTGCGCCGGAAATCACTTCTCCGACGACGAGCGACGCGGCCGCTCAAACCGAACTTACTTCGCTTGCACGGGGGTTGCACACTGCTGCTCCGGGTGCGTACGAAAAGTTGTCTTCTTTCGCTACAAAAAACTCCTCCACGGTTTGGGGCCCGCGTGCCGCTCTGGCTCTCGGCTACGAGGACTACACCAAGAATCGCCTGCCGCAGGCGCTGAACTGGTTCGCAAAGGCAAAAAAGGACGCTCTTCTCAGCGAATATGTTTTGTACTGGTCTGCGCAAGCCAAGCGTGGGCAAAAAAATATGGCTGGAGCCTTCGCCGACCTGCGAACCTTTCAACAGGAATATCCGAACAGCGCGATGCGCGAGCAGTTTTTAGAAGCCTACGCACCGACAGCTCGCGATACTGGCCATGCGCAAGAGGCCATCGAAGCTTTGAACACTTACCCGCCGGCGAACACCAGGCCGGTTTTGCTTCTGGAGCGCGCGCAATCCTACAAACTAGCTCACCAATTACCGCGGGCCGCAAAAGACTATCAATCGCTTTATTACAAATATCCTTTGTCCGACGAAGCCAAAGCGGCCGCTACGTCCTTGCCAAAAATCGCTCGCGAGTTGGGCCGCGAGTATTCAAGCCCCACCCCGGAAATGCAGGAGCAGCGGGCTCAAATATTTTTCGATGCCCACAAATGGAAAGAATCGCGCGCCGAATTCGAGAAAGTTCTGTCCATGGTCGGTGATCCCGCCAGTCCCAAACGCCAGCGCGCGCAGTTGCGCATTGCGCAAGCCAGGATTCAGCTCAAAGGTTCGCCGACGCTGCTCTCTTCTCTGAGTACACCCGATCCCGAAGTGGACGCCGAGCGCTTATTTGGCCTGTCGCAAGCCTATCGCACCGCAAAAAATGAAGCTGAGATGTTCGCTACTCTCCAGAGCATCACCGAGAAATATCCTAAGAGCGTCTGGAATGAAGAAGCCTTAATGGCTTCCGGCAATTATTATTGGGTGCTGCTCGACCGCCCGAAGGCCGTCGCTTACTACCAGCGATTGGTCGACGCATTTCCCGAGGGCAAATACGTTTACAACGCCGAATGGCGGATTGCTTGGATTGCTTTCCTAAACAACCAACCGGACGCCGACCAGCGTCTGACCTCCTTTCTCCGGAAGTATCCGACCTCCGCCAACGCTGTTGACGCGCTGTACTGGCTTGGCCGCAGCGCCGAGCACACCGGCAATCCCGGCCACGCTCGCAGTGATTACGAAAAAGCCATCGAGCGATTTCCGCAAACTTATTTTGCGCACGCCGCCGCGGCTCGGCTCAAACAGCTCGGGCCTGGCGAGGAAGATCCATCTGATTTTCTGGCAAAAATTCCTGACCCTTCTCCCTTGCGGGCCTTCGATGAACCAATTCCAGAATCTGTTGCCGACCGCTGGGCCAAAGCTCAGGCGCTGCGCATCATCGCCTTCGATGCCTCCGCGGAACTGGAATTAAAAAACGCCTATTTCGCCACCTCATCTCCTCGTTTTCTGCTCGAAGCGGCACAAGCGGCCTTTGATCAGGGCCATTTCGCTGCCGGCATGTCCTACGGGCGGATCATTCTTCCGAGTTTCGAGTCACGCAAAATATCCGACGCTCCGATGGCCGTCTGGAAAATACTTTATCCCTTGCCGTATGAAGCCGCTCTCCGCCGCGAAGCAGCGCGCAACGATTTCGACCCGATGTTTGCCGCGGGATTGATTCGTCAGGAATCTACTTTTCAAGCGGACATCGTGTCTTACGCCAACGCCATCGGCTTGATGCAGGTCCTGCCAAAAACGGGCAAATTGCTCGCCAAGCAATTAAAGATTCGTTACAACAAAAAGCTTCTGTATGACGCCAACTACAACCTGCAGTTGGGCATATTGTACATCGCCAATCTCGTTCGCCTTACTGGAGCACCGGAATACGCCGCCGCGGCCTACAATGCCGGCGAAGATCGCATCGCCCTTTGGAAGGCTGAACGCAATTACGAGGAAATACCCGAACTCGTCGAATCCATTCCCTTCACCCAAACGCGCGAATACGTGCAAATCGTCTTGCGCAATGCCGCCGTCTACCGGATGATTTATGGTTCTGGCGCTACACAGAGTCCGCCGGTCACTGCGGCTTCCAGTCGCGCCAGGATTGAAGAACGCGCCGAATCCGGCAGACTGAATTAAGCAGCAAAAAAGCGAGGGTCACACGTCGGCCACCAATACATCCGGCGAACTGGCGCGGCGCATGCTGTCCGCCAAAGCCGAGCAATTCACCGAATCCGTCATTCGAGAAATGACGCGCCTTGCGTCGAACACCAGGCTGTCAACCTGTCGCAAGGTTTCCCTGATTTTGCCGCGCCCGCCGAAATCAAAGAAGCGGCGCGCAAAGCCATCGCGGACGACATCAATCAATACGCGATCACCTGGGGCGCCAAAGCGCTGCGCGATGCCATCGTCGAAAAATTTGAGCGCACGCAGGGCATTCGCGTCGATCCCGAACGCGAGATCACCATCTGCTGCGGATCCACCGAAGCGATGATGTCCTCCATGATGGCCATCATCAATCCCAGCGATGAAATTGTGGTGTTCGAGCCGTACTACGAAAATTACGGTCCTGACGCCATCTTGAGTGGTGCTACGCCGCGCTTCGTCAAATTGCGTCCGCCCGCTTGGAGCTACGACGAAAAGGAACTGGCCGCCGCATTCGGTCCGCGCACAAAAGCGATCATCCTTAACACGCCAAACAATCCAACCGGCAAAGTTTTTACTCGCCCCGAACTGGAATTCATTCGCGACCTATGTGTGCGCTGGAACGCCTTTTGCATCACGGATGAAATCTACGAACATATTTTGTATGACGGCGCGGAGCACATCTCCATGGCGCAGATCGATGATATGCGCGACCGCACTATCGTCATCAATGGAATGTCAAAAACGTATAGCGTCACTGGCTGGCGTGTTGGCTGGGCGATTGCTCCAGCTAAAGCAACAGCTGCGATTCGCAAAGTACATGACTTTCTCACCGTAGGTGCTGCGGCGCCTTTGCAGCAGGCTGGCGCGATGGCTCTGAAATCCCCGGACTCTTATTATCAGAACCTTGCCAAGAGCTACCACGAAAAGCGCGAACGCCTGTTAAATATCCTCACCGCAGCTGGTTTCACGGTCTTCAAGCCGCGCGGCGCGTACTACATCATGACGGATATCTCAGCTTTTGATTTTAACGGCGGCGTCCGCAGCAACTCCGAAAAAACTACCAACGATGTAGCTTTCGCCAAATTTCTAGTCGAAAAGGTCGGCGTCGCCGTTGTCCCTGGCTCGAGCTTTTACGGCAATCCCGGCGATGGCGCTTCCCAGGTGCGCTTCACTTTCTGCAAGAAAGAATCGACCCTGGCCGCCGCGGAAGAGCGATTGGCGCGCCTTCCTGAGCACCTCGCCGATTTCCGCGCGCACGCGTGATCGCCGCGCCCACCTGCCCACAAAACGGCAAACTCCACGGACAATAAATCGACTGCTGTAAATTGTTTCTAAATTGTGTATAAATTTGCGGTAATTCAGCTGCCGACGTGCCATCCAGAAGTATTACTAGGGTAGGAGACCGAACGGTCGGTTGCCCTGTGGTGGTTAGTCTCCTACCCCGCGAGTGGTCTTGCTTCTATAGACGGAGCGGGTCACGTAATAGTTCCGGCTTGCAAAAAAATAATTGCCCTGCCTGCCTATCAGATTTCCACGGTGTCCAGATATCGGGGCACCGATGCCTTCCACGAAATGGCGGTGATCGCTTTCTGTAAAGACTGCGCGGCGACAGGCTCGCCATGGGTCAAATAGGTTTGTTTCGGCGGCGCAGGCAATGCGCCCATCCATCGAAGCAACTCGCTTCTCCCGGCATGCGCCGAAAGTTGACTCATTTGTATGATCTCTGCGTTCACCGGCACATCCTGCCCAAACAAGCGCAAGGTTTTCGCTCCTTCTTGCAGCGCACGGCCGCGCGTCCCCTGTGCCTGGAAGCCCGCCAGAATCACCGCATTTCTTCCGTCCGGCAGCCGATGCGCCAAGTGGTGCAGCACCCGCCCTCCCGCCACCATCCCGCTGGCTGACACGATGATGCAGGGAGTATGTACATTGTTTATAGCCTTTGATTCTTCCACGGTCTGCGTCAGATGAAATTCATGAACGTTTAGCGGATCGCCTTTGCCATTCGCATCGATCTTCGTGAACTCCACATCTTGATCGTCGCGATATTTCAGATACAAATCTGTCGCGCTCAGGGCCATCGGGCTGTCCACATACACCGGCAACCGCGGAATTTTGTTTTCCGCTTCTAGTTGCCGCAGGTAATACATAAACGTTTGCGTTCGTCCAACGGCAAATGCTGGAATGATGATCGAGCCGCCGCGATGCACCACGCGATTCACGATATCGGCAAGCTGCACGGCCGGGTCGCCGCCAGGATGCTCGCGGTCTCCATAGGTGGATTCGCAAATCAAAACATCAGCGGCACTAGGCGGTGTATGCGGATCGTTCAGAATAGGTTGGTCGTAACGCCCGATATCTCCGGAAAATACCACCATCTTCTTCGCGCCATTCTCGCTGATGGTCAGTTCCAGGCTTGACGAACCAAGAATGTGCCCTGCGTCGTAGGAAACGATGCGGTATATCGGATCGATTTCGAAGTCGCCCAGGCGGGGCATTGGCTTCATCAGGCGCAGCACAGGGTCCACATCATCTTCGCTGGTATACATGGGCTCGCGCTCTGGGCGCCCGCTCATTTCCTTCTGAGGATGTAACGCATCTTCCTCCTGAAGATGAGCCGAATCTTTCAGCAACAGCGCGGTCAGATCCATCGTGGCGGGATTTGCGAAAATCGGCCCCCCGTACCCATCCTTTACGAGCACCGGCAGCCACCCGGTATGATCCAGATGGGCATGCGTCAGCGCAACATAATCAATTGTTTTGGGATCGATCGATAGTGGATGGTAATTCCGTTCGGTGAGCTCGCGAAGGCCTTGAAAAATTCCGCAGTCGATAAGCAGCCGTTTTCCCGCGGCTTCCACCAGATATTTCGAGCCGGTCACGCTCCCGGCGGCGCCCAGAAAAGTCAGCTTGGCCATAAATTATTTTAGCGGATCAGCAAAAACTCCGGGCAGGTGTGAATCTGTTTGGTGGAGCCGATGGGATTGTCTCTCGGCCCTTGAAGAAAACCGAAGAAAAACCGTTAAATTCCAGGTTAATTGCCACTTACTGGCTTTTCCAATGTCCCTTAGAAACCCTTAAAGGTTCTTTGGACACCCGTATAATGCCCCATTCTGGCAACAGTTGGCAACAGGTGACAATGGTCTGTCTGACGTACCGTAGCTGAACAGCCATTTCCCACAACTCCGTTTGAACCAAGCCGCCCGGCGGCGGACGCTGCGCGTGAGGGGAGCGGATCGATTCGAAGGACCAGCAGAATATTTCCGCCTGCGCCGTTAGTCGTGGAGTCGGCTCCGGAGTCTTTCAGCAATCTGGAAATCTCGAGTCGGCTTTTAGCTACCGCGTGAAACAAGGCAGTCCTACCCTTTTCATCGCATGAGTCGATCAATGCTTGCGCGTGCCGCTACCAGAGTGTGAAATCGATTCTGAAAAACTCCCTCGACCAACAACCACTCACTGTATTGCCTTCGCTTCCTCTTCCGCCAGCGCACGACAACATTCGTGGCCCTTAGTACTTCGAGTAAGGAGGAGAGAAGACCATGCTGCAACAACCGACGATGGAAAAACTCCATGCCCTCAAGCTGCAAGGATTGCTCGAAGCCCTTGGAGCGCCAGGAACAAGATGAGTCTGCACGGGAGTTCAGCTTTACCGGCATGCTCTTTTTGAAAGAGCTGTTTGTCGTCCTCGTTAAGATCGGATTGGATCACGATCTTAGTCCCGGGATATTTGCCTTCAAATACGCTCTGCAAGTCCTTCGGGAGATTGCAGGCATCGTTCGGCGATTGAGCGGTCGCGCCTTGCACGAGCGCTAGTAGCCAGAGCGCACTGCCGTAGGTGTCAACTTCAAGAAGCACCTCGCATCTTCATGGCTTTAAAATCCCGCAAGCGCCGGGTTTGCACTCAGGCTTGTTCGGTATCGCGCTCGGAGTCGTTGCATGCTTAACGAGCTGAACGAGGGAAAAATGATAATTGGCCCTTGTGGTAATCGGAAGGTTCTGTCCACCGTGGGCCGGTGCCTCCTTTAGCCCTCGGACGGCTCCGCGTGCTTCAGCAGCACAGAATACATTATCAGCCGGGAACCCTTTGGGTGGCCAAAATGCCGACACTAGTAGACTGTAACAACCAGCTATACACTATAATCGTGTTTATGAGAGATACGATCACGTTGACGAGTTCGGAGCTTACGGAGCTGACGCGGCGAGCCAATAGCCGAACGGATCGGGCCGAAGATGCCCGACGGGCGCGGCTGATCTTGTTGTTGGCCGAGGGCCACACGTGGGATGAAGTGTCCGAGCGCATCGATTGCAGCCGAGGTTTTGTGGCCAGTTGGAGCAAACGATTTACCGAGCAGCGCATCGCGGGACTCTACAATTGGAAATTGGGACAAGCCGCTAAGTAGACAACGTCTCCGCATGGGTTCCTTTTGTCCAAGTTTCGCGAACCGCATAATCTCCGGAGATTATGCTGATTGTCTTACCGTGGGAAGTTCGATGGAGACACTAAAATACAGGGACAATAATAGCGGGACGATAATTCACCATAGATATTTCTTTTGTTTCCTCTTTTTTTGCCAGGTCAATTTGCACGATCTTGTGATTTCTTGGGCTTGCCGCATACAAAAAGCCGTGTCGTGGATCAAGAGCGAGAGTCCAGAATGGTGTTGTTGTTCCAATTGAAGAGATGCTCATAGTGCTTGTATCCACGACCTCTACGGCGTTCGCGACGCCTTGACTGCGTTCGCGAGCCGACCCGGTTCCGAAGTAGATCTGGCGACCGTCGTCGGAAAGCAGCCCAGGTCTCTGCTGAATCCAACGTCCCTGCAGCTTGGCTCCAAACGACGAACACGGGCCAGTCTTATCCTGCATACTGAGAAAGCAGAGTTCGTTGTTCCCAGTCAGCACCGAAATATCGTCGCCCGCTCCTTTGTAGATAACCACCTGTGTAGCAAGTGGATGTTGCGCCATTTGGCCGTATGCTGGATCGTACTTGCGGCTCGGCAAATCGAGGTCCGCGTATTTGGCAACATGGCCATCGGAATCAAATAATATCCGCCGTGTCATGTTGCCCAACGGACAATGAACAAGTAAATCCCACTCGCCGTCGATCTCGGGAATTATTTGGGCGACTCCACATTCTGGCAGCAGTGCTCGTCCCGCTGGAATTATCGAATCCCCTTTCACGTCAAACCGTGAAATGCCGTACTCATCGAAGCCTGGCGACCTTGTATCCATAGTCGGTACAAACAGCCAATGGTTGTCACGCGAAACCGCCATTGTTGAAGGCTGAGGTGGAGTCGTGAGAAGAGTTCGTTGTTGAACGTCTAGGCCGGAAATAGCGCGGCCATTTCGCGCATCATAGATTGTGATCCGACCCCGCTCGGCGGGGCCGGACATGACGAACAGTCTCAAACCGTCATGGCTGACCGCAAGTTCAGGCTGTGCTCCAAGCGTTATGGTTCCCTCGATTGATCCCTTGATCGGATCAACAAGAAGTACGTGGTTCTCATCCGAACCGACATCTGCATCAAGTACGTAGAGCCAACCAGCTTGCGGATTCTGCCATTTATCTTGAACAGTGTGTGATGAGACAAGTCCAAGCCATATCGTGATTACGCTAAAAAGCAATAAATTGTTTTGCATGGATACTACAACCTCCAGACTAGCAATTACGAATAAATCCAATTCAAGAGCAAGATCGATGCCGCGAACGTCAGTGCGCACGTGTTGACAAGACGCAATAAAGGAAGGTTCCAGCAAAAGGTATTGACCACGTCTGACGCCTCATCGACCGTTTTACGTCTACTTAATAGGATAATTGGCAGCGCTCTCCCAACACCGAAACCGACAAAGCCAATTGCACTCATGAAGGGATGACCTACCAAGACGCACCATGCGATGGCAATATAAAAAACACTGAAAGGAATAGCGGTCCCAACACCGAAACCAAGCCCAAGCCCGTATAGCCCCGCTGCGAGCTTATGGTTTCCTAAGCGCCAATTTGCCGAAACCCTCAGACGGGATTGAGGATGCGGCAATCGAATAACTCTGAATTCGTCTAAAACGTACAGAATGGAGAAAAAGGCTAGGAGGGCAACTGCGAACTTCCTGTGACCCGTGCTCGTGCCGAATACTAGTGCCCCACACGCACCAGCTATCGCTCCTGTTAAGGCTGCACCTAGAATGGAGCCGTCAGTGTGCATGAGCAACACCTGATTTCCTTCCACCTTCGTGCGCGCCCCATGAACCATGGGACAGATGGTTCCTACCATCGATATTCCTCAAGGCGAAATCTGGTTCGTTAAGCCTGCTAGAAATGCGAGACCAATTGTGCAGATTAATCCGTAAGAATAAGTCAATAATCGCGGTGTCAGAAAACAAATTGATGCTGCGAGCGCCGCAGACAGCGCAAGCCCTAACACGATTGCATTGCGTCCGATCACTAACTTGATTAAAGGCATGCGCAGGAACCTCCGGTTATCGCGACCGTACATACATAGTTTCCGGTGGAGCACCAAGCGTTTTGTTTCTTAATGCAGCAGGACAAGCAGGGTGGAATCGGGCAACTACAAGTTACTGTGCTGCAGCAATCGTAATATTTTACAGTATGACAGTTATACGGGGGGAGACCACCGCCGCCAACACAGCAAGCACTCCAAAATCCCGTACCCCTAGATGCACAACTCGGACATGTACCGGAACCGCCTACTCCTCCAGTGCAGCCGGCACAGCAAAGAGTTCCGCATATGCCGCAAAGCGTCCAGTCGTCGCAGGAGCTTGGATCGGCCTCCGCTATCTTATCTACGGGAAGTATTGAAAGAAATGAAATACCAGCCAGTCTCAGGATGAACCCGCCAAGACTAACGACAAAACCTTTTCTTGAGATTTTCTCGCTCCACGTCACGAAGAATCTTTCCTCACGATCTCTCGATTCGACTTCATTTGTGAGTTTGTTCACGGCGGCCCGTCTCCTCGGCTATTCTCGGATCTTCCGAAATGACGAAGTATTCATGAATTATCCATTACCGACGCATCGGAAGTTGCGAGTCGCTCTTGAATACTTGTAATACCAGTGTCGATGACGTTCAACACACTCTCAAGATGGTTCAATGAATTTACGATTCCTTTTGAACGCACTGAACCATTTTGGTCTAATAATAAAGCGTATGGGAATGTCGAAATATTCATCTTTTGGCGAAACTCGCCGGATATGATGTACGGAAGCGTCCTCAGTGCATGACGTGCCCTGAAATCCTGATGCATTGTGTTGTCCGTCCCGCCCGAAATGAGCACCACGTCGAGCGACTTACGTTCGTGATACGCAATCGCTTTTATCGCGGACGCGACTTCCGCGCAACTTGTACAACCCGGCGAAACGAAAACGATTAGGGTGCGCCTCTCCTGAATTCCCCCGATCATTATTGACCGTCCGTCAATGTCTTCAAACGTCGCTTGTTGGATCGACGCACCCAGCTCCGGTCCCGGATTCGCCATCATTGCACCTGCGGGTCCGATCTGCTGATATAAGACCCCGATCTGCCTCCCTAGATAAAGGACTGTCACCGCGAGTAGAAGCACGGTAATCCATAGGAGAAAATAAGTGATTTCAAAAGCTGGACTGGTCCAGGTCACTTGTCGATATCCTCCGTCATTGCGAGATTGAACGCACAGACCGCATCGAAGAGAGATCGAATAACAAAGTCGTCAACATAAACATAAGGAAGGCAATCAATCCACAGAACGCGGAAAGGTCAAACTTCAGGAGTGAGACAGTTACGGTTGGCGCGATTAGTAAGGTGCCGCACACAACAACTATTATCACGATGTTTCTCGCAACAAGCGCCCAATGAATTTTAGTCCCAGTGCGGCCGAAGCAGCCACAATCTAGATTTTTGCGGCCTCGTATAAGGTTTGTTGCCATTGCGATTGTAAACAGGCTGAGCAGAAATGCAGCAAAAATCGCAGTAGCTCGCGGACAAAGACCGATAGTTAACACCACCGCTATGACGATCTCACCGAAGATAAGGCTTATGGCTGCGGGTTTGACTACGGGTGGTGGCAATATGTCGTAGGAGCTAACGACTTGAAGAAACCTACGGACAGAGAAAACCTTTTTGAGTCCTGAAGTCGCGAAAAGAGTCGCGAGGAAGGCACGGCAAACAGACGCAAGAATTAACGATGCGGTAAGACTCACCATGGTCGTTCTCCCGACTAACTTGCCAGGGTGCTTGCCACGGTGGACAGGCTGCGCCGTAGCTTATGAAGCCGTCCGATATCTGTCAAGCACTAATATATTTTATTAATTAGATAATATCTACGTAGTTTCCTCGGTATTAACTTTGGATTAAACATCGTCTTTTTGTCCCGTTCCCTACTACTCTACTTCCTCAATAACAACTGGGAGCAACTATCGACCGAACAGCGTGATGAACTTCGTGTTGTTCTTAACGAGGGCTTCGATAAGTACCATAATTGGATGGGCGCTTTCGTCACGTCTGAGCTTTTGGGTGAGCGCTACGCCGATGATGATGCACTAGCGACCCTTGCCGATCTTGGGAAGAATGCTCAGCTTCCAGCAAGGGCGGCTGTCCCTCACGGGCTTGAGACCCTGGCAAAGACAACTGCTGACGAAGCCCTCCGTAGGCTTGCCATTGACCGGCTTCAAGAACTGCAAAAGAGTCAGTCCGAAGAGGTCCGTAAAGAAGCCCTGATCTCGCTGAAAAAACTTGGCCATTGATGGGACTGCCTGCTAGTCCGAAAACAGCCTACCGCCTGCCTGGTAGGGCGGTTACCGCAGAGCGCTGGAAGAGTGGTGCCTTCGGCACCGGGAGTAGGTATGACACGTCACCCCTAGAAGGATGAAGACGCTGAGGAATTGAGACCCCAGGAGCGAATAGCGTGCTCATCGGCCAGGACTGAGGTCTCGTTCGATTGTTCGTTGTCTCTCCTGAATGAGAGAGGATGACGGCTCACTCTTTTGTTCGACTTGTGGCTCTGTCGCGCGCGTCAACTCCAATGCAGACCGATGTGAAACGTCGCGGCCAAGCCCTTGGGCAAGAGAGGTTTTATCGTTGGTATAGATTTGCGCATCGTAGCGGCCACGCGACACCGCGACGTAAGCCAAGCGACGATTGACGAGCTTTTCTCCACCCTGCTCGGTGTCTATGTGGATAAGCACGCGATCAGCAGTTTGCCCCTGGCTGCTGTGGCTCGTCACTGCGTAACCGTAGTCGAGATGCGGATTCTCTCGTATGTTGAACGCAATCGCGCGGCCTGAGTCGAGACGAATTCGCAGTTTGCCGCAGTCGTCGAGCTTCTCGATCGTTCCAAGCTCACGGTTGGCGACATGCTGGTCTCGATTCGGGGCGGTGAACTGTATGCGGTCGCCTCGACTGAACGCTCGCTCTGCCTCCCGGTATAGCGTAACACCTTGCAAGCGGCGCGGGTCATAGCTCAGACGCTGGCCATTTTCCCGTTCGACTGTGACGTGGTTTTGTTTCTGATCGACACTTTCGACTCGTGCATATTCTCCTGGTGAGATGCCAAGTAATTTGCTGCCTTTGGCGTACCGCAGCACATTGCCAGGTTCGTATCGGGCGGCCCATTGGCGGTCAGCGCCCGTGATCTCTTGCCGTGCGACCAACACCTTCATCCGGTGCTCGCGGTAGGTCATCTGGTCCGTATCCTGCATGACATAGTGGATCGCTTGGTTGATTGCCATCCGCGACCGGTTGTCGGGGGAAACGACGAGCGTGCCATTCGGCTGCTTCGCATATTCATGCGCGATAACAGCGATGCGCTCGTCCCGGTCGACGATCTCGTGTACACGTCCGCCGGCATCGAGTTTCTCCATCGCCTCCGTGACTTGTCCTCGCGAAAGCTTTTCTACAACCTCTTTGAGTGCCGGGTCTTTTTGCCGTACAATCTCGTCCAGTCGAGCCGTCTGGATGCCTGCTTCCTGCAACTGCTGATACGGTTTGCCCGCTTCAACGGCCTGGTGCTGGCGTGTGTCACCAACCAGCAATACACGGTCATCTCTTTTGAGCCGCTGGAGGAATTCGTTCATTTGTCTGGTGCTGGAAAGACTCGATTCATCCAAGATGTAAAGTCTTTTCCGTCCATCGTACGGTTCATCGGTTTGGGCAAGATGCCGTTGCAAGGAAGTTGTTCTGATTTCCCCTTCTCCCAATTTCTGTGCTGCGCGAGAGGTGGGCGCTAACCCCTCGACGATATACTCCTCTCGCTCGGCGGCTTCGCGGATCGCTGTCAGAGAGGTGGTCTTGCCGGCGCCGGCGACGCCTTCAAGCGCCGTCACTTGGTCGCGACTCGACAGGATTTGCTCGACAGCCCGGCGTTGCGAATCGCTCAGATGCCCGTGGCACTCTCGGATGGCTCTGCGCGTGGCAAAAGTCGCCAGCGTGGGATGCTGGTCCTGTCCCGCTCGCATGGTATTGATCGTGTCCTGCTCATAGCCAATCATCTCCGCGGTTGTAAATGCCCGGTCAGGCGAGCTGCCTTTCTTTTGCGCTTCGACGAACTCACCAGATTTGATGCGCTCTTCGAAGTTGGCTTTCACCTGGGCCAGGGTGGCTCCGCCCATGGAGCGCCGGAGCGCATCCGCGAGTAGGGTGCGTTCATCCGCCACAGCCTCGCGTTCCAGATTTCGTTCTCTTGCGAAGGTCACAGCGGAGTGTGCAATCCTCCCTCTCGAATCTTGCCTACCGTCATATGCTCTTTCTTTGGCCTCCGCCCTCACGCGCTTAGGTTGATCGCCGAAGTCCGATGCCATGTCCTGGTGCCGCCGCTGCATCTCCTCGTGTGAGAGTTCGATCTTGGGCTCACGCGTTTGGTGCGCGGCGATTTGCGCCGCCGCCGCACCGCTCTGATTTTCCATCGCCAAATGCCCTTCGATCTGCTTCCGCCGCGGACTCGAAGCGTCCAGATACTCGCGGCTGTAACCGTTGATTTCCGGCTGACCGCTCTTGCCGTGTTTGATCTCGTAACCCAATTCCTGCAGACGGTGCGCGAGTTCCGAGCGATATACGGCAGTGGCGTACTGCTGCGTGCGATAAAGTTCCTGCGGTTGCACCGGACGTGTTTCGCCATTTTCGGTCTCTGTTAGATTGAAGAAGACGACGTGAGTGTGAAGTTGCGGGGCGGCATAACCGCTTACAGGCCTCGCGCTATCGTGCTCAAATTTTGCGGCGACCCAGTTGCCCGTTGTTTCTGGTGGAAGATTCCCTCCAAGCCGGGCCTGGACATATCGTTCCATCTCATCCAACGCGACTCCGACACTGGCCCGATGAGCATCCTGCACGCGCTGATCGCCTCCCACAAGGGCCGTCAGCGATACGCTTTTCGGTGCCGAGAAGGTCGCATCCCAACCAGCGCGGTGCTCCATCGCCTTGATTGTCTTGCCATGCTCGTTCACATATTCCCGTGCCGTCTGATGGCGAACCAATTGCTCGCCGGTAATCGGATGCTGGCCATCACTGAGCCGGCGAAACTGTTCCTCCTGCACTGCACCACGCAGTCCCCATTTCTCGGCCAGCTTTCCGTGCCACTCGCCCCTTATCCGGTCGGCTTCGCTGTAGTAGTTCTCCTGCGCGTTGCTGAACTCCTCGTGATGATAGGCACGGGCCTGACCTGCACTGAGCGGCTTGGAAATGGTAAGCAGATGTTCTTCTATTCGAAAAAGCGTCTCTTGGCGGGTGCCACGTCACGTTCCAACTTTTGGTCCTGACTCGGCGTTTGCTTTGGTGGCGCTGATTCCTGGCGCGTGCCGCTCGCCTGGGACCTCTTAACTGTTCCCGCAGCGGCTGCTGCCATCTCGACTGGTTCTCGAGGCAAGGGCTCTGTCATGAGCAGGACGCCGGGATTGTCTTTGCCGGGTGGAACACGGAGCTTCTTGTTAAGACCCACCATCCTGTCCAGCACCGCTCGACGCCCGTTCACTAAACTTATCCCACGGAAGCGGTATCTGCGGTTGAGCTGCGGCATATTCATCGAATCGGAGCGTGCCAGTCTCCTCCCATAGCGCAGCGTAGAGGAACGACTGTGGTCCAGATGGGTCGCTGGCAACAGGCCCGCGAAGAACAGAACCAGCCCAGCCCACAACGCTGGGCGGAAAAAATCCATAGGCGTTTGGTTGTGATAAATCAAGTTGCCCAGGAAGGCATGCATCTCGGCGTTGTTGTAATGACCGTAATGGGATTCAAGACGCAGCGCGCCATGCGTCAAGGCCTCTTTGGTGAGCGCGAAAGAGTTCTCACCACTTTCCGTGACCGTGAGAACAACATCGCTGTCCAGTGCCAATCGGCTCCCCTTCCGCGTAACAACTTGGAGCAGCGTGTACCAGCCGTTGTCGCGTACTACCCCGACTATCTGCGAGCCTAGATAGTCAGGAAAATAATGTCGTTCCAGGGGCGTCCAGACCTGCTTGTAGCGGAAGCCCTCGATTCCTAGAGTTGCGATGAAGGAGATGAGCACTAAGGCATAGGTGTAGACCGGCCGAATGCTCGGCCCTCCCGTGCGCTCTGCTCGCCCCCATTTCATGCGCGTTGCCTTGCTCAGGTTGGGCTGTCTCTCACTCTCGCTGTGGCTCCGTAGTTGCCCTTGTCAACCGTTCCGTGGCCTTCGCCAACTTGCCCGCATCGGCCCGTTTAATAATGTCGTCCATCGCCGTGCTTGTGAGCGGCTCCCGATTGGCAATGCTAAACAGGATATTCATCAGGATCATTCGCAGGGCAAGCAGTTCCGCCATGATGGTTTGCTCGGCGGGACTTGGCTTGGCCGCCCTCAACAAAGTCTCGCGCGCCCACTCACTGATCGTCTGATCGCCCGCGCGGGCTTCAAACTGCGCGTACTCCTCTTCGGTGACTTTGGTGCTGATGGACTTGGTTCGTGGTGTAGGCATTCGGCACTTCCTAGTTCTAACTGAAGAGAAAGCGAGTGAGCCAGATCTGACACCAACAAAATCAACAGGTTCCCATACGGGAACCAATAGCTGATGCGAGAGAACCACGGTGAGCGAAGAGTTGCTAGCTGCCGCGTTTGCAGCAAGTTCCCGTATGGCAACTTTGGTTGCCATACAGCACCCGAAACGGGGTGACGTGTCCATCCAACTCCCGGTGCCGAAGGCGCCGCTCTTCATAGCTCACCGTATTCGAGGATCAAACCGTCCCACAGCGCCCGCACGGCGGGGATTTCCCAGCCACGGCGGAATAGCTCCCGCACCGCCTTCCACTCTTTCTCCGAGAACGTAAACGTGATTCCGTTGCTGCGCGCGCGAAAGGAGAACTCGACCTCTTTCCCGTGCTCGCCGGCATAGCCAAAAAAGTATTCGCCCTTCCAGTGCTGCGTCGAACCTTCCGGCTCGAGGGTTACTAGCATGGCCCGAAACTCGGCCATGACCGCATACTCAGACAGTGGGTACATTGGCGCTCGCGCACCGGGGAAGCTGAGGAGCACGGAGAAGTCGTTGCCTTCGCCGCGGGCAAAAGACAGAGTGAATCCGCCCTCGCTAATCGGCGGGATCGCTAACTGAAAGAAACTCTCCGGGACGGCCTTGGTCTTGTCGCGGACGGGCTCTTTCGTGAGGTGATAATGGCCCCGTGCGGCGAGTCGCCAGAGGGCCGGCCAATGAGGGCGGAGCGCGCGATTGAGTGCGTCCGCATCTTTGAGGGCATCATCTTCGAGAAGCGCATAAAGATTCCGCCCCGCAAGCAGTGGTTCCCACTTTGTGGCCGGATCGCTAAACTGTCGGCGTGTTTCCGCCACTGTTCGACGCACGATTTCGGTCGTGACTTTCTCGCTGCCTTCGGTGGCCCTTACTTTCGAGGGGCGACAGTCCCAGGGAAGATTGCCCAGGTAATACTCATCTGAGGCGGACTGACCTTTGCGCAAATCGTAGGCTGCCGAGAACGCATCGAGGACGGCGATCAGAGACCCACGAGATACATGACTTGGTGTGTCGCTCGAAAATGCTTCAAGTCCCTGTTGGACAAAGTGGGCAAGGACCACCCACTCCGCCTTCGACAGGAGATGCTGAGCCTCGCCCTTTCTGCGAATTTCTCGAAGAGCTTTGGTCGGCTCCGACATGAGGTCCACGACTTCGAGGCGGTCTTCGCGGGCCGATTCGAGAAATTGTTTTGCAATTTCCGAAGTGGAGACGCTTTCGCCTGTCCTGGACGACATGAGTTTCTTGGCCCGTTCCAGGCGCTGGCGTAGCGCTTCGCTGATTCGGACGGAAAGAGTCTGTTGCTGCTTTGCTTTTTCCGATTTGTCCGGTGGTTCTCCCTCGGGTTGTTCAGGTTTGTCAGGCAATAGGAGACCCGCCTTGTCGCCGGCCAATACATTCTGGTATATTGTATCGAAACATATTGACAGGATACATGCGAGCAGTTATGATGTCAATCCCATTTTCCATGGGGCCGAATGAAAGTCCACAACACCCAAGCCGACCCGCGCAAGAACCCAGACTCGACAAGAGTGCATGGCTTGCGCCTCGCAGTAGGTTCGTCGTCCGCAGCTGTCCAAAAAACAAGCCAGGCCGCTAACAGAAACGAAACGCTGTTATCCCAACCTCTGAGGTTGCGAACCTTCCAGTCGACTCGCATCGATGCTGAAGTACAGAGGAGAAATCGCCTGAACGAGGTCTCCTTGTCTCCGGGCTCGCATGGTATAGGCGAATTGGACAGGCCGCAAAATCCGAGAGAGCGGGTTTCGTCGCGCTCAACTGCTGACTCCCATAGATCCGACGAGGACGGGAACAAAGCGTCCATGGGCCAACATCGTGAAGGACGAACGGCACAAGGAGCCAGGGTTGAGGGAAATCGTGCACGGGGAAACTGGAGCGTTTCCCCGTTATGGGAAGCCAAGATTCTCCTCGGAGTATTGAAGGAGCAAGGGCTAGCTGGCAAAGGGTTACTGAAAGCATTCGAGAAGTGGGCACCGACAATTGCACGAATTTCACGAAGCGATATGAGCAGGGTCTACCGGCAGCAGACCGGTCGGGAGATGACCGATTACATCCTCGTCCAACTGGCAGACAAAGTCGTCCGCTACAATCAGCTTCCCTCCGAAGCCGATATCGTCCGGCAGGCTTTGTTGAACTCAAGCGGATCATCTGGATCAGACGAGGAACTGAGCAGGCGAACCGTTGGTACCGAAAATCGACCCGAATCCGCTTCAGGCCTTCCGACTCCCGCCAAAACTCATTTGCAACGCTGGACGAACGACGGCTCAGTGCGCAGACTGCCAGTCGACTCGTCGGCAACCAGGCGAGATCGTGCCCCACGCATATGTGCAAAAAATATGGCTATCGAGGAAGGAAATGTGCTCACGCTAAAACAGCGCCTGCTTGACAACAATGATCCAAACATTCTTTTGAGCACGAATGAGGTGGCGAACCTCACCGGCTTCAGGCCAAAGACGATTCGTCGTTGGGTCTCCCGCAAACTCTTTAATTACATCCGCGTCGGAAACCGGCTTCGCTTCCGGCTTGCCGCTGTTGAGCTATTCCTCAGGCAGCGAGAGGTGCGGAGATGACGCAACAGTATTCGCTCCCGTATAGCATTTTAACGTCCACCGGCATAGAACGTGACCCAAACAGAGGTATCTCTGCCTTGCTCCTTCTCCTTCTATTGCGCCAATGGCTTTGCCGAACTACTCCCCATCCCTGATCGTCGATAGCCAGGTGCGCTGGCAGTCGATCCATCGCGGCTTCATTGCTCATGCGCGCGCTCGGCGATGAGCAGGCGGCTTGCAAACTCCGATCATAGTGAACCTGTCGGCCGCATTAATGCGAGACCGGTGCCTATCGGATTCTCTATCCGCAGAGCGTAAGTAGATTTGAGTCGTTGTGATGTCCGAGTGCCCAAGTTCCTGCCGGAGTGTTTCGATGTCTACGCCGTGATGGTGCCGTCGAGTGGCGTACAGAACCCGAAAGGCGTGGCATGGTTTCTTCGGCTTCCTTACTGTGTAACCGGCTTCGTTCGCTTTATCGATCAAGTGGTTGATGATGCGGTCCAGATGCTTGTCCATGGTTTGCGTCGCAGGGGAAGGGAAGATCAATGCCTCGTCGGGCGCGTCGCCACGATACTTCCGGAGGCAAGCGAGCAGCGTGTCACTCACCGCAATGGTCCGCTCCTCGTAGTCCTTGGGCTTGAAACCGAACTTCGGCTTGAAGCGCACAGAGACGGTCTTCCACTTCCAGTCAGTGTCCAGCCATTGTGCAGCCGCAGCTTCACCGATGCGAAACCCTGTTCCAACCAGAAAGCGGATGAGAGCTTCGCCGATGCTGTCCGCTACGCGGAGCATGGCGGCGACTTCTTGGTCCGTGTAGGTCGCATATTTTTTGTTCTTGTTCCGTTTGTCCACATTGACCGGCCAATCCTTCTTTTGCACCCAATCCTCTCTCGCGACGTGCTTGCCGATACCGCGGTCGTTCAGGAAAACCATCGTCTTGAGGAAATAATTGAACACCGTCGATTCACCGATTGGAGCGCGGGTCTCTGGCGATGGGCGTGTCCGCAAGTCATGCAAAAAATCGAGCATGTCATCGCGACAAATTTCGTCGAAATAGGTTTTCTTACAGCTTGCAACAAACAGGTTAACGGCGGTGCGATAGCCAAGGTACGTCTTGCGCGATTTCTGCTTGCTGCGTTCGATGTATTCACGAGCGGCCTCGCGAACTGTCTTTCGAGGTGCGACGTCGGCGAGCGTCGCTGGCGGATCGGCGTGTACTACAGTGGGACGCTCAAGTGCTTGGCTGTAGTCCATGTTGAGCAGCGCAGTGTGAGCTGCGCGACGTCCTTGCCAATGCGCACTGGCGTGCGTTTACCACCGTTGCTCGGACGGAGATAGTAGGTTGCTCCTTCGATCGGAATGGGACGATGATTCTTTGAAAACTGCACATTGACGAAAGGAAATTTCCCGTCACCTGCGTTGATGCGGGCGATCAGAGTGTAATGGGCCATATCCGTTTTCCTCGCAAAGCGTGAAAGATTCATGTTTGAATGCGAGAGGAAAATGCAGAGCTGGCAACAGTACCTGGTAACAGTTAGCGGTTTTCGGCGGTAAGTTCTTTGAATTCTTCAAATGGTGGAGCCGATGGGATTCGAACCCACGACCTCCTCGATGCCATCGAGGCGCGCTCCCAACTGCGCCACGGCCCCACCGGGTCGATGCAGCGATGTTAACATTCGCGCGCTGGCCTCGTCCATCAGAGGCCTCCGGTCAGTTGTTGTTCGCCGCGCCCAAAATAGCCGTCGGAGGTTAAGAAATTCCAGATTGAACAAAAAGCGTTAATTGACGGAGAATTCAAAGCCCAATTGTCGGGCAGCCTACCAAGAGTGTTTATCCTTGTGAATATGGTGAAGACCTTATAGAAAAGAATAACCACTTTTTGTCAATGGTCGCCTGGAGTAGAAGCATCGGGACGCGGCCATTTCAAATTTTGAACAAGGAGAAAGAACTTCGTGAAGAAGAAGCGCGCCTCGCAACCCGCTCCGCGCAGTAACGTGGCCGGCAAGCCCATACGCAATGAAATTCTGATGGCCATGTCACCCCGCGAATTTAATCTTGTCCGGCCGCATCTGCAATTCGTAGAGCTCGAGCAGCATCGCATTCTTCACGAGCCGCAACGAAAGTTGAAATTCATGTATTTCCCAAACTGCGGGCTCATCTCCCTGGTGGTCGTGCTGAAAACCGGCAGGACCGTGGAGGCTGGCATTGTTGGCAAGGAAGGAGCCTCTGGAACGGCTGTGTCCGCCGGTGTCAGTAGCAGCTCGCTGCGAGAAATAGTGCAAATTTCCGGCGAAGGATTCAGGATCAAAAGCGAAGTGTTTCAAGAGCTGTTGTCAGCCGTTCCCAATCTGCGCAAAGCATTGAACCGCTACATTGTGTTGCTCGGGATGCAAGTTTCGCAAACCGCGGCTTGCAATCGCCTGCACGAAATTGAACAACGCCTGGCTCGTTGGCTACTGATGGCCGAAGATGGCGCTGCCACTTCAACGCTGAACATTACTCATGATTTTCTCGCGACCATGCTCGGCACCGATCGACCCAGTGTTACCCTCGCTGCCGGCCTGCTGCAGAAAGCGGGTCTCATCGAATACGGTCGCGGCGCGGTAAAAATTACCAATCGCCCCCAACTGGAAGCGTTCGCCTGCGAGTGTTATTCCGTGATTCGTGATTACGCCAAGAAGTTTTGAGACCTCTCGGTCTTCCAGTAACTTAGACGTGTTCATGCGAACATAAGTCCATGGTTGATAGAGCCAGGTTACGGTTGTTCGCGAAACGTGCGCTCCTGGGACTTGTTTTGGGGCTGATAGTTACGTTCACCTGCGATTACCTCTATTTCCGAGGTCGGATGCTTCACCCGCAACCCGCAAATCCAGTGGAAACGTTTACCGCGCCTCGGCTCTATGCCATTGCGGTAAAGGGTGGGAAAGTCGACTACGAGCTTGACGAGCAAAATCCTCAGCAGACTTGGACTTGTTCTCACTCATTGTTTCCGCAGGCAGGCTATTCCCCCTGCTGGTACATAAAGCCCAAAAGCCGCCAACCCATCCCGATGTAAGTCCGCTTGGCATCGCTGCCCTGGAGTGCGGAATTAGGATTGCGTATGCTACTACCGTTCATTCTCGCGGCACAAAAAGAGCCAGCGTATAAGCACCCAGCATCGTGCCCACCGGAATAAACGGCACCGCCAGCAACCCCGCCACCACTGCCAGAATTCGACTCGCTCCGGCTCCCGCCAGCAAACTGATTCCCGCCAAAACCCCAAAAATCCCACTCGCGGCCGACAACACAATCCATCCAGCGTAAATCAAATGAAACGCGCTCATCAGTGGGTACGGATTAGGAACCCGGTTGAGGAGAGCCCCAAACATAACCGTCGCGGTCGGAGTAAAACTCAGCATCCAGACCGCAGCAATAACGCGGAGAATGCCATAAATCAGCCAGAACAGGCCCAGCGTCCGCCCGCTCCTTAACGCTATAACAGGCCTGGAAGTGTCAGCTGACAAATGCCCTCCTCGGATGAGTTGTGGTGCGCCGCTCGTTTCAGCGTTCACTTTATATAACGAGGGGTGCGGACGCAAGATTTTGATATTTAGGAAAAAATGCGAATGAAATTCAGGTGGAAGGAACTTGACCGAAGGAAAAGAGGAGAGACGTCCCAGCCCGGTTGCTTCGATTTCTCGAAGCGTTTCATCTGTCCCCTTCTCCCTCGACTTGGCGGATGTCAATAACCGCACACGCATAGTCGCAAAAAATGAGAGACAGCTCTATCAGGGAAATCCTGTAAATCTTATTAGAATTTACTGCAAATCAGGTGGGAGTCACGGCGCGTGGCGAACCCACCACAATACCTTGCCCAATAATTCGCCAACTGCGATTCTTTCCGAGCTTCACGGCCTCATAATCACGGTTCTCGGATTCCAGAAGTTGCACGCCGTTTACCAGCAAGAACCTTGATAGCGTAAGCCCGCTTTCACGCTGCCAGGTTACCACAATCTTGCCGCTTAATTCGCTGGGGTTGGTCGCCGAACGATCCACCGCCACGATGTCATCGTCGTTGATCAGCGGACTCATGGACGCTCCGCGAACTCGCAGGCAAGTCGTTTCTGCGGGGTGCGGGCACCACACCGCAGGCGCTGCGATCATTTCATGCGCTGGGATGTCGTCCAGGTCCAGGAAGGGGTCGCCTTTGCCTCCGTGCGTGGCCGCGTGGGCGGCCAACACCGGAATTGCCACCAGTCTAGGCTTGGGAACGACGCGGCTTTTCTTCTTGTGGCTTCCCGCTACTACGATCTCAAAATCCGGCAAAGCCGCTTTCCTCATTATCCCGTGGCCTTCCGGGAGCATCCTGGAAAGATCCGAAGTTTTGAAGCCGGCTCGTTCCCAGAACCATGACGAGTCAGGCTCGCCGATCAGGTTTCCGATCTGAATGTACGCCTGCGCCGGCGGTTCATGCGTGCCTCGCTCCCACCTCGATAAAGCCATGGCGGAGTAATGGAGCCGTGAGGCGAAGGCCGCCTGGGTTAGTCCCATCCGTCGCCGCAAACTTAAAATTCTGCGCGCCCATTCCGGATTAGAAGTTCTTCTGGTTCTCATTGCTCTACGATTCTAATAATGCCCGTCAACTACCATTTGTGTTAGTCTTGTTCTGCACTGCGTTGGCTCGTCTTCTCCGAAAGGCTCGACATGAATGGTGACAAAGTGGATAGTAACATGAATTCTATCCCTGCCGTCTCACTCTTTCGCGGCATTTATAACCGCGTCGCGAAGCGCCTGGGAGTGGATCCTTCTTACGTAAGCCGCGTCGCACGGGGCGAGCGAAAGTCCGCTGTGGTGGAAAAAGCTCTAGCGGAAGAAGTTCGCGTAATTCGGGACCATCTGAACAATCATAATAACAATCACAACAACAACAATCACGGTCCGGCCGACGAACGAAAGAAATCCAAAATAAAATCCCGCCCCGGCGAGCCTCTGGATGCTTAGCTGCGCAATTTCCGGCCCTCCAAGCTCAACTCTAACTTTGAAGGCGATCCCCAGCAACGACCATTTGTGGGCGGCGTTAGCGGTCACATCAAAATCAAGGCAAGGTTCGATTTCCTTTTTACGCTACGGAATCAATCGCTCGAAGATCTTTTTTTGCTTCGTCGATCCAGGACTTCAGCACTTCCACATTTTTAGGATCCGGCTCCAAAAATACCAAGCCCACGCCTAAATTTGAATGTGCATAAACAACCCGCACCTTGCTTTCGAAGACGGCTTTGCCCACCGAAATCTTTACCAGCGCGATAGTGTCCTCCGGGAAAGGGTTTAGCATATCCAGATAACAGCCCTGCACGCTGAGTTCGCTAACCCGAGTGGCGATCTGCATCTTGGTAACCGATTCGAACAGTTCGGCGTTAGCGATAAACGCGTACCGCGGATTTCGCCGGCGTAGCTCTTCGCTCATGCTTATCTCCCGAGAACAGATGTAATGCTTCGTTCCGCTTCACTCCAGGTGCCGCACCCGTATTCGGCGAACGACCCTCAGCGATGTCTTTAATCTTGTAACGCCCGGATACCCTTTATGGCGTTGGTGTATGACAATGATGGCACAGAAAAAACTCAATGCCAGTTGTCTCCACGTCGCGTTGCCAAGTTTGAACTACCTGGAACGACCATCCATCAGGCCATTAAAGGCATCCCATCTTTCAGGTACTAGGCCGGACCGCATATTGCGCCGAGCGAAACAAGATGCCAGAATCTGTCTCGCCGTTGGTCTGTGGCGGGAAACAAGTCAGCGGTTCGTGGTGTCTAAGTAACGTAACGCCATTACCGGTGCGGGCGCATCGAGTACCTCACCGACTAACGCTGCCACCCTCGATTCAGCCCGCGAGTTTCATTTTGACTCGGAGTAGGGCGAGGAAAGGCCAGAGTGTCTGATTGGGCCAGTGCGCTCCCCTGGGGGCGCGACGAATCTGAACTCCTCACCGAGCTGCAAGCTGGCTCTGAAACTGCGTTCGATTGGCTTGTCACCCATTACCACGCCCCTGTCTACAATCTGATTCTCGGTATGCTCGGAGATGCTTCCGATGCCGCCGATCGGCACCCAGGAAGTTTTTCTAAAAGCATTTCGCGGCATACGCGGTTTCCGTCACGGCAGATCTTTGAAGACTTGGCTGTACCGCATCGCTATTCGCGAAGCGCTCAACCATAAGCGCTGGTTTAAACGCCATCTTCAAAAAACCGTGTCCATCGATGCCGACCTGGAAGAAGGTCGGGAGCATCTTGAAATCGAAGACCTTTGCGCCACACCATTCGAACAATTGGCCGCGCGGGAAATGCAACTCGTCGTACAACGTGCCTTACTCAGCGTCCCTCACGTTTTTCGCGTCGCCGTTATATTGCGTGACCTGGAAGGGTTTAGTTACGAGGAAGTTGCTGAGATTGTGGAATGCACCATCGGAACTGTGAAATCGCGTATTTTGCGGGGACGGCGTGCCCTCAAGGAGATTCTTCAGCCCCTTTTGTCAGGTCCGGAATCTCACTCGGGAAGTGAGCATGGAACTGTTCACTCTGCTCCGGAAAAATCTTCCCGCCCCGTAAAACGGGCGCAGCACTCTCCTTTTGAAGACTCCTACGCAGCCGCATGGCCTGTCGCCCGAGCTGTTCCGGTCAACGGTGTTTCATTGGCCAGCAGCCCCGCTGGTGAGGTGTCCGATGAACTGTAATTCAGTACGCACCAGGTTGGCCGGTTATCTTGATGACGGACTTACTGGGTCTAACCGCACGCAGGAGCGCGCGAGCGTCCGTGAACATTTGGAACTCTGCGCTGATTGCCGTGAGGAACTTCAGCATTTTCGCAAGTTGGGCGTGATGCTATCGACTGTGACCAGGCATGCGCCTCCGCCCGACCTCTCCGTGCGTATCAAGGTGGCTGCGGCAAAAGCTCAGGCTTCTCGAGGCTGGCGTGCCCGCGCGCGACAAATGAGTAACCGGGCCGAGATATTGCTCGACAATGTTTTTCGTCCGCTGACGTTGCCAGCCACCGGTGGGTTCGTGTCCGCCATCCTGGTTTTCGTGCTGGTTTTTCAGATCCTGGCCCCGGGCATCACCGTGCGCGCTGTAGAAAACGATGTGCCCATTAACTTGATGCGCCCGGCAGAATTGATTTCGCTCTCGGAATATCCACCTTCCTGGGCGCCCGAACATGATCTGGAGTTGGCCTTGCCTCACGGCCTATTGGTTGACGTTACTGTCGACGCGCAAGGTGGAATGACTGGCTACCAGATTCTGTCGGGGCCGCATAGCACGGATATGCGCCACCAGCTCGACCAGTTGCTGATGTTCTCGCGCTTTAGTCCCATGCTTAGCTTTGGACGTCCGACTGCCGGTGGCCACGTGATTTTGAGCTTCAGCGCCGTGCACGTTCGCGGATAATGGCGCATCGCCTTCCCACCCGAAAATAACGACTCACCCAAGGAAATCCAGAGTCGTGGCGTACCTGTCCGTCGCCCCTTCTAACACTGCTCACGCGGTCAGCTTACGAGTCGTTCGCACCTGACCCTCGCGTTTTCTTCCCCGCCATTCCCCCAGAGGTTCAATGGATCAGGAGGCGCCCGTGCCCCTCACTGTCCGGTTTTCTGCACCTCTGCCCACGCACACAACTTTCCGCCTGGTGTTTCGAATCGTCGCGCTGGCGATAATTGCGCTGCTCGTAACCTCTTAC
>CAVPKZ010000080.1:0-11778 GCA_963705755.1 uncultured Acidobacteriota bacterium | reverse complement strand
ATGTCTATAACCACCGTACTGCCTGGCGCTCTGAGGGTTTTGACGCGCGACGGGTATCTGCTATTCCTCACAAGATTCCTGCGTTTATTCGCGTACGGTTCGCTGTCCGTCGTTTTGGTCTTCTACCTGATTAGTCTGGGACTTAATGAATCTAAAGCGGGCCTGCTACTTCATGCGACGTTGCTCGGCGACACGGTTATTTCTCTCTATCTCACCACGCGAGCTGACCGGATCGGGCGACGCCGGATGCTAGTTGTGGGCGCCATTCTCATGGCGGATGCGGGTCTCGCGTTCGCTTGCACCAGGAATCTCTTTTTCCTGATTATCGCGGGGACCATCGGTGTAATAAGTCCGAGTGGCAACGAAGTCGGCCCATTTTTGTCCATAGAGCAAGCCGCGCTCGCGCATGTAGTTCCCGATCTATCGAGAACTGAGGTCTTCGCGTGGTACACGTTGGCGGGATCGTTGGCGACGGCAATGGGCACACTCTTTGCCGGACTGATAACAAACGCGCTACAGAAAACTGCAATGACGCCGGTAGCGACTTATCGTGTGGTGGTTTTTATTATTCTATGCGGTTATCGGTGTCTTGCTTGTCTGTTTGTTTATTGGTCTTTCGTCCGCTGCGGAAGTGCATGTGCCCCGGGAAGAATCGGCCGCGCCCCCGTCGATGAAGACTTTCTTCGGCGTCGGGCGATCACATCGCGTAGTCGTTAAACTTTCCAGCCTATTCGCGTTGGACTCCTTTCAGGCGCAGATTTCGATGATTACGGAGAGAAGGCTTCGCGGCTTATTGGTTCTACCTTCGGTTTGGTGTCAATCCTGCAACGCTCGGTGTCATTTTCTTCTGGGCAAATATATTCGCTGGAATTTCTGCCCTGATCGCCTCACGGCTCGCCAGATGGGGCCTCGTCAACACAATGGTCTTTACACACTTGCCTTCCAACATTCTGCTGATTCTAGTGCCGCTGATGCCAAATCTAAAATTGGCTGTCGTGATTCTGCTCATTCGCTTCAGCATCAGCCAAATGGATGTGCCAGCGAGACAGTCCTATGTGATGGCGGTGGTAGATTATCAGAAGAAGAGAGATCAGCAGCGGCGGGAATAACCGGCGTTGCGCGAACGACGGGTGCGGCGATCAGTCCATTGTTCGTGGGGCTCATGTTTGCCCGGCGTTCGTGGATCAATGTGCCCTTTTTCTGGCCGCGGCGCTAAATATTGTTTACGTCTTTTTCTTTACAAAGAATGCCGAGGCGATTCAGTCGACCCGAGAAGCGATAGAAGACCTATACCTGAAGATCGAGGATCGAGCGAAAAGGTCTCGACATTTTCGCGCGCTGGAACAAGTTAACGTTCAGGAGCGCAGGTCAGAACGCGTACCCAATCGACTTAACTACACCATTTCAATATCGCAACATCCTACTCCCGGTTGCGAAACGGAGCCTGACGGTTCCCGCAATGTCGCACTTGAGTTGGCTTCTTTAATTCTTACTCCATATTGGGAATCGCTGCGTTTGCGACGTTCGTTTATTTTCCCCGGGAAGCCCGGCTGATTCTTGACGGTGCGGGTAAATTAGTTGACCAAAAGTGAACAAGGAAAAAGAAAAAAGATTCATCGGGTTTAGTCGCAACTTGCTGATTTCCTTCAATCAGTGCCAACCGGCAAGTTCTGATGAAGTTCGTCGTTCGGCTGTTAACCGAAAGATAGGTAGGATTAAGGAAATAGAGTCGTATTTAATCAATTCCCCAGATTCTCGCCAGCATTGGGCTATGACTTGTCCCGACTTGTCCTTCAGAGAGCGGCCCGAAGACCAATAAGTGACGCCAGGACAGCGACTTATGTGATTTTATCCACTGGTTCGGGACCAGGAGATCGATGACCAAAATCTGAAAAACGAAGTACATATATATAACTACCTAAAGTTCGAAACCAAAGTTGCCACCAACCGGCGCCCCCACCAACATAAGCTATATATACCTATTGCAGCTGTGTCCATTCCGGCCCGGCCCCCCCGAACGCGAGAACGCCTTTTCTTTTCGTCCAAACAACTGGTTTGAAGTTTGAAGGACATACTCCCATACTCCAGTCTTACTCGCGGAGGAATTCGAGGCCTTGCACACCCTTGGCGTCTGCTCAAAAGAGAAGATCGTCTTCAACAACATGCGTCCATTGAATTTGTAATTCCATATCCAAATAATTCAATATTCCACCTAGATGAATGAAAGTTGTAATTTCTGAAGATGACGGGGGTCGAGATGAACCGACGGCACCGAGATCGGTAGCCATTTTTTGAACATAGGAGCACCCAGCAACAACCTCTTCCCCAACATGGATTGCGGGGCTGGAAACGATCAGGGTAATACGGCCCGCAGTTACCTTTGTGAAAACGGCGATAACTTTGTTTACGCCTTTTATAAGAAGCAGTGGCCTACCGCAATACGGAGGAACGAGTTCTGGTGGTATGTTTTTCTACGGAGTGCCGGGGGGTACCCCTGGCATTCCTTTGCAACCGGCTATTCACTGGGGACCAAGCGACGACTGCTGGCTTAGGAAGTATACGGGACTGAGTTGTGGTGGACAGTGAACCTTAGAGAACTTACGATTCCACGGCGACGGCCCCATGCGTTGGTTTCATGAGTTGATCTTCTCGATCTATTTTCCGTTCCTGGTCATATCCGCTCACGAACGAGCTTGAAAAGGGGACACCTGACGGCAGGATTCGTTCCGTAGCTTCCGGTGGGGTCCTTTCACAGGTGCGACTCGGTGGGCACCATCGTTACGATCGAGCGGCCTAGTCCGGATCGACTTTCCGCCGGTCCTTATATATATATGTGCGCTCCACCTGCACTCGCGTTCGTGCCCTCCGGAGTCTTTCACGCTGTATCGAGGTGATGATCCTATTCAGGACCGCTCTACCAAAAACCGCCCCGTCTTTGGTCTCAGTTCAAATTTTGGCGAACCACGGCTGCTACAACCCGATTGACCCGATGCTACTGGTAGTTTCACCGAACGGTGAAACTACGTCATTTGGTGAACATAGCTTGACGAGAACCCCTAGTTCACTGATATAGTTGTTTCACCAATCGGTGAAAATACATATTTAGGTGAACAAGTGGAAGAAAATCTGAAGGCAGATGCGGCGGCGAAATTCTCAGCCTTCCTAGAGAGTATTGGAGGAACTGTACAACGACTTGCCGAACCGGGGGCTGGACCTGATATCGTTTTTGAAGCGAATGTTCGGGGGAACCCGATTACCTTTATCGCCGAATGCAAGTCGCAGGGAGAGCCGCGATACATTCGGCAGGCCGCAGAACAACTACGCGAGTATCAGGCGAATTATCCTGCCGTCTACCCTATCGTAATCGCACCCTTTATCACGGACGGTACGGCAGCGCTGTTGAGCTCGAAAAAATTGGGATACTTCGATCTTGCCGGCAATGCACTGATTGACTACGGTCCCATCTTTGTTCATGTGGGCGGCAAGACGCGGCGGAATCCCGTGCAGCGGAAACTGAAATCGCTGTTCAGTCCCCGAAGCTCTCGGATTCTCAGGGTGTTGCTGTCCAATCCACAGCGACGCTGGTTGTTGCGCGATCTAGCGAAGGAAGCAGGGGTCAGCATCGGACTGGTTTCAAAAGTGAAGGACAAATTGATTGAACTGGAATTCGCAAACGAGAGCCGGGATGCGGGCGTCACGAAGGCGGGCGATCTATTAGATGAATGGGCTAGGAACTACTCCTATTCGGACAACAAAATTGAGCGGTACTACTCGTCCCTCGATCCTACCGATTTGGAAAAGCAGCTTGGAGACGCTGCGCGGTTGCGCGGATGGCGTTATGCGTTGACCATGTTTTCGGGAGCCAGCAAGATAGAGTCTTTCGTGCGATACAACTTCGCGTCCTTCTATTACTCCGGTTCCACAGAGGAAGTGGCCAGTGAACTAAAGCTAAAGCCGACTCCGAGCGGAGCAAACGTGTGGATTTTGACTCCTCGTGATGAGGGTGTGTACTGGGGAGCGCAACAAGCCGGAGATTTTGCCATCGTGTCGAACGTGCAACTCTATCTGGACTTGATGAATTTTAAGGGACGAGGTGAAGAGCAGGCCACCGCGCTTCGCGAACAACGGTTGAGGTATTGACGGTGGCCGAATACAAGCGAAAAGAAGTGGATGCCAGCCTGTCGCTACTGCTCGAAATAATGGACGCATTAAAGGGCTATGGTTCCGATATCGTCGTGGTCGGCGGCTGGGCGCCATATTTCCTGCTGAAAAGTTTTTCACACACGCGCGATGAACATGTTGGGTCCCTAGATGCGGATCTGGCGCTGAATTTCCGTGGCATCCCGGAAGAAGCGTACGAGAGCATTCTCGAAACGATTCATCGCCTCTAGGCACCGTGCAGACAAATTGCTCGAGCGGCGCTGTGAACTCGAGCAGTGCGTGCTTTACGACCGCGCAGTTTGGCGCAGCGTCCAATTTCATCGGATCGCTGGGACGAAATGCTTTCCGCGGGCCAGGTTATTTCAATACTGATCTTAGCTTGCGCAAAAACTTCAAGCTAAATGAACGGCTCAACCTACAGATCGGCGCCAATGCCTATAACGTCCTCAACCATCCCAATTTCGCCAATCCAGTGGCGAACACGGCCAACTCCACTCAATTTGGAACGATCATCAGCACCGTAACGCCGGCAACGACGCCCTATGGTGCCTTCGCCGCCGCCGCCGTTGATGCGCGCATCGTGCAGGTCACCGGCAAAATAACGTTTTAACGTAAGGAGCTTCGCCGTTTGATACCGCTCCCGGTTTCGGAACTGTGCCGAAGCCGGGAGCTCCACTCAGAATGCTCCACCAGCGCACGACTCAGCAGGAGTTCCGCTCCAAATTGTTTTCTGCTGGCAATCCCGGGAAAGCGAGCCAGGAATATGAATGCAGCTAGTCAAAGTTTGCCTACGGAAACGAAGTTTGCGACGTCGCTATTGCGAGCCGAGGCGACTTCATTGGAAAAAGTGGGCATGCACGTCTCACGCTATGGGCTAGTGCTCACGCTTTTGCTCATTAGCGTTCTCAAATTCACCGCTGAAGAGGCCCACGGGATTCAGCCCCTGGTGGGAGCAGTCCGCTGATGTCCTGGTTGTATCGAATCTTCAGCGTTCAGGCCGTTTCCAATCTGATCGGAACGATCGAGATTGCTGTCGCCGCCCTTCTGAAACCTTTAGGCACCTCGCGACTCTCATGCAATGAACGGAATATTCTTTTCCGGGCATTCGGGATCGCTCCCGGGAATCGCAGCAAGAGATAGCTTTCCCAACCGGGCAGCGAGATTCGCGAAGAAGGCAAAGAGTGCCGGACGGAGTTCCGCATCACATTCTAGTCAACGGGAGAATTTGCAAATGACGAAAACGACAAAAGCGATGCTCACAGGTGCGGCGTTAGCGGGATTGTTCGCCGGAACCGGAGCTTCGGTTAAGGCTTCGACTTTGCTGCCCTCGCTGAAGACTTCCTTCAGCGCTCAGGATCAGGATCAGAAGAGCGACAAGCAGGACAAAGAAAAGCACGCTTGCAAGGGCCAAAACTCTTGTAAGAGCAAGGGCGGCTGCAAAGCCAGCGACAATGGTTGTCACGGCAAGAACTCTTGTAAGGGCAAAGGTGGTTGCGCGACCGACGGGTCGAAGAAGCCTGAGTAATAGTCTGTTGGCTCGCCTTGTACAAAGAGGGCCAGATAATTTCCTGGCCCTCTTTTCTTAAGCCATAGGAGACGCAAATAGTGCGCGGTCGAGTCGTTTCCACTTGCCGCCCCTTTTTACGAGCAACCCGACCCGGCTTCTCGTGCCAAACGACCACCTCACTTCCTTTGATCGCCTCGGGATCTGCAGTCGGCAATATTGGTATCGCGTTCTCGCCAGCATGGCCGAAGACTTCCCAGGCCTGCGCGCCATTCTCGGCCAGTGGCGATTCGCCGTTACGTCCTACTTCAACGGATGCGGGACACGAAGCACAAGACGACAACTCGTCCCGCAACCGATAGCGAAGTCGGCGAGACGTGGGAAAAGAAACGCCCATACATCGTAGGTTCCAGGAAGGCTTCCGAAAGACATGATCACTTTACGACCAGGTCGGACCGGCTCCCGCGCATGACGGAGCCGTCGCGCGATTGCGGGCCCAAGTGCAATCGATGCGAACGGATTGCGTCCGAGAGGATCGCGAGATCGTTGAGCCGAGTTCAGAAAAGACAGGAAATGAGAATGCGCATTGCCACGTTAAAAACTCGTTTCGCTTATCTTGGTCGCTGTGGTTTGCGGAAGTGCGGTTCCAGTTTTTGCGTTTGCTGACGGCAAGGGCGAACCTCGGCCAAGCCAGCGGCAGCAGCGAAGATCGAAGCGCCCGCTCCATTGACGGAGCGCGAGCGCTGGCTTCTGGATCGCGATGAGCAGCTCGAAAACCGCCTGTCCCAAGTCGAGTCCAGGGTCATTTCGAATACCGCGCCAGTTCCTGGATCACCAACCGCAGAGCCGGGTTCACCGAGCCCGGCTGCATGTCCTTTTACAGCGGCCGTTCCGAGTATCTCACCAGCCACAACCCCAGCGAACTCAGTCTCCGTTTCGGATGGTCGCGTCGTGGCAGCGGTTGCGCCGCAAGCCACGGAAAAGGGCAAGTCGGCGGGGGTAGCAAAACCGCAGTCAAGTGAGCCTTTTGCCTTCGCCGATTGGTCCTGGCTGACCGGCAATGCGCGCACCAAGGACACGCCGTACGACACGAAGTTTTTCACGCCAGAGTTCCGAGCGGATATCAACTATGTGTACGATTTCAATCATCCAAAGGATGATACGATCGGCGGCTCCAGCGAGGTCTTTCGCTCGAACGAAAGTGCATGCACGGACATCGGAGTTGGCGGCGACTTCCATTACAACAACGTTCGCGGCAGGATATTGTCGCAGATCGGGTTGTACTCCCAGACGACGGCGCGCAATGACGCCAGCCCATCGCGGGGTCAATGGAATCTTGCCGATGCCTACCGCTACGTCTCGGAAGCATACGGCAGCTACCATTTCAACGTACTGCATGGAGTCAACGTTGATGCAGGCATCTTCCTGTCCTACATCGGCCTGTTCAGTTACTACCAGTTCGACAACTGGGCGTATCAGCCGTCCTACGTTTCCTCCAACACCCCATGGTTCTTTAACGGCCTGCGCGTGCAGATCTATCCCACCGAGAAGTTAAAGATTGAGCCGTGGTTCATTGGATGGCAATCCTATGGACGGTTCAACAACCGGCCGGGACTGGGAGTGCAGATTGCATGGCGTCCGAATAGCAAGGTCTCCGTCGTCGCCAACCAATATGGCTTGGGCCAGGACACGCTTGCCACGCCTGGCCGCACGCGCCTGCACACCGACGACAGCATCCAGGTCAAGTACTACGACAACGTGGAGAAGTTCTTCGATAAGGCGGCGTTCTCCGTCACTCTAGACGCCGGGTGTGAAACCGGCGGCGGAGTAAGTTGCTATGGCAATCGCAAGGGTGGGCCCAAGCAGAGCTTCCTGGGCTTCATGGTTTATGACCGCCTATGGTTTCACAAGGATCTGTACGGTCTGACCATCGGCGGCGGCAGAATCAACAATCCGGGGCGCTATCTGGTTTTGCTGCCCCCGATCAATGGCGCTACGGCAGCATCGGGAACGCCTTATTTCACGCAAAATCCTGGCGACCCGTTCAAAGCGTGGGACATTTCCGGAACATTCGACTACATGCCCAGCCAGTACATTACTTTCCGCTGGGAGTACAATCACCGCGCGGCGACCGTGCCGTATTTTTCGGGACCGGGCGGCATCACGCCGACCTCCTGTCCCACCTCCCCGACCTTCTTGAATATTTGTGGTTCTCCCGGGGCGACGGTGCCGGGCTTTACGCCGGATCTCAGGAAAAGCGAAGACCGGGGCACTCTGGCCATCTTGGTCAAATTCTAGCGTTCCGGAGAGGGAAGGTACCCATGCTAGACGCCATTTTCTTGGCTGCCACGGCGCTGTTTTTCACGCTGGGAATTTTCTACGTTCGCGGCTGCGATTGAAATAGGAGTGTGTCACTGCTGGCACGAAAGGCAGTGCATGACTAGAATTCGTTCGTCATGACCATCCCTACACGAAGAGACTTTTTCCATGCATCCTAGGGAGCCGCCGCAGTAGCGGTGCTGCCACACGCCCCGGGAACACTTGGCAGACCGAATAAGGTTCTGCGATACCTTGTGGACAGGCCACTCTGCAGCTTCAGCAGGACTTTGTGGACCTGCGATTCGGCATGTTCATCCATTTCAACATGGCGACTTTCCAGGACCGGGAATGGGGCGATCCGAAAGACTCGCCCAGTGTGTTCAACCCGTCGAATCTGCATACCGAGCAGTGGGCCAGGGCCGCGGAAGGTGCTCGCATGACTTGGGGCTGTCTCACGTCCAAGCACCACGACGGATTTTGTATTTGGCCGACGTCGACCAAGGTCGCAAGCGTCAAGGACACGGCACACCAGAAGGATGTGGTGATAGCGTACGCCGACTCCTTCCGATCGCATGGGCTGAAGGTCGCCCTGTATTACTCGATCTTGGACCTTCGCAACGACATCCTCCATTTCAACGTTACGAACGATAAGATCAAACTGATCAATGAGCAGCTCACCGAACTGTTCACCAACTATGGCGAGATTACGCTGCTGATCTTCGATGGCTGGAACGCACCGTGGAGCCGCATCACGTTGAAAAAGTCCCGTTCCACGAAATCTATGAGTTGGTCAAGAAGCTGCAGCCGAATTGCCTCGTCTCTGGGTTGAACGCAAGCCAATACCCCTCCTCGGCGCTGTACTACACAGACATTAAGGCATTTGAACAGAACGCGGGCCAAATGGTTCCTCCCGTCTTTGGCCCCTAGATGGATCGATCTTGGCAAAGCTTGGGGGATCAATGCTGCAGCAAAGAAAAAAGCGGCAAGGACACTTTATGATTCGCGTCAGCCACACGTGGCTATCCTGAATTTAGAATGATATCCACCATGTGAGACTTTGGTTCCCGAGAAAAGTTACAGGAATTCTGTAACTAATCCTTTCTCCGGAATTCTTACTCAGAGTCGTCTCTGTGGATCCACGAGGGGCACAGCGAGCGAGGAGGACTAGCGGCATGTTCGACATGAAAAACCTAACGAAGCTCAAGAAACTCGATGAGCACAATCCGGCGCCGATGAAGGCGTTCTGGGCGTTCGACAAGGAGGCGTTCCACGCAGGCGCGCTCGATGTACTTCAGAAGCAACTTATGGCCGTCGCGGTGGCACTGACAACGCAGTGCCCGTACTGCATCGCACTTCATGTGAAGGCGGCACGGGAAGCGGGGGCGACCGACCCTATGTTGGCCGAGGTTGCCACCGTAGCCGCTGCAATGCGAGCGGGCGCGGCCATCACGCACGGCACACACCTGTTCTAAATGTGAATCCACACGAATGGCGCAGGATCATGTGAATGGAGACAGGGGCGGGTTTCCGAGAGTCTGCCCCGACGACGAGTTCCAGAAATAGAAAATCAATCTACCACTTGCAACGCCGCCGAGCGAACTGGTTTCGCGAGCGGCTATTTTGTAAGGCTGCGCTTCGAGGCCACAAGCATGCTCGCTTTCTGCCGTGACTCTTATACTCAGCCGCATCATTTCAGTGCCGCGCCGGCGAGCCAAATGCATCCATTCGATTTCTACGTTCAACCGATGAAATAGCAGTACCACCCTGGCCAAGACATCCGCTTGGTTCTGGGCCGTGATTACGAACGTAACGCGTTCGACGGGCATTGGGCAAGCATTTGTGGGTGTCAAACGTGATTCACCTCAGGATCCCAAACTTACGTTTCGCAGTTACATTCCTCGTTCGCGAGCGTCGAAACAACGGTTCCTGGTACGTTATCGCCAAAGCCGCGAACAACCAGTTGTAGAGAATTTTCGCGTGCCGCTTCGAGCGCTACACGTTGAACTAGCTCGCATCCACGTGAGGCCATCTCTATAGCATTGTCATAGGAGATCCAGGGCAGGTGCTCAGCCTGTGGACTGGCGCCCGGGTCTTCTGTGAAATACCCTGCGACATCTTTAATGAGCTCGCATCGCTCGGCTTCAATTTCATTCGCGAGAAGTACTGCAGTCAGATCCGATCCGCCGCGGCCCAGGGAAACGATCGAGCCGTTGGTCAAGGTGCCGAAAAATCCCGGAACAACTACGATGGAATGGTGCTCCAAGGATCTTCGAAGCTTTCTAGAGAAAGATTGCACTCTCCCTTGTCTCTGCCCTGATTCATTGCACCGCAATCCCGTCTCATGAACGTTCAAACCAGCAGCTGCTATGCCCAGTTCCTCAAGATGAAGCGTCAGCAGAGCCACCGAACGCAGCTCCGCCGTGCACCATAAAAGGTCGAGGCTTCTCGGGCTCGGATATCTAACGATTCCATTTGCAAGTCGTTCCAGTTCGTCGGTCGCGCCCTTCCGAGCAGAGACCACTACGATAAAACGCTCCTCTACAGAACTACGCCAGCGATCCACTAGAAACTTGGCCGCTTGCCGGTAGGAGTCATCGTCGACAAGAACCGAGCCCCCTAGCTTTACAACTACTACCCCTGGTAATTGAACATCCATTCCTGTTTCCTCCTCTGAAATTGTTTCTTTCCGAGAAACGTACCGATGGCCCAGTAAATGAAAGAGGCCGCCATCCACTTCGGATGGCGGCCTCTGGGCTGGGGCAAATCCCTTTGTGCAGGTCGCTATCCGGTTTCAGCCTTCTTGCTAATTCGTCCAATTAGGATGGTTATTGCTGAGAGGATTCGCATGGGATTGAAGGCCATGAAACCCGAGGCAGTAGTTCCGACCGTAGACCAGCCAGAATTCTGGACCGTCGCAGTAGAGGATCGAAATGGCAGCATCTGGTTTAGCATCTTCCTTATAATCTTCTTTAATCCAGTACCACGGTGGTCGATATCGAGTCCAGTTAATTCCATTTATGTCGGCTTACAATCTCAAGAATGTTTGGCTCACTCCCCAAGTGTTCCGTTTATATCGGTTGTTCCTTCTCCAAACCAAGGTCCCCATGTCGGTTCGTTGGGAAACCAGCTGTCCGTAAACTTCGCGACAATGCCAAGAAATTCCGGAGGGTCGTTTGCCTTGTGAATAGCGGTCGACATCTCATCAGCCTACTAGCGCCAGCACCGCTTGTATCACCTCAAAAGCATCTCTGCGCCGAATCTCCCTTTCGTCTCCCCCCGGCTCGCCCAGAAACTCCGCGACCAGAGTCGGACCCAAGCCGTTTGGCGAATCAAAATACCGATGTATGTTTGCCAGAGCTTCTTTCAGGAGCGCATTGCCCTTGTGAGGCGCGAGACCCTCCGCCAAAGATTTAGGCCCTTCTTTGAAATGTTTCGTCAGCATGTAGAGATCGTAATAGTCCTTCGCCTTCGTCCGCTGGCCTGTACAAATGCCCTTCATGATGAAAATGGCGATTTCATTTGCGATGTTGAGCCGTATCGTCAGTTCTGCCCCGTTTAGGAGCTGGCCCTTTACATCTTCCGCGTAAAATTGCTCGAACACCACGTCCGCTCCCCGAGCTTTATGGGCGAGTAAATCCTGCACCTGCTGATGGCGGTGTGATTTGGCGCTCCCGCCATATTCGCCCGCTAAAAAATCCACCTGCATCCTGTGCCGCCCACCCTCCATCTCCACGGTTTTCTCAAAACTCGCCGGGATTGGCTTGCCCGCTGCGTTGCTTCGCTGCTTGTACCCT
>CAVPKZ010000079.1:0-109521 GCA_963705755.1 uncultured Acidobacteriota bacterium | reverse complement strand
ATCTTCATTGTCCTGGCGCTCTTCGGCGCCGGATTGCTTATGGGGACTCCGACGCTCTCTCGTGTCGCAAGCTTTTCGGCGCCGGTCAGCGTGAGGATTGCCACCGCTTCTCTCATCAACAGTATTTACCTGAGCATCGCGCTCACTCCTATCCTCACTGCGCCCGTATGGCTGCTGCCCAAGCTGCTTCGCAGCATGCATATTGATCCCGCGATTCTCGCGCTTTGCCTATTCCCTTATACCAAACTTCTTGCGGTCGGCCTTTTCCCGTTGCTGCTGTACTTCGCGGTGCGCCGCTGCCTGCAGGCCATGAACATGGTCCGCATCGTGGCCTTCGCGCTCATCACCGCCAACATCGTCAACGCCGTCGGCAACTGGGTGACTCATCTACGGCAAGTGGGGCCCCCCGGCGAAGGACGCTATCGGCTCCGGATGGTCCACAGCACTGGCGCGCTTGTACATGGCCGCCGTGCTCATCATTTACCTTTTGTGGTACGACCACCGCCATCGCACCGATCTGCTGAAGACTCCGGTCGACATCGATCTCCCGCGCATTCGTCGCCTGCTCACTCTCGGTTATCCCGCCGCGCTTCAATTCCACTCACGAGCGGTGTCTTCGCGCTCGTCACCGCATTGATCGCCCGCCTCGGCCCCGTGCCTCTCGCCAGCCACCAAATCGCGCTTAACACCGTCGCCTTCACCTACATGGTCCCGCTGGGAATTTCATCCGCCGCCGCCGTCCGCGTCGGTCAAGCCATCGGCAGCAAAGACCCACGCGCAGCGGGCGACGCCGGCAACACCGCAATTTTTCTGGGAGCCGCGTTCATGACCTGCGCCAGCGCCGCATTGCTCATTTTCCCGCACGCCATCGCGCGAATGTACACGCCCGCGACAGACGTCATTCGCGCCACCACATTTCTTCTCGCCGCGGGAGCCGCATTCCAACTCTTCGACGGCATTCAAACCGTGGCCACCGGCGCACTTCGCGGCGCTGGCGACACCCGCACACCCATGCTCTGCCACTTAATCGCCTACTTGGATCATCGGCCTCCCGCTCGGTTACTGGCTGTGCTTCACTCTCAACTGGGGCGCCTTCGGCCTCTGGGCCGGTCTAAGCCTAGCCCTAATCCTCATCGGCGTAGTCCTCCTAGTGACCTGGCGCCGCATGACTCGCCGCCTCGTCAAGCACACTTCCGCCGCCACGCACGTCTCCACAGCTAGTGTCTAAATTATTTTTTAGTTCTCAGATTTGAGGGGATTAGTTTCGGGTGCCGCAGGTTCGCATTTGAGGTTGCACCTGGATCTTGGGTTTTGCCGTTATTTCACAACACTCGAAGAAGTTTTTTTCTCAATCGCGTGAAACACAAAATAAGCGAAGTTTCTACTGAGGAGGAATTTGAAACGAAGAAAGCATTCCAGCAACTACCCTACATCTTGTATCTACCCAAATCATCATCTGACAACCCTTCCAGCCACGACCGCAGCTGCTCATTCGTAGTCCGCTCATTGATCGCGCTGGAAACTTTAGAATTCTTCATGACCTGTTCCTTCACAAATATCGGACAGTCCAGCCGCAGCGCCAGCGCCAACGCATCGCTCGGCCGCGAATCAATCGTCAGCATTTGCCCTGCGCGCTCCACCCATATCAACGCATAAAACGTATCGTCCTTCAATTCGCTCACCATCATCCGCTGCACTGCACATCCAGCCCCAGCAAAATTCTTCAGCAAATAGTCCGTCATCGGCCGCGGCGTCTGCACCTTCTCAATCTCCAGCGCGATGGCATTCGCCTCATACACGCCCACCCAAATCGGCAAAATCGCCTGCCCGCCCACTCCTTCAACACCACAATCGGCATATTCGTCACGGGATCCATCATCAGCCCACGAATCTTCATTTCCACTTCCACGTTGGACCCCCGATCTACCCTGCGCATCTGAGATCAACTTGACTACCTTGCGCTCACGTCGCGTGCACGCCCGTCAAACTCCCCGTCCCACTATCCGTCACCTTCGCGCACTAGCTTCCCAGAAGCTCCTTCTCTTGGGAAGAGAAACTTATCACCCGATTCGAAGTCGTATGCCCCCGACCACTGATTCTCCCGCCGCGATTTGTTACTCACAAACACATCCAGCTCCTGCCCCAGCATCGCCAAATTCCGCGCCGTCTGAATCACCCGCTGCTTTTCCTGAATCATCGCCAACCGCCGCCCTTTAATCTTCCTCCGAAATAGGATCTTTTATTCAGCGCCAGCAGAGGTATTCGGCCGCGGCGAATATTTAAATCCCAAACACCCCGTCATACACTGCCGCCTCGTCCAGCATGCCTCAGCGTCTCTTCAAAGTCCCTCGTCCGTCTCGCCCGGGAATCCCACATAATATCCGTAGTAATACTGATCGGCCGCTTAGCGCCGCGGATCAGCCCAATCTTCCCCAGATATTCCTCGCGCGTGTAAGTCCGCGCCATCGCCCGCAAAACCTTCGTCGACCCCGACTGCACCGGCAAGTGAATGTGATCGCAAAGCTTCGGCTCGCGATCGATCGCCTCCACAATATCTGCCCCCAAAATCACCGTGGATGCGAAGTCGTAAATCTCACCCTGCGGAATCCCCGCCACCTAGCGCCACTTCCCCAGCAACACTTCCGAAAAACTTTAATCCCTCGCGCAGTCGGATCCCACATACGAATTCACCGTCTGCCCCAGCAATTGCACTTCGGAATATCAGCAACTCCGCGAGCTGCCGCACTTCCCGCAAGATCGATTCGCTTCCGCGGCTGCGCTCCGGCCCTCGCGTGTGCGGCACCACGCAATACGCGCAAGCCTTGTCGCAACCCTCGATAATCGTCAGATATGCCCGCCCAAAAGGATTGTCCCGCCGCGTAATCTCCGTCTCGAACGTTTCAATCCGTATCGTTACATCTAGCCCCGCGACACCGCTTGTTCCCCCCGCTTCCAGTTCCGCCCAGCAATCTCCGGCAAATTTCCGGTAACTCGCCGAGCCGCACACCAAACTCACCCACGGCGCGCGCTTAAAAATATCCTTGGCCTTCCTGCTGCGCCACGCACCCCAGCACCCCGATAATTTTGCCTCTCTCTCGCGCTCGCGATATGTTATTCTCCCAGCCGCGAAAATACTTTCTGCGCGGCCTTCTCTTCAATGCTGCATGTGTTATACAAAATCAATCCGCCCCCGTTTCCGCGCGTCTCCACCTGCGGTACCCCCGCGACAACAGCAGCCCCCGCCACTTTCTCCGAATCGTAAGTCGTTCATCTGGCACCCAAACGTCTCCAGAAAAAACGTCCCCCATTCGCCGTATCGCCAAAACTTCTGCCCGGCGCAGTCGCATCACCACACACCACGCCGTCAGCAACATTAATCCTGCCGCCGGCATCAAATTTATTGGAATGGCCAGTGTGGCCAGTGTGAGCTGAGGGATTGACTTCGAGCCCGCCATTCTCGGCGCCGCCGCTCCTACTCAACGACTCCACGCCGATATCGAAGGCCTTATTCATCTGAATTCGCAGTCTACCATAGCTCGATTCGCGCATTTCCGCTCACGAAACACCCGTAACCATTAGTGTTACGTTTCGTTGCTTCCCATGTATGCGTATGCTACGGTTCTTGAGTCACCAAAAATTCGCTTTTCACTGAGGGGTAAACCATTTTTCTGTTCGCTGCGTTCTTCGTGACCGATATCGGTAGCATTCTCGAACAAACCGGATGGGTCGCCCGTGGAGTTCTCGCGCTTCTCCTGATCTTCTCCATCGTCTCGTGGGCCATGATTTTCCAGAAACTGGGTTTCTTCGGTCGCGTCAAACGCGAAGGCGACCAGTTTCTCCGCATCTTCCGCGCCACTCACGGAATCGCCAATCCCCAAGCCTTGGCGCAAGCCGGTTCCCCGTTCGCCACCGTCTACGCCTTCGGTTATCGCGAACTGCAAAGCCAGGTCTCGCCTAACTCCGCGAATCCCAGCGCCGGCGGCAGACTCAAAAGCCTCCAGGCCGTCACCGTAAATATGCAATTGGCAGCCGCCGAAGAAGTTCGTCGCGCGGAAAAAGGCATGTCCTGGCTCGCCACCACCGGTTCCGTTTCCCCATTCATCGGCCTTTTCGGCACCGTCTGGGGCATCATCGACGCCTTCTCCGGACTTGGCACCGCAGGTGCCGCCAGCCTCCGCGCTGTCGCGCCCGGCATTTCCGAAGCGCTTTTTACCACTGCCGCGGGTTTGGTCACTGCCATCCCGGCCGTAATCTTTTATAATCAGTTCTTGCAGAATATTCGCAACCTGGCGCAGCGTCTCGATACCTTTACGTTGGAAGTCGCCGCGCAAATCGAAAAGACTTTCACTTAAATTTTCGCGAAAGGCCGCGCATCGCGAGCCCTGAATAAGCTGGACGAACATGGCATCCATTCAAAAAGGTACCCAATCCTCGCTCTCCGAGATCAACATGGTCCCCTTCGTGGACGTCGTGTTGGTCCTCCTCATCATTTTCATGATTACTGCCCCCATCCTGCAGTCCGGCATCGAACTTAATGTGCCAAAAACGCACACCGTTAAAGAAAGCCCGGAGCAGCGCGTCGTCGTCTCCGTAGACAAACAGCAGCTCATCTATCTGGGCAACACACCTGTTAACGTTCACGAGCTCGGCGCAAAGGTGAAGGCTAAGTTAAAAGATGAGCAGGACGCCGTCTTTCTGCGCTGCGACGAAACCGTGCCCTTTGGCGTATTCGCCTCCGTCGTCGATGCCCTACGCGTCTCCGGCATCAACAACATCAGCATCGTTACCGAACCCATCACCGATCGTTCCCGCACCAACGTTAATTTGAAGTGAGCGCCAGAGATAAAAGATGAGCGTCGCTCTCGCCAACACGGACGAAGTCACCCTACGAAAATTCCTGGTGTATTCCGCTTTTCTGCACGGCGCGTTGGCACTCGCCATCGGCCTCTCCGCCTGGTACCAATATCGCGGCAACCAGTGGACCAGCGTCGGCGGCAACCTCGGCGACGACGTCAAAGTCAATCTTGTCCCTAGCGGTGGCATCCCAATGCTAAAGCCCGACGTGACTAGCGACAGCCACGCCATCGATCCCACCAAGGGCCTTTATAAAGAAGAACCGAAACCGCCAGATATTCCTGAAGTCCCTCAGGACGCGCTGGCTATTCCTAAGTTTAAGGACCAGACGCCGCCCAAGCCCGTCCCCGTCGTCCATCCCGACAAGGAATTCAAGGACGAGCCGCGAAAGAAACCCATCGTACATCCTTCAAAAGTTTTTGAGGATCTCCGTCCCACTCCACCTAACGCCGTGAACTACGGCAAAGGCGGCAGCCCCAATCTTCCCACCGGGTACGGCAACAATCCCGGGCAGACCACCAGCGGCGTCCAGATCCAGGGCCAGGGCGGCGGCGATTTCGCCACCCGCTATGGTTGGTATGTAGAAGCCGTTCGACGTAAGATCGGCAGCAACTGGAACCTTTTTGAAATCGATCCAGCCGTCCGCTCCGCACGTCGCGCTAAATCCGTGCTGACGTTCACCATCAATCGCGACGGCTCAGTAAAAAATATTCGCATGGAAACGTCCAGCGGAAACCAATCCATGGATATTTCCGCGCAGCGCGCGCTGGCGAATGCCTCGCCGATGCCGCCGCTGCCCAACGACTATTCCGGCTCGTACGTAAATGTAAATTTTGATTTCGATTTGTCCATGACGAAGTAATTTGTTTCTCCACGCCGCATTTCAACGCGGCTGGAACTCGGGGGTGAAGGTGCTAAGTTCGTTCAAGCGTTTCAAATATGTTTCTCTAATTCTTCTGGCGATGTCCTGCGTCCCGCATGCAACACGCGCACAGGATTGGATCAAGACCGGCACCGGACTTGGCTTGGAAAAACCGCGTCTAGCCGTAGCCGACTTTGCTCCACGTGTCGACCCTGCAAAAAATCACTCTGCATTATTCACGCAGGTAGTCCGAGACGATCTTCAGTTCAGCGGCATTCTCGACCTCGTCAGCCCCAGCTTTTATCCGCCGCAATCCCCGTCGCAACCTTCCGAGCTCCGCAACCTGACTTGGACGGATGCTCCCGCTAACGCCAGCATGGTCGCTTTCGGTAATCTCACCGAATCCACACCCGAAGTCGCCATAGAAGCCTGGCTCTTCGACGTCCGCAATCCCTCTTCACAACCTGTGGTCGCCAAGGTTTACCGCGGCGCTCCCACCGACGCCCAAGTGCGCCGTTTCGCACACCAGTTCGCCGACGAAATCATCAACAAACTAAGTGGCGGCCTCCCCAGCATTGCAGGCACACAAATCGCCTTCGTTAGCTCCCGCACCGGCACCAAAGAAATCTGGCTCATGGACTACGACGGTGCCAATCAGCATCCACTCACCAGTCTGCGTTCTATCGCGCTCACTCCGCGTTGGTCACCCGACGCCTCGCGCATCGCCTTCACTTGCTTCAAGCCCATGATCCGCGTTACCAGCGCGCAGATCTGCATGTATTCCATGGACACCGGAAAACTTGTCTCCTTCCCTCAGTTCAAGGGCAGCAACAGCTCCCCGTCCTGGTCGCCCGATGGCTCACAAATAATTTTTTCCTCTTCCATGCAGGGCAACCCGGATCTCTACGTCTGCGAAGCCAACGGCGGCCGTCCCCGGCGCCTCACCAATTCCAGCGGCGCCAACACTTCCGCCACTTGGAATCCTAAAACTGGACAAACCGTCGTTTTCGTCAGCGATCGCGGCGGCGTCCCGCAACTTTATTCCATGAATTCCGACGGCACCAGCGTCTCCAAGTTCGATCTGCCTGACATGGGTTATGTGATCGACCCCGCATGGTCGCCCAACGGACAAATCCTCGCCTTCAGTTGGCGTCGCCCTTCCGGCAACTACGACATCTACGTGATGGAGGCCGCCACCAGCAAAATCGTCGAAGTCACCCGCGATGCCGGCCGCAACGAACGCCCCAGTTGGGCGCCCGATGGCCGTCACATCGTCTTCGAATCAACTCGCGGCGGCACGCGCCAGATCTGGAGCATGCTCGCCGACGGCTCCCAGCCCCATCAACTAACCACCACCGGCCACAACGAATCCCCCAACTGGTCACCCAAATGATGACAACAAGTAACGGAGGGTGCCCCACCCTCAGTTTTTTGGAGGGTGGGTCTTGTAAAGTGGACCAAGAAAATCCTAAACCACGAAGCGCTTTTCAGCTTTTGATTTTAATGTTCCCGCAACGTTGGACGTATAGAGACGTATAGAACTGTTGCAGTGCTGGAACATCGGGTATAACTCTTAGGAGTAATAGCCTTACAATTTACACGCAAGTGGTACGATTCTTGCCCAGACGGCTTGGGATTCTATGTCGAGGAGGAAATGCGAATGTTTGCTGTTTCACCGAAGTTGTATAGAAGTTGCCTGCTGGCCGCTTTATCGGTCGCCGTATTGAATTTTGGTTGCGCAAAAAAACCCCTGAACACTCGTAACACCACGCCGGAGCGCACCGAAGAGGCGCCTCGTCCCACTGTGACTTTCCAGGCTAATCCCACCAGCATTAACAAGGGCGATTCGACAACTCTTACCTGGTCCACCACCAACGCCACGCAAGTCGCTATCGCGCCGGAAGTCGGTCCAGTCTCTGCTGAAGGCTCCACCAAAGTCACTCCCGGAGACTCCGCGACCTATACCATTACCGCCACCGGCCCCGGCGGATCCGCCGATGCCAGTGTGCGCATCACCATCGCCACCGCCGCGAACATCGAGCCTACCGATACCGATCGCGATCGGGACAAAATCTTCCGCGACAGGGTCAAAGACGCTTACTTCGATTTGGATAAAGCCGACATTCGCCCCGACGCCAGAGAAGCTCTTAGCGCCACTGCCGAGGTTCTACGCGCCTACCCAGACATCAAAGCCACCATCGAAGGTCACTGCGATGAACGCGGCTCCACCGAATACAATCTCGGCTTGGGCGACCGCCGCGCCACTGCGGTAAAAAATTATCTCGTCTCCCTGGGCATTTCCGCTGACCGCCTCAGCACCGTCAGCTACGGCAAGGAAAAGCCTTTCTGCACTCAAGCCACTGAAGAGTGTTATCAGCAAAATCGTCGCGGCCATTTCGTCCGCGCCAACTAGCTCGCTTTGATTTGCAGTCCTGAATTGGCCACGGCGTATTGACACACGGAGGGTGCCCCACCCTCGGCTTTTTTGAGGGTGGGCCTTGTAACGTGGAACAAGCAAAACGCAATCCGCGCAGCGCCTTTCGTCTTACCAAAAAGTGCGGCAACGTTAAACATCACCTCTTGCCCACACGCGCCCGTACTATTAAAGTGAAATTTACAGCTTTCTTTTCTACCCAGTCCGGTAAGAGCTGTTGTCATTGAGTTTGAATTTGATCGCCGTACTCGCAGTCCCGAGGAGGTTTCACCATGCGTCACCGTAATATCGCCATTTTCAGCGCTGCTGCTCTAGCCGGACTCATCGCCGGTAGCGCCGTCGTGTCCGCGCCCCGCCGAAGCCGTCGCTCGCGAACTCATCGAGCTCCAGCGCGACGTCTCCACGCTCCTCCAGGGACAAAAAGATCTGCAGTCTCAAATGACTCAGGACCACACTGTCATGAAGACCCTCGTCGAGCAGTCCAGCGACAATGTCGGCCGCCTTAATTCCACCATGAGCGGGCTCCAGAAATCCGTGCAGGATGTGCAAGCCAATTCCGGCGCGCGCCTCGACACCATGTCCACTCAAGTGCAGGGCCTCTCCGACAATTTCGAGGAAATTAAATCGCGTCTCGGTAAACTCAATCAGCAGTTGGTCGATCTTCAAAACACCATGCAGAGCGTGGACGCGAAAATCTCTGGCGGTGGCGGAGGTCAGCCTCCAGCTTCCACTCAACCAAACCAAGGCATCGCATCCAACAACGGCTTCCCTTCCGCTCCCGCTTATAGCAGCAACGGCTCCGTCAACCCCGGCGCGACGAATCCCGCAGTGTCATCTGGCCCGCCACCGGCCGGCGCACCATCCGCCGACACCCTCTATTCGAACGGCCTCCGCGACATCACCAGCGGCAAATATGATCTCGCTCGCTCCGAGTTTCAGGATTACATCCGCTACTATGGCAACACCGATCTCGCCGGCAACGCCCAGTTCTACCTCGGCGAAATCGCCTACACGCAAAAAAATTACGACCTGGCCGTCGCCGAATACGACAAGGTCCTCACCGGCTATCCCCACAACTTTAAAGTCCCACCCGCGCGCCTCAAAAAAGCCTTGGCTAATATCGAGCTCGGCCAGAAAGCCACTGGCGTCCGCGAACTCCGCGAAATCGTCAAGCGTTACCCCGGCACCGAAGAAGACCGCCGCGCCCGCGCCAAGCTAAAAGAAATGGGCGCCTCCCTCTCCGCCTCCCAGTAACTGCACGGCCTATAATCTGGTTTGCTGCCCTGTTATACCCGCCTAGTATCACTCGCTCTTTGTCCGCATTTTCCTAATCCCGAACAGAGAAATCTTCCTCACTTGTATCTCAGCAACTCCTCCCAACGGTCATTCCGACCGAAGCAGGCCGACGCTTTTTCTTCTCATTCGCTCCTGCGAATGAGTCGGCCTGCGAAGCGGAGGAATCTCTCTTCTCCTCTTTTCTCTTCTCAAGTCCACCAAAAATCCTGCACAGGGCTTGGTCGCTCACCCTCAGCATTCAGGAGCGTGGACCTTGTAACGTGGAATCATCAAAACTCCGAACCCACAGGCGACCCACTCAACCCGCGCAATTACTCTACCGTCATCTCACTAGCGTTTAACCGACCGCACCACCAGCCGACGGTGTCTAATAGCTAGAGGTCGACAAAGCGTCATACCCATAACTTCGGCGCTCCAAACCATGAGCTTCCCAGCTTGGACCCCCACTAAAGCTCTCGCCGCCCGAGCTTGCGAAACGAAAATCCAATTACTTCCTCTACCTAAATCTCTGGCCCGTCGTAACCGTCATGATCGCGCTGCTATTCCTCTTCATGCCTTTAACCGTCCTCGACGGACGTGGCATTGCGGTCGACCGCCCGCACGCCCGCAACGCCACCGCCCATCCCCACGCCCTCCGCGAAGACTCCATACATTGACTATCACTCGCGATGGCAAATTCTTCTTCAGTAGCACCGGTGGAACGTATCAAACCGGGATTAGCCTCGAAGAGCTGGCTCCCCGCCTTCGCGACGCCACAAAAAATGGCCTCTCCAAGGAACTATACCTCGACGCGGACGCCCGCTGCAGATACTCCGACGTTGAGATAGCCGTAGACCAACTCAGCGCAGCTGGAATCACCAACCTTGTCATCCTGACCGAAAATCCCCCGACACCCAAAACGCAGACCCAATAACTCCTTACCAATCGCTCTATCAAGCCTATCAAGCACGATCGTAACCCCACGCGGGGTGCCCCACCCTCAGGTTTTTGGAGGGTTTACCTGCCGTGGCAGGTGGGTCTTGTAACGCGGAACAACTACAAATCTAAACCGCAAGCGCGCTTCACTCTATTTTTTAACTCCGATAAAATAAAATCCTCACCACGGGCACTCAGGATGAACATCCACGACTTCCGCCGCATCGCCCTCAGCCTCGAAGGCGCCGAAGAATCCTCCCACATGGGCAGTCCCGACTTCCGCGTAGACGGCCGCATCTTCGCCACCCTCGCCGCCGCAAAACAAGGCTACGACAACATCATGATCACCCCAGAACAGCAAGCCGCTTTCGTCGAAGAACTGCCCGAAGTTTTCATCCCCGTAAAAGGCGGCTGGGGCCGCAACGGCGCAACCCACGTGCGCCTCGATCTCGCCAACGAAGATTTGCCAGCCGGCACATTACGCACCGCGTGGAAGCTTCGCCTCGAGTAAAACGCAAGCGTCAACAAAAAAGGCCCTTCACGGTCAAAACCTAAGCCCGCGAAGAGCCCTTCAACCAAAAAGCGCTAGTTCCGTTTAACGTTACGCTGTTGCCGCCGCCGAAGCCTTGCACCCCGCATGCCCACACTTGCAGGTAATATCCGGAGTCTTCTCCATCGCTTCACACTCCACGCTGCAATACTTCCCCGAAGTCACCGTACACGAACAAACCGGATGCGCGCACTTTTTGCTATCAGCCATGTTTTATCTCCTTCAAGTAGTCGCCAAGCCCGCACCCTACTACAGCGCACTACGGCATCCGTTGGCCATCGGGTAAACGGGGTATATCGAACTCCGCCGCTGAGCCCGTCCGGCGCGCCGTTATCATTCATTTGCATTTCCCAGTGTTCCCAGCGGAGTATCGGAGTGATGGCCGGCTCAAGTTCAGCTAAACAAAAGATATTAATCCAAGCCCTCGCACTCATCTTCCTGTGCTCCGCGCCAATGTTGCTCTCGCCGCAAAACGCTAACGCGTCGCCGAATAAATCGGCGCCGCCCACCTTTTATCGCGACGTGCTTCCCATTCTCCAGAACCACTGTCAGGTTTGTCATCGCACCGCCGAAATCGGGCCGATGCCACTCCTTACCTACGCTCAAACACAGCCTCTAGCCCGCGCCATCGCCACGGACGCGAGTCAAAGAAAAATGCCTCCATGGTTTGCTGATCCAACCGTTGGCCATTTTTCCAATGACCCTTCTTTAACCAATCAAGAAATCGCCACCCTGGTTTCCTGGGCCGATTCCAACGCCCCGGCAGGCAACGCTGGCGACGCCCCACCTCCTCGCCAGTGGACGCCAGGCTGGCTCATTCCCCATCCAGATACAGTTTTACAAATGCCCAAACCGGTCGTCATTCCCGCTCATGGCGACGTGGACTACACCTACGAAATTGTTTCCACCCATTTCACCGAAAACAAATGGGTGCAACAATCAGAAATACGCCCCTCAAGCCGCGCGAACGTTCACCACGCCGTAGTTTACATTCGCCCTCCAAATTCAAATTGGCTCAAGCACGCCCCCATTGGCGTGCCCTTCACAGGCGCCGACATGCCCGGCGGCCAGGACCGCAATGACACGCACTTCACCACCGCCGACATTCTTCTCGTCTACGCGCCCGGAAGTTCTCCCGATAACTGGCCCGAGGGCGCCGCGAAATTCATCCCCGCCGGTTCCGATCTCGTCTTCCAGATGCACTACATGACTCACGGCTACGCCGCCACGATCAAACCGGCGTGCGCGGCCTTGTCTTTGCCAGGCAACCGCCCACGCAGCGCATCCTCACGCTTCAATTAACCAACGACCATTTCGTAATTCCGCCCCGGGCCCCCGATTTTCGCGTGGAGGTCCACGGCTCTTTGCCCAACGATGCCGTGCTCCTCAGCTTCTTCCCGCACATGCACCTTCGCGGCAAGCGCTTCGAATACAACATGCTTCATCCCGGCAGCGCTCCCGAAACACTCTTGCGCGTGAATTACGATTTTTACTGGCAGCTAGTTACCGCCTGCTCCATCCCCTGCCACTCAAAGCAGGCACCGTCCTCCAAGCCATCGCGTGGTACGACAATTCAAAAAATAATCCACACAATCCCGACCCCGACGTAGCGGTTCGATGGGGTGATCAAACCTACGACGGGAATGATGGTCCAGATTTTGACGTCGCCGTCAGGCCCACCAATATGGACAAAACGCGTTACTTCCTCCGCGCGGCTCTACATGAAGAAGACTAACTGGAGTACTGGGACTCCGTTTCATACTGTTCCCGCTCATCCGGCATACCGTTCTGCCTGTATATGCCCTCAGAAGCCTGCACGCTAAAATCCGATATGTTTCCGTACCCATCGTCTAAGCGTAAATCTTTTGCTGCCATCACCGGATTCGTCAGTCTGGTCCTCTCTTTGGCCGGTTGCGGTGGCGGGGCTCCCAATGTTGTCCCGCCTCCGCCAACCTCCGGGCAAACCAATCCGCAATTCGGCCGCGTTTTTATTGTCGTTGAGGAAAACGCCAGCTATGCCGACGTTATCGGCAGTTCTTCCATGCCGTATTTCGACAGCCTGGCCAATACCTACGGACTCGCGACCAATTACTACGCCAACTTGCATCCTTCCATTCCCAACTATTTTGAGATGACCGTTGGCAAAACGGAGACCATCATCGACGGCGAAACTCCGCAATCGTTCCCGGTCTCGGACGACAATGTAGTCCGCGAGCTTATTACTGCGGGCAAATCCTGGAAGTCTTACGCCGAGGATTTACCCAACGCGGGCTACACCGGAGGTGACACCGGCAACTATTTAGTTCGTCACAATCCCCTCGCCTATATGACCGATGTGCAGAACACTCCGCGGAAGCGCAAAATCTGGTGCCCTTTTCCGAATTCGCCGCGGATCTTCCCACCGCCAACCTTCCCGAATATTCCTTGATCGTTCCCAACAGTTGCAACGACGCGCATGATTGTCCCCTCAGCACCGCCGATGCTTGGCTCAAAACCAATATCGACCCATTAATCAACAGCCCCGTATTTCAAAAAGAAGGCCTGCTCATCATCGTTTTCGACGAAGGCAACAGCCTGGACTTCACTCAGGGAGGCGGCCACGTCGCCGCCGTCATCATCAGCCCCTTCGGAAAACCCGCCTATAAATCCATCGCTTTATACCAGCACCAAAGCGTCCTCCGCCTCATGCTTCGAGGGCCTCGGCGTAACAAAACTCCCCGGCGACGCCCCAGCGCTCCCGCCATGTGGGAATTTTTCAAGTAAATCAAGCTATACATTCAACGCTTTGAGGTGTCGGGTGCCCCATGTTCGGAGTTGAGGTATGAACATGGGTCATCGGGCCGGTCAGTCAGAGCGCTAGTTGTTCCCTGCGCCTCCCAAGCCTTGTGAAATTTAACAACTCGGCGCAGACTCTTGAGCGTTTATACGCGAGGGTGCGCATGACGACGCCAACAGTCACGAAGCTTAGAAAATTTGCCGCGATAATTCTGTTCGGTATTTTCTCGACCGTTTTGAACGCAGCAGAAACTCCATCCGTTTCCCTGCTGGCTCTTTCCAAGAGCGATCAGACGCTCTCCATCGTTGACCCCAAAACTCTAATCGTGGTCGCTCGCGTCCCCTCTGGCCCGGATCCTCACGAAGTAATCGCTTCCGATGACGGCAAATTCGCCTACATTTCCAATTACGGCGGCGGCGCGTACGACACCATCACTCCTGTCGATCTTGTAGCGCAAAAATCCTTACCGGTAATCGACCTCGGCGCATTGCGCGGCCCTCACGGCCTTGCATTTGCCGAAGGAAAAGTCTGGTTCACCGCCGAAGCCGCCAAAGCCATCGGCAGCTACGATCCCGCCACAAAACAAATCGACTGGATTCTCGGCACTGGCCCGGATCGCACCCACATGATTTACATTTTCCCCAGTCTGAATCCCATCATCACTTCGAACGTCAGTTCCGCCACCATTAGCGTCATTGAAAAAACGAGCAGCTCCGGCGGCCCCCCACCGCCTCCCGGCGCCCCCAGACCCGCTCCGCGTACCAATTGGACCGAAACAGTCATCCCCGTTGGCAGGGGCTCAGAAGGTTTCGACGTTTCTCCCGATGGCAAGGAAATCTGGGTCGGTAACGCCCAAGACGGCACAATTTCAGTAGTTGATCTCGCCGCCAAAAAAGTAGTTCAAACTCTAAACGCCAATGTTCGAGGCGCGAACCGCCTGAAATTTACGCCAGATGGGAAATTGGTTTTTGTCTCAACCCTGGGTGGCCCGGACTTGGTTGTGCTCGACGCCCTTCGCCAAGGAAGTGAAGCGCGTCCCGATTGGCCACGGCGCCGCCGGCATCTTAATGCAGCCCGATGGACAACGCGCCTTTGTAGCGTGCACGCCGGACGACTACATCGTAGTCATCGACCTGAAATCCCTGACCGTCACTGGAAAAATCAACGCAGGCAACAATCCAGATGGCCTGGCCTGGGCCGTCCGCAAATAAATTTTGTTCTTAAAAGTTTTTTTGTAAAGCCGTCAAATCTTCGCCATTCGAGGGTGCCCCAGGTTCGCATTTGAGTTTTGAACCTGGGTCTTGGCGTCCGTCACGAATCTCCTAAATCTTCGCCGCCCGCTTCGCCAGCGTTACCGCTTCCGTCCAGAAGCTCGTCGACGTATGCATCAGCTCCACAACATCCCGTATCGCCACCACAAATTCTTCCAGCTGATCGCGCGAAACTACCAGCGGCGGCGCCACCTTCAACACCATAAAATTATTCCCGCAAATCTGCGTCAGAATGTTTTTATCGCGAAACATTCTCATCACCACGATTTGCCCGAACATCGCCGGATGAATCTTCATGAACACTTCAAACGCCGCCTTCAAAACCAGTTTTGATGGAGATCCGAATTCAATCCCAGACAACATCCCTAATCCGCGAACTTCCTTCACCATTTCAAAGGGCGCCAATTCTTCCCGCAATCGCTGCCGCAACTCCTCCCCAAGTTCCGTCGCGCGCGCCCCCAGCGATTCTTTCTCAATACATCCAGCGTCGCCAATCCCGCTCGCATCGACAAACTATTCTCGCTAAATGTCGACGTGTGTACGATCGCCCGCCGCAACGAGGAATAGACCCCCTCGTAAACCGCGTCCGTCATCAGTGTCGCGCCTACTCGGCGCCAGCCCCCCGCTCAACGCCTTCGCCAGCACTACCATATCTGGCCTCAGGCCGTACTGATGCCCCGCCAGAAACTTCCCGGTGCGAAACATTCCCGTCTGCACTTCATCCACAACAAAAAGCGTCCCAGTCCTCCGGCAGAATCGCCGAGTCCGCTTCCCTTCAAATATCCTTGCGGCGCAATGTTGATTCCCGCTTCCGACTTGGATCGGCTCCACCACAAACGCCGCAAATCGCTTCGTATTTAATTGCTTCTCCAATGCCGCCAAATCCCCGAACGGCACCACCGCTGCATCCGCCAACAACGGCCCAAATCCTTCCCGCCAGAAAGCGTCGCTCATCAACGACAACGCCCCCGCAGTCAATCCATGAAACGCGCTCTTCGCGCACAACAACCCATTTCGTCGCGTGTTCATGCGTGCAAATTTAATCACCGCCTCAACTCCCTCACTTCCGCTGCTGCAAAAAAACACCTTCTGCAGCCCGCCGCCCCGCCAGATCGCAGAGCCTCTTCGCCAGTTCCCCAGCCAGTTCCGGCACGTGGCTCTGCAACATCACCGGCCCGCGCGCCTCCAATTCCGTCTGCAGCGCCTGCACGATATTGCGGGTGGTTGTGTCCCGTGTTGTGCACGCAATATCCCGACAGGAAATCCAGAATCCGCCTGCCATCGTCCGTAAACAGTTCCGCGCCCTCGCAGCGCGCATAGCGCACATTCATACCCAGCGCTCGAGCAGCGCCACCCACTGCGGATTTACATAATCGGAATAAGCACTCGTTGTGGAAACTCGCGTGTCAATTACAGTGGTAGATTTAGGCATGGTAGAAAGATGCCTCCACCATTAGCGAGGATGCGTATAACAAAAATTCAGGTTCCACAACTAAGATTCAGGAATATGACGGCGAAACTCCTCGCCTTCGGTACACACAAATTTCAACGTCAAATCTGCCCTCATTAAAATCTCTCAGTCATTCGACCGGGCTCCTGTTTATGTCAGCACTCCACCACCCTCGCTGCAACCCGATTCGACCGAAGCAGACCGACGCCTTTTCTTTCACCTTCGCTCCGGCGAAGGTGTCGGTCTGGGTAGTGGAGAAATCTCTCTTAGCCAATCCATTCAGCAGCCCGTAGGCAAAACTACACCGCAATCTGCTTAGGGGACCCGCTTTTTAGGGAAAATGAACGATCACTGAAGGACGTCTGCGGACCGCAAGCAACGTTCAGAGTTTTAAGTTTTGCGCCCACGCGGCAAACGCATGCCACGCCACCGTTTGCCCAATCGGGAATCGTATCTGCTGCACGAAAATCAAAAACACGCTCGCCCAGATCGTCGCGCGATGAATCTTGTGCGTGAACCACAAGTCATAAGCCACCAGCATAGCAAGAACACGTAGGACACCAGCGCCGCCGCCAACGGGTTGCCACGTACTCCTGCAATCGGCCAACGCGCGATCGCCGCAATCATCAACGCTACTGTCGCGATGATGATAATCCTCTTGTGTGCCGCGGAATCAAACCGCGCCCTGTACGCAAAAAATACCAGCACTCCAAAAATCAGCATGTCGGTCATCGGGATGATGTAGAACGTTTTTTGATCAATGCCCGGAGGCCTGCCGCTCCGCCCCAACGAATTGGTAGCCGCCCACACTCCAACCACCACCATCAGGCATGCAAGTAAGAACCCCGCGATCCCGATCCGCCGATGAATATCCGTTCGCCCGGACGCGACCAGTGTCGTCTGCGCCAGAAGAAACAGAATCCAACTCGAAAATATCGCCCCGTGCACATGAACGATCATGCTCGGCAACGGCGCGTGAAACATCCCCGCCAAATAGTACGTGTGTGCAAATCCCAGAAATACTGACCCCAGCAGCAGCACCGCCATCCCCGAAAAAAACACATGATCAACTTACGTCCCGGAACCCCGGCACGCACCTTCACCGTGCTCCTCGCTACAGCTGTCGCCATCATGTCTCCAGAGTGCGCAATCGTTCAGATTAACCAAACTTGGGAAGAGATTGCCCGCATTGTATACCCGATTCGCCCTCCGCGCTTAGCGCGACCAGCTCCCATTGAACCCTTTCTTCCTCCGCGGCGTCTGGTAAGTTGACGAGGGGAGCCACTTCGTTTGCCTCGAACGGGATCATCTATGCAGGAGCTGGTTCTGATCCAGCCAGGTCGCACGGCGGAGACCGATCTTCAGCGTGGCGCTACCGAAGCAGCCCTGCGCCGCGAATTTGAAGAACGCCTCGCCGAATGCGGCCCGCTGGCCTTCCGCGTAGCTCGCGGTGTCCTGCGTAACACTGCCGACGCCGAAGACGTCGCCCAGGACGCGATTTTGCGCGCCTACCGCCGCTTCGATAAATTGCGCGACCGTGGACGCTTCAAGGCTTGGCTTGTCGTATCACCTTTCGACTCGCCCTTGATCGTGCCAAGTCCTTCGACCGCCACCAGCATCGCGAAACGTTGTGGTCTCACCCAGAACGCAAGCCCGCCCCGCCAACCGCTGAAGATCTAGCCGCAGCCAATCAGTTTCGATCGCGCCTGGATCACGCCATGGACGAGCTCCCCGAAAAGCAGCGCTTGGTCTTGCTGCTGTCCGCCATCGAAGGCCCCACCCTGGAAGAAGTTGCGGCCCTGTTAAAAATTCCATGGGCACCGTTAAATCCAGATTATTTTTTGTTTGCAAGCAACTAGCGGAGAAATTACGATGACTTGCCACCACTATAAACAAGCCTTACTGGACTAGCCGCGCGCGGCGCCGAAACTAGACCTGCCCCGAAGCTGCAGGCTCATCTGCAAACCTGCTCTTCTTGCCATAGCGCTTTTGAAAACGAGCGCAGCCTGTTTGCCTCCATCGACTCCTGCCTGCGTTCTTCCGCTAACGCCGAAATTCCATCCTCTTTCATTCCCACTATTCGCGCACAGCTGCAGCGAGAATTTCCCGCCGCTCAAGGAGCACGCATCCAAGCCCGCTGTTCTGGCTTCCCGCCATCGCTGCCGCCGCAATTATTCTCTTCATCTTTGCGAGCCAGGATCGCCGAGTAAAGTCGCAGCCCACCGCCGAACAGTTCGCGACAGAGCAAATTGAATCTCCGGTTGCGACGGCACGACCGCCGCAAGTCCGTCACAGGTTACCACCGCTCCAATTACTGCTGCGGTTGGAAAGCGCTTTGCCAGTAAAGCCATAATCAGGCCCGACAAGAAAGCCGTGCGAGCCAGCAGTAGCGAGCCCGAAATCCTGGTTCCACCCGATCAGGAAATTCTGCTGGCCCGCTATGCGGATCAATTCAGGCGCCATCACCAGTCATCTGCCACGTTGCTAACGGAAGTCGCCCCGGACCAAACAGCTCCGTTACAAGTTCCGTTGATCCAAATTGCCGAGCTTGAAGTCAAGCCTTTAGCGGACACGCAGCGAGATGGTCAGCAAAATGACCTCCGCGAAGAATGATCTTATGCATGTCTGAATAGACTGGAGAAAACCGATGAAAGCACTTCCTTATTTTCTTTTGCTAAGCACGTTTACTCTCGCGCCGCAAATCTGCCTCGCTCAAGCACCACTGCAAGAGAAAAAGTCCGAGGAGCACGCCCAACCGACCATACCGGTCAAGGTACAAGTTGTTTTCTCCGAATACGACGGCGAGAAGAAAATCACTAGCATGCCCTATTCGTTCACGGTCATTGCTAATGAAAAGCTTGGCGGCTATTACAGTACGAGTCTTCGTACCGGCGTACGCGTCCCAGTTGATGCCGGTGGTCCCGAACAGAAAACTAACTACATGGACGTCGGTTCAAACATTGACTGCGGCGTAAAGACCACCGACGACGACCGCTATCAGATCCACATGATATTTGAGCGTTCCGCCCTCTCTCCCAATTCCGGCGCTCAGACCGAAAAAATTCAAGTCTCCAGGCCCGACGCCCCGCCGCTGGTCCGCCAGTTCAAAGCCTCGGTAAATATGATTCTCAAAGATGGTCAAACCTCCGAGACCGTTTCCACCGACCCCATCAACGGTCACAGTCTGCATCTCTCCGTGACCACTAACGTCCCGAGATAATCGCCCACCGCGCCTTCCACCTAGACCGGCGCCCTCGGATCTGTGACAAACTCTTCAGCCGAGGCTTGCACCCCATGGCGGCCGACTTTCCTCTCAATCCACACCAACCGCCTGCTGCATCGCAGGAGGCGGCCCCGCCGGTATGGTGCTCGGCTTTCTTCTCGCCCGCGCCGGCATCGAAGTCCTCGTCCTCGAAAAACACGCCGACTTCTTCCGCGATTTCCGCGGCGACACCATTCACCCTTCCACCTTCGAACTCATGTACGAGCTCGGCCTCCTCGATGATTTCTTGCGCGTCCCGCATCAGCAGCTTTTGCAAATCGCCGCGGCCGTCGACGATTTCACCGTTGTCGTTGCCGATTTCTCCCATCTCCCCGTGCACTGCAAATTCGTCGGCCTCATGCCCCAATGGGATTTCCTCAATTTCATCGCCGAAAAAGCCAAAGCCTATCCGCAATTTCATCTGTACATGGAATCGGAAGTCACCGATCTGCTCATAGAAAATGGTCACGTGGCAGGCGTCCGCGCCAAAACCCGCGATGGCGATCGCGAATTCCGCGCGCCCTTAACCGTCGGAGCCGACGGCCGTCATTCCACCGTGCGCGCCAAAGCCGGCTTCGAAGTCATCGACCTCGGCGCTCCCATCGACGTCCTCTGGATGCGCGTCTCCCGTCTCCCAACCGACCCCGAACAAACTCTAGGCCGTTTCCGCGCCGGCAAACTCCTCGTAACTCTCAACCGCGGTGATTACTGGCAATGCGCCTACGTCATTCCCAAAGACGGATTCGCAGCCATCCAAAAAAATGGCCTGCCCGCCTTTCGTCGCAACCTCGAGACCGTCGCGCCATTTCTGCAAGGCCGCACCGCCGACTTGAAAGATTGGAGCGACATCAAGCTGCTCTCCGTCGCCGTCGGTCGCTTGCGCCGCTGGTCCCGCAGCGGCCTTCTCTGCATCGGCGATTCCGCCCACGCCATGTCCCCCATTGGCGGAGTCGGCATCAACCTCGCCATTCAAGATGCCGTCGCCGCCGCAAATATTCTGGTCCCCGCTCTGTCCACCGGCGCCTCCGCCGATCCCCACCTCCAAAAAGTTCAAGCCCGCCGCGAATTCCCCACCCGCATGACTCAAGCAGTTCAGATCTTCGCCCACAAACGCTTCATCGGCCCCGCGCTAGCCAACAAAGCTCCACTTAAGCGCCTCCCCCTCCCACTCTTCCTCCTAAAGCACTTCCCCATCCTCCGCCGCATCCCCGCCCGCATGGTCGGCCTGGGCTTCCGCCGAACACATCCACACCCCCGACTCCCACCGCCTTAATAGCTAGCCGAACCGTAACCAGCGTGCAATCGAAGGTATTTCTCTCAATCTCACTGCCCGAGCAGCGAATTTTTATAGCGGGGCTTTGTTTGGCGTTGTCCGGTTTTTCACGGTGTTTTCGGACAATTTTCGGACAGTTCACACATTGTTTTGACGAGCTTAGAAGCTAAGTTTTCACCGTTGCCCCTTTGCGCAAGGAGTAGTCTCTTGGAAATCAAAATTAAAGATGCCGTCGCATCAGCCCTGAAATATATGAGGGAGCTATACGAGGGACAAGACATACAAGATCTGATGCTTGAAGAAGTCGCTAGAGAAGGCGATTTCTGGTACATCACAATAAGTTTCACTCGGCCGGCACCTGCTCGTGCAGTGGCCCTGCAAGACATGTTCAAGACGGTGACGGGGGAAAGAGTTTACAAAGTCGTCGAGATAAACGCGATTTCGTTAAACGCAATGTCCATGACCTCTATAAAAGCTGGGTCTCTCTGAACCGCCTTCATGCTGCAAACTTCCGCTAGTCTCACGTCGTGGAATATGTCCTTCTAGACACGCCGAGTTAACATCGCCATTTCCTCATCGTCGGTCACGTCGAATGGTTTTAGGCACGCGCATATCCCACCAAAAATGTAAGCTAGGATGAACTCGTCTTTTGCGATTTTAGGGTCTAACGCCCCGCTAGCGTCCCGTGCAAAAAACAGCCCAGTCGTGAGCAAGGGAACAATTTCTCGTGCGGCTCTTGCCGCTCTTAGGGTTTTCTTAAAATAATCAAACATCGTTGTGGGACCGAAGAAATTCGTCCAACAAAAACTGGCGGCTACGGACTGGGACGCACCGATGCGGGCTTCGCGGCCACGCGCTCCATTAGTTGTTCTTTGACGGACTTTAGGCTGGCGGCTTGCAACTCCTCCATGAACGAAATATTCATGCGAATGTCTGAGCGTGTGGCTTGCGGGTTAAGTTCAAGCGCGGTCGTTCGGACAAAATCCCGCAAGAGGGAGCGCACCTTTTTGTGTTGTTCACCTATCGCCTTGTCACGCTTGCCCCGTTGCTTCGCCAATTTCTTTGTGGAACGACCTGTCGCGTGCGGGTCTTCGTTCGTGGCCCAAAGCATTCTGTTCAACTTCGAGTTCTGTATTGCCAATTCTCTCACCTTGCGCGGGTCCTTCGCCGCCTGATGTTTAATGAACACATCCAGCACCAATGACTCATTCGCATCTCGAACTTTTTATCTGAGTTCACCCGGCCCCTTTGGGAGCGACCTTCACCCATGAAATGGCGCGCCCGGAGGGGCTTGAACCCCCAACATTCGGTTTCGAAGACCGATGCTCTATCCAATTGAGCTACGGGCGCACCGTATTCTTTTAGTATAGCTTGGCTTGAGAAGTTTGGCGGCTCCCACAAGCCCTTCGAATTTGACTCCAACACCAAAAACGACCATTTGGCTTCGAACCAGAGGGTTGGGAGTTCGAATCTCTCCGGGCGCGCCACTTCAAGCTGTTTTCGCGTTCAACGAATTCCGAGAAATATTGATCGTTCAAACTTATACGCTATAACGGAATCGTCGTCACGCCTGTCCTCACGAATCAAATACTCTTTGCGATTGACCAGGCGCGCAATCTCCCCTTCACGCCCACCGCCCAACCATTACGATCGTCCAGAACGAACGCGGCGTTCAGATCCAGCGAATCCATATGTTTCCAATGCTCGCCAAAGTTATCAGAGATGTCTTCGCCGCTAGGACCTAACGCTGCCAGCGTTGCCCCATCGATCGACACCACCGCGGAACGGTAGCCGCCCGGCTGTTGCGCCGCGAGCTGCCAAGTTTTCCCCTGGTCCTTCGAAGATGCCGCCACGCGGTACGCCCGCTTGGGATCTTTGTAATCGCCGCCCACCACGTTCACCGCATACGGAGTCGACGAGACAGAAAATATTCCTGACGATGCGCTGCCACTCGCGATCGGCGCTTCCACCGCGCTCCATGTCTTCCCTCGGTCTGCGGAGTGAAACACACGCGCGGCCTTGCGCCCGCGGTGCCAAAATACATCCCGTTATCATCGTTGACCGCAAGTGAGGTCCCGCTCGCGGCAAACGCAGCCTCGCCGGGGAGCGCGGCAGACATGCCATCACCCGGCAGTTCTTTCCAGTCCTCGTAATTATGAGTGGCTACAATCACGAACTTGCCATCAACGGGATCGCTCAGCGCGTAGCACTCTCCGTCGCAAGCCAGCCCGTCAAGAAAGAAGCGCTTCCGCGAATCCGTGAATTCCAGCTTCCAACTCACGCCCCATCAACGGTCTTGTAGATGCGCGATTTATCCCCTTCTCCGCTGGACATCACCAGCGCCTTATTCGCGTCGAACGCCACAATGCTTCGGAAATCGAGCGCGTTGCCTCCTGCCACTTGCACCCGCTTCCAGCTTTTACCGAAATCGATCGAGAGCAGAATCACCCAATTCGAGCCGCAAGCCCACACGGCAATGTGTTCTGTTCCATCTGAATCCACGGACCCTGCCGCACTCACATCTCGCAAATTCGTATCGATCCCGCTGGTTTGCACCGACCACGACACAACATCAGCCGCGGGCAATGTAGCGTAGGCCAGCTTACTCGACGCGCGCCATCTCGGAGTGAGCGCGCTTGCCCCGGCAAGCATCACCACGATGGCCATCCCCATGATCAGAATGCGCATCCGCATGCCGCGCATTCTAACGATATTTCATTATTAAGAAGCGACCGCAAAACGGGGGAGGGGCGGGTGGCGCGCCCTTTGTGATTTTCAAAGGGTGCGGGTTTCTTGTCCTTATAAAGCCCACATCAGAGTGAGGGAAAGCCGGAACGTTTCCTGTTTTGCGCTCACCCTTGGCGGCTGGCGCGCGCCAATTATCTGCCAAAAATCCGGCGACGACAAAATACATTGCCCCATTGCCAGCAACCCGCTCCCCATGAGGAAGAAGCTAGCCGGCTCAGGCGTAGCAGCAGTATTCAAATTATCGGTCAGCTGAACGTTGTCGAAGTCGGCCTGGGAGCCGGACGAGTTAAGTTGAATGACGATCGGGTCCCCCGCCTCGGTGGAGGTACACTGGGCCGTATACACGCTCCAGCTGCCGAGAGACGGCACGGTGCCGATAGCCGCACACACTGTGGTCCCGATCATCAAGTCTGCCGTCCCATTAAAAAAATTCCCATTAGAGGTGTCGGCACGGGCGCCGATATCAACCATTAACGTATGAAATTACGCCGGCCCCGGTTGTCGTTCCCACGTTCTGGTAGATGATGCTGCCGGCTTCGTCTGACCAAGCAACGGTGATTCCATCAGGGACAGAACTGAAGTACGTGGTGTTTGTTGGTGGTCCCGGTTGGAGTTGTCCGAAGAAGCCTAGGTTGGTCGTGCCGGACGTGAACATCCATCCCGGAGGTACAACACCTTGATCAAATTGGCAGTTCGTACTGCAGCCGATAGAAGTATTCCGGGTTGGAAGGGTCTCGAACGAGGGATTAGCAACGGGAACGACATCCGCCAATGCGCTTGAAAGAAAGAACATCGCGCAGACCAAAGTTGGAATTCCCACTAGCCACTTCGATGCTTTCATTGCGAACCTACAGTGGATTTCGTGACGCGTACATGGCCGGAAACTGCCGTCTTAAGCCTGCAATTTTCACTGACGGGCGCTACTGAAACGACGAGAGGTTGCCTGATTAGCCCGCGTTCACTAGTCGACCAGCACTGCGATTGCCTGCTCTGTGAGTGCCAGTTGTCCCCACATCAGATTTCCGCTACGATGGGCGGCCTTACTGGCTTTTACTCCCCGCAAAGTAAGCGTGAGACAGTGCGATTGTCCTGCGGTAGCACTGAAATCTTTCTCAAAGAGTTCTCAAAGCCACCATGCCGGAGAAAACTAAGCGCTTCTTTGATTTCGGCCGGTTCCGGCTGGATTCCGTCGAACGGGTGCTGCTAGCCGACTCCCACCCCGTAGCACTTACCCCCAAGGCCATTGAGACCTTGCTGGAGCTCCTCAAAAACAGCGGGCATATCCTGGAAAAGGACGAACTCCTCAAACGCGTTTGGCCGGACACGTTTGTCGAGGAAGGCACCCTCGTCCAAAACATCTCCACTTTGCGAAAGGTTCTCGGCGAGGCTCCGGATGGAAGCGCCTACATCGAAACAATCCCGCGTCGCGGCTACCGATTCGCCGGAGCCGTGCACAACACCGATTTCGTGCCACTGACTGAGGGCAATTTCCCGCCGGTCCCGGTTGTCACGACGCGACGCGCGGGAAGGCCGGGCTGGATCGTGGGGTTGGCGATTGCAGCAGTTTCCCTCGTGACGCTCTTCCTCCTGCGGGAACGTATCTGGCCGCGCCCCGACCCGGCTCCGAAGAAGATTTTGCTGGCAGTCTTGCCCTTTGAGAACTTGAGCGGCGATTCCCAGCAAGAATACTTCAGCAGCGGCCTGACCGAAGAAATGATCACTCAACTGGGAAACTTGGAACCGAATCGCCTCGGTGTGATCGCTCGCACTTCTGCCATGCAATACAAAGGCGCCAGGAAAGACACTCGGCAGATTCGCCGCGAGTTGGGCGTGGACTACATTCTGGAAGGAAGTGTCCGCCGCGAAGGCGATCGCGTGCGCATTACTGCACAACTAATTCAGGTAAAAGATCAGACCCACCTCTGGGCCAAGGACTATGACCGCAACTTGCGCGACATTTTGGCCCTGCAAAGCGACGTGGCCAGCTCCATCGCGCGGGAGATCAAATTAAAACTCACTTCCGAAGAGACCGCGCGCCTCGCCAATATACCTGCTCTGAATCCTGATGCCTATGAGCTGTACCTCAAAGGCCGCTACTTCTGGAACAAGCGCACCGAAGATGGATTCATAAGGGCCATCAAGTACTTTGAACAGGCAACTGTCCTCGATCCTAATTATGCCCAGCCTTACGCCGGATCGGCCGATGCGTACGCCCTGCTCGGATCCATGCCCAATTTTGAAATCTCGCGTGGGGAAGCAATGCCCAAAGCCAAAGCGGCTGCGTTGAAGGCGCTTCAACTGAATGATTCCCTGGCCGAGGCTCACACTTCTCTGGCATTTGTGGAGATGCAGTATGAGTGGGACTGGCCGGGCTCCGAGAAGGAATTCGAGCGCGCCCTGGAACTTAATCCTAACTATGCCACCGCTCATCAGTGGTACGCGGTGTGGCTCGTAGCCAAGGGAAGACCGCTGACTCACTCGAGGAAGAGCGCCGCGCCCAACAGGCAGATCCCCTTTCTATCATCATCAAAACCGATACCGCCCAATTGTTGATATACGCCGGACGCAGCGACGACGCCACCGTGCAGACTCAAAGGGCATTGGAGATCGACCCGCAGTTCCCCCTGGCTCACCTCTATCTCGGGATAGCATATGTCGAAAAGAAAGCTATCAGGCGGCGATCGCAGAGTTTCAGAAGGTCCTGGTCGTCGACAAGACGGATCCCTGGGCGTTGTCGGGGCTCGCCCAGACATACGCTCTGGTCGGCCAGCGGGACAAATCCGAAGCCATCCTCCGCGACCTGAGCGTGCGAAAAACCAAGAAGATCTGACCATCGAACTGGCCAAGGTTTATGCGCAACTTGGCGAGACCGATCGCGCATTCGCTTGGCTGGAGAAGGCCTACCGAAACCGCACAGGCAGCTTGATTCTTCTTAACCCCGTTCCCGATTTCCGAGCCCTCCATCATGACCCAGGTTTGCGGACCTGGACCGGCGGATTGGCTTGCCTCTCCCCGATGATCGTCCGTAGCAAACCGCTCGAGTTGAGCTCCCAGAGTTTGAGGCGTTGAGAATTGGTTCTAAGCGGGAGAGGGTCAAAGCGGAGAGGGTCAAAGCGGAGAGGGTCAAAGCGGAGAGGGCGGGTGGCGCACTCTTTGTGGTTTTCAAAGGGTGCGGGTTTCTCCAGGGTTTTCTCCCGATCAACAATAGACTCAGCGCCATTATTGGTGGTCGAGGAAATCGGGAACAGACAGGCTTCGCGATCGAGAACCCCGTCGTTTACTTTCAGATGGATCAGCTAACCGGTAGCGGAGAAGGTCCGGACGGGACGTTTCCCATTTCGCGCGCCATCTCTAATGTGGTTTTCTACTCCTGCTTAGTTTGACCACCAAGCCGGCCTTGCCAAACAAGGTCAGATATCACTAATTTCTCAGCAGCATGCACGCGCGAAATCCGGGCCAGGTGCGCATCCTCGTTGCCGACGATCATGAAGCCGTTCGCAAGGGTGTATGCGCCATTTTGGCCACCCGCCTGGACATTGAGGTCTGTGGTGAGGCCGCGAATGGCCAGGAAGCGATAGCCAAAGCCCACTCCTTAAAACCAGACTTAATTATCCTCGATATTACAATGCCTATCCTCAACGGTTTGGATGCGGCACGGGTTATTCGCTTAACCCTTCCAGAGTTGCCGATACTTTTGCTCACCATGCACGAAGGTAAACACATCATCGAGGATGCCAGAAAAATTGGCATAGACGGTTTCGTATGTAAGTCGGAAGCCAGTGCGACGCTCTTAGCTGCTGTGGATGCCGTCCTAAGCAATCAACCCTTCTTTCCTAAAATTGATTGAGTCGCAAACGCGTCGCCCGATTGCACGACAATCAGCTGGGCATGTGATTCGTGTTACCGACGTGTCGGCGGCTGCGACGATACCGGATAACATTTTCGACTTGCGCGGACATGAGTGGAAGAGAGCATTCACTGACGAAGTTCGGTAGAACGACTTCCCGGCGGGTCTCATGTTTCATTACTCACACGCTTAATTTTACAGCCCTCAACGCCCCAAGGGCTCGTTGTCATCCCGAGCGGAGTCGGCCAATTTTTTCTTCCTTCTTCGTTCCGACGAAGAAGTTGGCCTGCGAGTCGAGGAATCTCTTTTCGCCTTGCCAGAAATCACCAACGCGGTGGACGCTCCCTAACCAACTTGCAGTCACGAGTGTGGGTGCCGCACCCTTTGTGGTTTTCAAAGGGTGCGGGTTTTCTCCCGTGTATTATGAGGCGCGACCCTTTGGCCTACGTTTAGCCGATTCTATCCGTTCGTCCAACTTTACAGCCACATCGTCGCCCACATCTTTCCCAATCGCTTCACGAATCTCTGCCTTCACCGGCAGCATATGCTTTCCCGCACCCATGGCCATAAACGAAGCACGAAACGGATGACCTTCGATCCTGCCTCTCACCTTTACTAAGCCGCGCGTCCCAAAGAATTTCGCCGACTCCGGCCACACCACGTAAATCCAGCCGCCCTTATTCGGGCTTTTCTGCAATTTCGCTTTGAATGTCTTTTAAATCATTGCCAAGCCTCGCCGCAATCAGCTTGAAGCATACTTCCCCTCTAACCCTTTCTCGAATAACTTTTGACCGTATACTACGCCCATGCCGAACAAACTTTTCGCCATTGCCGCACTCTTATTGATCCCAACGTTCGCTGCCGCGCAAAACGTAACTCCCAACCCACGGCCCCGCGCCTCCGACCTGGGCCTGAAGGTCGGCATCCTCCCGACCGGCCCACTCGACGCCATCACCGACGTCCCCGGCGTCAAAGTCGGACACACCACCATCATCCGCGGCGACAACATCCGCACCGGCGTGACCGCCGTTCTGCCGCACTCCGGTAATCTCTATCGCGAGAAAGTCGCCCGGCGCCATATTTGTCGGCAACGGTTTCGGCAAACTCACCGGCTCCACCCAAGTAGAGGAACTCGGCGACATCGAAACGCCCATCTTGCTGACTTCCACCACCAGAGTGCCGCTCGTGGCGGACGACCTGATCACCTTCATGCTTGACGCTGCCCGGCAATGAAGATGTGTTGTCCATCAACCCGGTAGTCGGCGAAACCAATGACGGATACCTCAGCGACATTCGCGGCCGCCACATCACCCCCGACGACGTCTTCGCCGCCATAAAAAGCGCCAAGGGCGGCCCCGTCGAGGAAGGCGCCGTCGGCGCCGGCACCGGCACGGTCGCCTTCGGCTGGAAAGGCGGCATCGGCACCTCCTCTCGCCACCTCCCTGCCAATATCGGTGGCTACACAGTCGGCGTCCTTGTCCAAACCAATTTCGGCGGCGTGCTCACCATCGCCGGCGCTCCCGTCGGCCAGGAACTGGGCCAATATTATCTGCGCAACGAACTACAGCAAGCTGGCACTGGGAAAGACAAGGCCGACGGATCATGCATGATTGTCGTCGCCACCGACGCCCCGCTCGACGCCCGCAACCTCAAGCGCCTCGCCGCCCGGGCGCAATCCTTGGCCTCGCGCGCACTGGATTCCGCCTTCACAACGGCAGCGGCGACTACGCCATCGCCTTTTCAACCGCGCCGCAGGTCCGCATCCACGCCAACAACAAAGCCCCAACGCGCGACATCGAAGTATTAACCAACGACGCCATGTCCCCGCTCTTCCAAGCCGCCATCGAATCCACCGAAGAAGCCATCTACAACTCCATGTTCAAAGCCACGACCACGACCGGCAACGGACACACCGTCGAAGCCCTCCCAATCGAAAAGACCGTAGAGATCCTTAAACAACATCGAGCAATCAAATAGCGAATCGCTCACCGTTCATATTTCGAGGATTAAGTTGCCCCCAATTCGAATCGATAGTTTGTTCATCAACCAGCGACAAATATTCTTCCGTGGCTTCGCGCGTACAGTTAATCACGCGCATACATCACTGAACCTCTCCACGCAGGAAACGCACACCATCCGTCATCCTCATTTCCAATGCCCTTACGCTGGTGTTTTCTCATCTATGTCATCTCCACGGCCGCCGCTGTAGCGGCCCCTTATGCCATGACTACCCGCGTGAACGCACTTCATAAAGCCATCCCGGTTAATTCCGAACCGCCATTGGAACCCACTCCAGCGCTACCGCCGAGACAACTGTCGTACGACAACAGCCCGGCGTGTATCGCCTACAATTCAGCCCCCTACAACGAAACGATTTACTACCACAATGGCACACAATCCGATTCACGTGATCCCGGGAGCGGTTTACGTCCGTTTATCGCGAGCGCGAGAGGTGAATTCGAGTCGTGCTCCGTCGGCATTGATGGAACGGTCTATGTGCCGGGGCCGCCGGGGATCGCACATGGTCTCTTGCCGCCTACAACCCGATAGGAAAGCTCAGATGGCGAGTTGGCACTCAGGAACTCCACAGCCGCATAGCTATGGGTAATCACGCTATCGTTTACCTTCACTCGCGTGCACACACCGGCACTACCGTCTTAAGTGCTTACGGCCCAGACGGAGCAACGCTCTGGGAAATTCCGATTGGAGGAACTGGCTGGTCCCCCCCCCAGCTCCGGCAATCGCCGCGAACGGCACGATTTTACGTGATCGCTTGAGAGCTTCACGGCGGCGCCTCAATTGGTTGCTGTAAGCACGGCTGGCAAAGAAATCTGGCGAGTCGCGATTGCAGGCGCGGTTGTGAATGCAGGCGAACTTATCGTTGGCGACGACGGAAGAATATTTTACAATGCACAGCGGCGTGATCGCGTTTAATGAAAACGGCGAAAAGCTTTGGCAATTCTCCTCGAATAATCAGGATTGGGACGGAGGCATCGCGCTGGCAGGCGATGGCACTCTATACCTGGCCTCTCGGTTTCTCTACGCACTCGCGACCAAGCCGGTAAATCGAAATGGGATTTTAATCTGAGCGCACCTACACGGATCGTGATTACTTCGGCCATCATCCCATTGTTGCGAAGGATGGCACCATCTACGCGAATTCCTATTACGACCAGTTGTACGCAATTACTCCCGATGGTCGCAAGAAGTGGGTCGTAAGCGGTGAGCCCCGGGATATAAAACGGGCCTGGGGCCAGCCTATGCTCACAAAAGATGGCACTCTGCTGACCCAGGCGGGGTGGATTTTGATGTGAGTGGGGGCTAGCAACGACGGGTTGGCCTGCAGAGAATCACGACAAGAGAAACAGTCGCCAGCAAGGGGACAATCCATGACCGAAGGAACAACTTCCCCGCTGCAACTCTTCCTTGGACTTCCTATTCAGGCCTCCTTCTTCTGCCACTCCCCTTAATTTTGGAATTGATGTATTTCCACGGCACCGAAGGCACTTTGAATGCGCCCTTTCACGCTGTGCTGTTTTTCGGAGTGGTCCAAGCGCTTGTTATTCTGCCCGCTTCACTGATTTTTTATTTGGCGGGCAAGCATGGAGTGGTGACAGGGCTATTGTACTTCGGAACATTCGCCGCGCTCTCCAACACGCTGTTGCGGATCTTCGTCTTCAAAGGAATCTTCAACGCTCATCCCTATTGAAATGTCCACCGACCGTTCTAGGCTGTCCGCCAACCAGCTGAAACGGAACTTCTTTACACCGTGTATCCTGAGTGCATATTGGTGTCTTCAAATTAACCGGTCAAAACTACTTTGCAGGACAAGGAAGGCGAATCGCTCAAATGAAAGCCACCTGGCTCTACCGCATCGCCGCGGTTCTCTTCGTGCTCTTCGCCACCGGCCACACCATCGGCTTCCTCGGATTTGTTCACCAACGCCAGAGGGCCAAGCCGTAATGAACGCCATGAACACAGTTCAGCTCCAACCCGGCGCTGCATACACGTACGGAGCCTTCTATAAAGGATTCGGACTCTTCGCCACCGTCTACTTCTTATTCGCTGCCGCCGTCGCGTGGCATTTGGGAGAATTGTCCCGCAAACTGCCCGCCGCCCTCGGCTCGCTGCCTTGGATATTTTTCTCCTGCAGTTGGTCGGCCTGGCGCTGACCTGGAAATATTTTTCCACGCCACCCGTCGTTTTTTCGGCTCTCGTCGCTTTCTGCACCGGTTGGGCCGCCATCCTCGCGCGCCCAGCGTCCGCACCCGCGTCGTCTGAACGCACCTGAGCGCCGTGCCCTCGACGACTGGCTTGCATCTGTTTTCGTTGCCCCTTATAGTCAAAATGCTCAGGCAGAAGCAGGCCAATCCAACAAAAGGACTCCCCAAATCATGAGCATCACCGACGAAGTCCTCGCAGCCAATGAGCAGTACGCCTCCAAATTCGACAAAGCCAGCCTCGCCATGCCCCCTGCCAAAAAATTGGCCATCCTCGCCTGCATGGACGCCCGTCTCTCCGTCGAACAACTTCTCGGCCTCAAAACCGGCGACGCCCACATCATTCGCAACGCCGGTGGCATCGCCACCGAAGATGCCCTGCGTTCCCTGATCATTTCTCATCACCTGCTTGGCACTCAGGAATTCATCGTCATCAATCACACCGACTGCGGCATGCTGACCTTCACCGACGATCAACTTCTCGACAAACTCGAGCATCAAACGGGCGTTTCAGCTGTCAGCCCAGCGCATTTCCACTCCTTCAAGGACCTCGAGCAAAACGTCCGCCGCCAAGTCGCCCGCATCAAGAACCATCCTTACGTCCAGGACATCCCCGTGCGCGGCTTCGTCTACGACGTAAAATCCGGCAAGCTCTCCGAAGTCTCCGAGCAACGCCAGCGCTCCTCCCAACAATCCGCCTGACCCACTTTGCTTTTGAAGTTGCTTTTTGCCCTTGAAGTGCTCTTTGCCTTTGAAGTTGGGCGCCCCATTCTTGCGGTTTTTGCAAGGGTGGGGCTTTTTCTGAGTACTTCATGTTCCGTAATTAAAACCCGCGCTCAAGCAACGCGCCTCAAAGCCCAAAAATCCCCAGCTTTATCCAGTTGTTCCTCGCCACATCACAAGAGATAAACTCTAATCGCCACACCGACCACACTTATGCAGACCCGCTCCTTCTTCAACCGCAAATCCATAACCCGCGCAGCAAGCTGGCTCCTCGAACTTATCTATCCGCTCTACGGCTTCGCTTCTACTCCCGAGCGCCGCCGCTACTGGCGTGCCCTGCCGCTACGCCGCGCCGCGAAGCTTTTTGCCGCCGTATTTTTCGTGCTCGCCGGCGTCCCTTTCTTTATCGATGCGCTATCCACGCGCTCTTACCCGCTAAGCGGGTTGATAGCGATCTCCGCCGTGACCGGCGTGCTGCACGTCCTGGTCATCATCTGTGAACTCCGCCGCCCGCGCTGGATGCTCTTGCCCCTCCTCGCTGTTGTGGCGGTGTATTCATCCTTCGCAGAATTGACAAGAATCCATGAGTCGCCTCCAGTCCGCGAACAGCGCATCGTGCTGGACGCCAGTTGTCTCATGGTGGCCATGCTCCTCGGCTATCGCTTGTTTCTAAATTTCGCCAACACCGAGGGTATCGCCCACATCCAACTCGAAACCGAGCTAGCCCTCGCGCACCGTCTTCAGAAAACTTTGGTCCCAACTTCTCTTACCGCGGAGCGGCATTGGAAGCGTACGGACGAACCATTCCCAGCGCCGAAGTTGGCGGCGACCTCGTGGATCTCGTGGCCGATCCGCAACAAGGCGTCTTCGCTTATCTCGCCGACGTCTCCGGCCACGGTATTCCAGCCGGCGTACTCATGGGCATGGTCAAGAGCTCCGTGCGTCAGGGTTTGCTCGCGCGTTTTTCCATGTCGGCTCTGCTCGATAGCGTCAACGCCGTTCTTCCAAGCGTCAAAGAACCCGACATGTTCGTCACCTTTGCAGCTCTACGGTTCGACACCTCCGGCACCGCGGAGTTCACGCTCGCAGGTCATCCGCCGCTCCTGCATTTTAGTCAGTCCGTGCAACGTGTCAGCCGTCGCGCCATGATTCAATATCCGCTTGGATTAATGTCCGCAGGCGGCTACGTCACCGAGCGCGTGCAGTTTGGACCCGGCGACATCTTTGCTCTCGTCACCGACGGTCTGATCGAAACCTTGAATCAAAAGGACGAAGAGTTCGGCCTACAGCGCCTCGAACACTTACTTCTTCAAAACGCCACTCGCTCACTCTCAGAAATTTTCGACGCCCTGATCGCCGCCGTCTCGACCTTCGGCCCCCAGAAAGACGACCGCACCGTCCTCCTCGCCCGCATCTTGGCACGATCTCCTGAATAGTCCGTGACTCCGTGCAAGCCGTCTCAAGCTAATCACCTTGCCGCCTCCCGCGAAGCATGATAGTTATGCCTCAGTTTACTAATCACAATGTATATAAAGCCCACCGCGGCGATTGCTATTCTCTTTGTATTGCAACCGCTAATCCTCACGGGCCACGAATTACGCCGCCGCATTCCCAATCAGTCCGATCCCACCGTCACAAATAAAACCTCCAGCGGAGAAAACACTTCCATGTCAGACCGCGAAAGAGTCGGCCTTCGTGGCCCCGTCCAGCCATGCACCGAAGAACGCACCACTCCCGCATTCGAGAATTTTCCGGGAACGAACTTCTATAAGCAAGTACGGCCCTGAAGGCAAGCTCTTGCAGACCTCCATCGGCAACTCAGTCGAGTCAGCACAAGAATCCTCTATCACTTACACGTATGACTCTGCGGTCCGCCTGCTCAAAAAAACCACGACGGATTCCGGTTCGCCCGTGTCCGAATCAAATTATCAGTACGATCAAAAAGGACGAATCATCAGCATCACCGGAGACCCGCTTGGAACTTCCACCTTCGAATACGAGGATAATGGCCGCAAGACTCGCATCGTGTCCTCCCGTCCAAGCCGCTCGTCCGGAAGGCACTCGATACATGTTTTCCATGCCCGAAACCGAAGATCCGTACCTTCCCATCCCCACCGGCGGTCACGTCAAACTTTCGTATAACGAGCAAGATCAACCCGTCGAGTGGCAAGTCTCCGATGGAACGGTAACCTCGTGAACAGACTAATTCGCACCTATGACGAACATGGCCGTCTGACAGAGTTAAGGTACACCATCGAGAGTCTTCAGTACTTGCTACCCCCCGAAGCTCAACAGGAATTCGCGGCCATCCCGGAGCGGCCGAGGAAATGACGGCGCAGCTTAATTAAACTACTCGGAGAGCAACGCAATTTTACAAGGATTACGTACGCCTACGATGCCGACGGCCGATTAATCGAACAGCACCAATACACCGGCCATGCCATGGAAGGAACTACGAAGATCACTTACAACGATCATTCCGACAAACTCGAAGAGTGCCAATTTACAACCGGCGACCCAAATCCGCCCAGAGACCAGCAATCCGGCGAAGTCTCATCGGGCCCGCCCGTCCCTCCGCAGGAATCCCAAGTCCGCTATTCCTACAAGTACGACCCAATTGGCAATTGGACCGAGCAGGCGATCAGCTCGTCCACCAGCCCCAACGATGCGACGGTAACTCGCCGCTCCATCATCTACTACTGATCACAGTGAACCGGGCGCCCTACCCTTTGCAGTTTTTGCAAAGGGTAGGCGCGTTTGCCCGATTCTCTAATTTAGTACTGCGTATCGCGCGATCATCCGCCTTCCGCAATAATGCAGCTCAGTTGTGAACTCCCACGCTCATCCTGACCGCCGGTTCCTGCGGCACAGCACCATGAAACTGTTCAGCCTCCGTCGACCCCGCCAACGCCGTGGTCGATGAATTTCCCGCGGAAACCACCTGCGCGATCTCATCAAAATATCCGGTACCCACAAATCGCTGGTGTGTAACCGCGCGATACCCTAATTCCTGCGCAGCAAACTCCTCCTGCTGCAGTTTCGAATAAGCCGTCATTCCCGATTGTGCATATCCCCGCGCCAGCGTAAACATTGACATGTTCAACGCGTGGAATCCCGCCAGCGTCACAAATTGAAACTTGTATCCCATCTCTCCAAGGTTGCGCTGAAAAGTCGCAATCGTGGCATCGTCCAGCTTCTTCTTCCAATTGAACGACGGCGAACAATTGTAAGCCAGCAGCTTGCCAGGAAATTTCGCGTGAATAGCGTCCGCGAATTTCTTCGCTTCCGCCAGATCCGGAGTAGACGTCTCGCACCACAGCACGTCGGCATAAGGCGCGTAAGCCAGCCCGCGCGCAATCGCCGCATCAATCCCGCCGTGAAACTGATAAAACCCTTCCGGCGTGCGTTCGCCATAAATAAATTCGCGATCACGCTCGTCCGCGTCCGAAAGCAAAAGTCCCGCTGAGTTCGCGTCCGTCCGCGCAATAAGAATCGTCGGCACGCCGCACACATCCGCAGCTAGCCGAGCAGCCACCAGCTTCTCGATAAATTCGCGTATCGGCACCACAACTTTCCCGCCCAAATGCCCGCATTTCTTAGCCGAAGAAAGCTGATCCTCAAAATGAACGCCGGCCGCGCCCGCCTCAATCATCGCTTTCATCAATTCGTACGCGTTCAGCGAACCCCCAAATCCCGCCTCCGCGTCCGCCACGATCGGCGCAAACCAATACGTCCCTGAATGTTTTCTTTCCGCGGACTCAATCTGATCCGCGCGCATCAATGCCTTGTTAATCCGCTTTACCAAATTCGGTGCGCTGTCGCACGGATACAAGCTCTGGTCCGGATAAACATCGCCCGCCGTATTTCCATCCGCCGCCACTTGCCATCCGCTGCCATAAATCGCCTTCAGCCCCGCTTGCACCATTTCGATTGCTTGGTTCCCCGTAATCGCCCCAAGCGCCGGAACGTAATCGTCGCTATGCATCAAGTTCCACAGCCGCTCCGCGCCCAGCCTCGCCAGCGTGTACTCAATCTGAATCGATCCCCGCAGCCGCAGCACATCGGCCGCAGAATAAGTCCGCGTTATCCCCGCCCAGCGCGGATCATTAACCCATTCCGCTCCGCCATGAAAATGATTCCCATTCCCATTACCGTTCCCGTTTTTCCCGTTGCTTCCGTTAGCCGTCATGGTGTTCTCCTTGTCTCGTTTGCTGCGGAGCAAAAATCGAGAAATTGTTTAAGCGCGATCAAATCACGCAATCACGCAGGGTCAAATTCCCCTTTATGAATCATTTCCTCGCTCATCCTGCGAGCCTCACGAAGCCGCGCTGTCGCCGCTGGGTCATTTTTGATCGACGGTTGAGACAACAAGCCGTCAACTTCTTCATCAAATAGTCGCGTAATAAATTCCGGCGTATGCCGTACCGCTTTTCCCGTTTCATCCAAAATGGCCACGGCGTCTGAATGCATGATCCGCTGCGCAATCATCAACCGGTAGATCCGGTCGGTCGCGAGATCTTCCATATATCCATCCAGCAAACTCGCGCCCTTGCCATTCAAAACCCCGTTGCGATATCGAATCACCGTTCGAATCGCCGCCCGCGTTCCCGCCACCGTGCGTTTACCCACATTCGTCGGCAGCGGCCGCAGATCCGGATGCTGTTCCGCTTTCTCAGGCCGCTTCTGTAGTTGGTTCGGAGCCGGAAATTGCGCCACTGCTATTTCGTTTTGATCCGGGTGCCCGGTCCACGCGCCATCCATCAAAGAGAGCGACTCGTTCTTTTTATCTTCCGCAAGCACTTTCAACGCCCGCGCATTCAACTCCGCGTCTTCGCGACTCGGATAAAGCGCCGTCATCCCGCCAATCGCCAGCATCCCGTGCTTGTGGCAAATTTCCGGAATCAGCTCGCGTAAATTTTGAAAAAATGCCACGTTGTGCGGAATCGTATTGCGATCCGGCAACACCCACTTGGGATTTGTCAGATTGAAATGGATCAGACTGGCCATGTAGTCCCAGCGCCCCAGGTTCAACCCCAAAATGTGTTCCCGCAAATTCCACGCAAACTCTTCCATCTGAAACGCCATCGGATGCGATTCCACCAGCGCCATGCACTTGATCGCATTTGCCGGCAGTCCCTTCGCCTTGGCAATAATCTGGAATAAATCGCGCCACCACAGCGCCTCTTCCGCCGACTCCGATTTCGGAATATAAAAACAAAGCGGATGTTTCAGCGTGCCGAAATCGACTTGAAACGCCACCATCGCCACATCAAACAGAGACGCCGGCAACATCTCCCCTTCAAAGACTCCCGCCTGATGCAAATGCAGCCCTCTCGGCCGCGTAAAAATCACCGTGTTGCTGGAACGAATCTCCACCGTCTTATCGCGCTTGCGATCGAAATAATTCAACCTTCCCGTAAGCGCCTCAAGAATATTTTTGATCCCGCGTTGGTTAAGCTCCCAGACATTCGCCGTCGAGTCCTCGAGATCCAGCATCACCCCCGGCGCGCCCGAATTCAGCATCTTCACCACCAGGTCCGCCTCATCCGCGGGCCCAGTCATCTGGTTGCGTTGATCCGCACACCACTGCGGCAGTTCAATTCGCCACGCGCTCCGCGTCGCCTCCGACGCAGTCAGATAATCGGGTAATTTCCCATCGTTCGACTCCGCTAGCGCCACTTCGCGCCGCTGAACAAGGGCTTGCTGCCTCGGCGTCAACGCCTCGTGCAGTGGCCGCAGAAACTCAAGAAATCCCGCAGGTAGGTCGCGCTTGGCATCAAAACCCTCAGGGGCGCTGTTCACCGGAACTACGCGATTCGCTAGGTTCGCGCCTTCCGTTACGCGGCTTCGCTGTGTGCCTTGCATTTCAGTGTTTTGTGGGTCGTTGTTGTGGTTGCTCATCGGAACAGTATGCACAATCCCGACAGCCACAGCGACCATGATGGAGTAGACTCCAGAATTGGGCCGCCGTCAAAGAGACTCGTCCGATTCGGACGTGTGCCCGTTTTGGCCACATATAGGCAGCCGGGCGTCAAAACGAGCCTGCAGAGTTTTGTTGAAGCCTGAGTTTTTAAGTGTTTTGTGATGCAAGAGTTCACGTCCTTGAAAAAACTATGTCTCCGTCGACACTCGAACCCGATCACGCTTCACCAACGGAAATCCCCCACGACTTCCTAGCCCAAATCAAGGAAGACATCGCCAACCGTCGTATCGAAGCCGGTCTCCGCTGCCTCACCGCCCATCACGAAATCCTCGAATCCATCCAACTCCGCCAGAATAATTCCGTCATCTTGCTCGGCTATTTCGCCCAATGGGTCGACGTCGGATTTCCCGGCCGCCCACTGCTGAAACAACTCCTATCCCATTTCGCCAGCGCTTCCCCGGAAATCCTCACTCTCCTCGAGTACGCGCACCTACGCATGGTCGACGGCCTGGTCGCCATGTCCGAAGAAGAATTCGCCAAGGCCACCAAGAACTTCAACACCGTTCTCACCCTCGAAAACGAAATCAGCGACAAACAAATGATCTCCATCGCTAATTTCTGGATGGGCCGCTGTCTTCGCCGCCAGGGCCGCTACGAAGACGCTCTCGGCTATGTCGCGAAGGCAAGAGATTTGGCCATGCAGCTCAAATACCCGAAAATGGCCGCGGTTATGCAAGTTTTGGAAGGTTGGGTCGCTTTCCAGGAAGGCCACCCCGAAAAAGCCGCCAAAATCCTCGCCGAAGCCGAAGAAGTTTTAGCCGACACCGACGACTACGTCACCCTCGGAAATATCAGCTCCGCGTATGGCAGAATCGCCCGCCGCCAGGGCAATTCCGAGCACGCCCTCTCAAAATTCGAGAAAGCCATCGAGCTCTACAACAAGCGCGATCCCTACAATCGCAATCTCGCCCGCTCCTTCGTCAACATCGCTTTCGTCAAACGCCTGCTCGCCCTTCAACTAGGAAATAAAATCGATTCCGAAGCCGCCCGGCTCAGGAAAAAAGCCCACAAAAAAGCCAAAGTAAATTCCAAATCTTCCCCCGCAGCGAAACTGCCCTCACGCGAGCAACGCACTCAACTCCGTAAAGAGGCCTTCGAACACCTCGCCAAAGCCCAGGAAATTTATCAGCGCTACGACGATCATCGCGGCAATGGCAATGTCCACATCACTCTCGGCTACCTGAATTTAGACGACGGTGAACTCGATCGCGCCGCAACCCAGGCCGCCACCGCCTTCCGGCTCGGCGCCGAAAAAAAAGACAGCGTACTAAAAGCGCGCGCGCGCATGCTCCAATCCTCGGTGCAAGGCGCAATGTTCGAAGGCCAAATTGAAGAAGGGTCCAGCCGCGTCCCCTCTTCGCAGCTAGCGTGCGAATTCGCCCGCGAAGCCCTCGACTCTGCCCAGCACACCCAAAATCGCCGCCTTATCGCCAAAGCACACATCACCCTCGGTCTCGCACTCTGCCTCGATTTTCCCGACGATCTGGAGCCCGCCCAGCAATGCGTCGATGCCGCGTCGACTCTACTCAAACCCGCTCATCAGGATTACGTCTGGCGTGAACTGCAAGACCTAAAACGCAAGATTCGCGGCGCGGGCAACATCAATTCCACCCTGCGCGAATGGTCTCAGGGCATGGTGGGGAATAAATCGTTTCAGCAGGTCAGCGAGGAATTTGCCGCTATAGTCATACCCAAAGTATGGCGCCGCGAAAACCGCAAAGTAGCGCGCGTGGCCACGCGCTTGTCCATCTCACCAAAAAAAGTTCGCAGAATATTGCGCGATCAAGGCCTGCTAAAAAGCTCAACCGACGAGTAGGGGTAATCATTCCTTGCGCGCGACAAAATAAACTTTAGCTGGGATATTTCGCCGAAATATAGTTATGCAAATGCTCGATCGTCTCTTCCTGCTCGGTCACCAGCCATTTCACCAAGTCGCCAATCGACACAATCCCGATCACCCGCTCATTCTCCATAATCGGCAAGTGACGTATGCGGTTGCGCGTCATCAGCTCCATGCATTCGTCCACCGCGTCCGTGGGACTAACGGAAATCACCGGGCTCGTCATGATTTCCTGAATCACCGTCGTCCGCGAAGATCTTCCCTGCAGTATCACCTTCCGCGCGTAATCCCGTTCCGAAATAATGCCCGCCAGTTTACCGTCCGACATCACCAGCAGCGCCCCAACTCCTTTGTCAGCCATCATCTCGATAGCTTCGTAAACAGTTTGATCCGGACGCACCGACCAGATCTCCACGCCCTTACGCTTAAGTATCGTACCTACTGCTCCGCTGATTCTATTCACAGACGCACCTCGATTCAGGGGCCCGTTCACCCGCCGTCGTAAATCCGATGCGGCGATCATATTCCCCGCAAACGTCAGCGTCAATCGTACGATGTCGCTCCAGGCCTTGTCCGGAGCTTGCTCCATCATTTGTTGGAATCTGGATCCGCTCAGCGAAAAAAAGGACTACTGAAACAAGGCTCAAATGTTCGCGCCACCATGACAAATCAAATTGTCTTAGGATTTACTGTGCCGAGTAATATCCGTCTGGGCCTGCACCACCAGCTCTTGCTGCTTGGTGGTCACATGCAGCTTGTGATATCCCGGTCCCGTATTCTTATCCGGCGTATAACCCAGGCTGTACTGATTGCGCAGTTCTTCCTCAATCTCCGCGTAAATCTTTTTGACCGTCTCTTTCTTCGAGACCTCAAACATTCTCCCGCCGGTCTCTTTCGAAATCTGTTGGAGTATTTTCTTTCCGTCAACCCGCTCTTCCTGCGGCCTCCCGCCGCCTCGCCGCCCCGTCCCAAACGGCCCCATCGAAACCGCGCCGCCGTGGCCAAATCCCTCGTCATCCTTGAACAAAATCGAATACACCACCGTATCCGCTCGCTGCGCCGTTTCGATCGCCGTGGTTATCCCCACTTTGCTTCCATGATCAACGCCATCCGAAAGTATGATCAGCGCCTTCCGCCCCTGCTGCTTGCTCATCAAATCGTCGCCGGCCAAATACACCGCATCGTAAAGCAGCGTCCCGCCCCCGTGTCCCGAACCTCTTCCGCCACCACCTTGCCCGCTGCCTCCCCCCCGCCTGCCGCCGATTCCTCCTCCTCCAATTCCGCCGCCACCAATTCCACCGCCGCCAATTCCACCGCCCTGTCCTCCGCCGCCTTGACCTCCGCCTCCACCACTTTGCCCGCCGCCGGAATTCGCATCCATCTGCGGCGTCTGCAGCGATTGCAGCGCCGCCTGCAATTTCGGCCGCGACCCGGTGAAGTCCTCTAGCAATTCCACTTCCCTATCGAAGTGAATAACGAATGCCAAATCTTTATTTTCCCGCAGCAAGTGGTCCAGAAAGCTATAGCTCGCGCTGCGCTCTTCCTCCAACACGCGCCGCTGGCTCAAACTCGTATCCACCAGCAATCCCAGCCGCAATGGCAAGTCCTTCTCGCGCGCAAAGTAGTTCACCGCTTGCGGACGGCCATCTTCCTCCACCACAAAATCCTCTTTGGTCAGGTTCGAAATAATCTTTCCATGCTTGTCGCGCACCGTAACCGGCACACTGACGGTTTTCACATCCACAGAAATCTTGGGCGTGCTGCCCTGCTCCGTCTTGGTCTGCGGTTGCGCTTCCTGACTTTGCGCCCCCTGTTGTCGCGCCTGTGCTGCCGCCACGACGAGCGCTGTCAAAATGAACACGCCAGAACCCAGCAAATCTCTCAGGCCGGCTCGCCTGCCTGACCAACCCTTAACCTTCGCTATTTTCATTTCACTCCCAACCGCCCGGCGCCGGACGCTGGCGCCCTGAGATCACTGCACAACATAGATGCAAATCACCCCTCGGCGGACGCCTGCCTAATGAGATCTTCACGCAAAGTCCGCCAGGGCAGACACACTCGTACTGAACTCCTCATTCCCATGCAGATTTAAACTAGTTCCCCGAACCAGTTCTGACGGAGGGCCGCTGACTCCTTGTTGCAGGGTTTATCTTTAGTTAGGAATTTGCTTTCCGATTGTTCAGCCGGCCAACTACGCTCGCAACCGGGGAGAAAAGTCCGTCAAGCTCAAAAAGGTAGAGTCGACCTTTTCAACCAGTTTGCCGTTTTCTTCGGACTTTGTCTTAACGCTCTTCCACTCCGGATCGTCCTGAAACGCCTTCCAGTTTTCCGTCGCTGCCGTGCGGCTCGGATGCTGCAAAATATAAATGAGCGTCACACCCTTCTGCGGCTCATCCACGGGCGTCCAGTAAGCCACGCTCTTCATCCCATGCCGCGCAAAAAGCTTATCGGTATGATCGCGAAAACGCGCCAGCAACGCATCCAATTTCCCCGGCACAACGTGATATATGCGCAACTCGTATACCGTTTCCATCCCGGCCTCCTGGCCATTTTCGCGCGCTGCGCCCGACAATGGCAACAATAGCGTCGCGGAAAGCGTTTGCAGCAATGTTCTTCTGTTCATGATCGCGGATTTTATCAGAGATAATCTAGAAGAGCACAGAGAACCTGAGCCACGCTAGCCATCCAAAAAAAAGACCGCATACGTAGCAAAGCCGAGCGGCGTTAAAATAATCGCCGTTCGGCTTCGCAGTTCAGCGCTACAGTCGATTCCGGAAAAAACTGCCACTATATCGTCACAGCCCTCAGTGGCTCTCCCCTGAACAACACGACTCGCCAATGCTCTTCGGCTGCTCATACATTTTCGTGGCGTCCACAACCTGTTTTTTTTCATATTTGTCGTGGTGTCGCACCCACGACATAGAAAACGCCAACCCCTCTTCGTCTCGTCCGTTCGGTGCCATATCGAGAAAATTATATGCGCCGATCAAAATGTCCAGTCCTCGCCCGTAAGTGGAATACGTGTGAAACACCTCGCCCGCCTCATCCTTGTAAAACACGCTGGCGCCAGGCGCCTCGTCGGGAGGGAAATTCTGCATCGTATAGTTGTAATACACCTCTCCTTTGGCCTTCTCCTCTTTGCTGAACGCCGCCTGATAGTCAAAATTAAAATCCGTCCTATAAGACGAGACCCACTTGAAGTTCCAGCCCATCCGCTTCTTGAACGCCTCAATTTGTGCTAGCGGCGCCCGTGAAACCACCACAAACGTCACATCCCGCGCATTTAAGTGCGGCACGCTTCCATCAAAGTGGTCCGCCAGCAGCGAGCAACTCTGACAGCCCTCTACCCAGTCCGGCCCAAACATGAAGTGGTACACAATCAATTGACTGCGTCCCTCAAATAGATCGGCCAAAGTCACTTTGCCACCTGGCCCTTCGAACACATATCTCTTCTCTACTCGTTCCCAAGGCAATTCACGACGCTGCCGGCTAATCTCATCACGCAGCCGCGTGAATTCCTTCTCCTTGGTCAGCAGCGCTTTGCGTGCCGCCACCCACTGCGCCGGCGTTGTCACTTTCGGATTTCCTGTCTTGCTCGTAGCTGAAGTTGCCATTGTCGTTTCTCCTCCGTTTTTTTTTCTTGAATCGAAAAGTTCCCATGCTCTTTCCTGGCCGAAAACTTCTCACCACCAGCGCCGTCAGTCCTCCCGACGACGTTACTCCCGCCGCCATCGCCGCAGCACTCATCAAGCACACTGGACACATAACCGCTCTCCGTTAATCAACCGCGCTTTTAGCGCTTCTGCTTCCCTTCCGCCCGTTGCCGCACCATCTCGTGAATATGCTTCCAGCCCTTCCCCATTCCCGCTCGATGTTCGTCGGGAACCAGCCCCAGCGCGATATGGTGAAATTTAATCAACGTTCCCCCATCCACCTTGCTCAGTCGGTATTGCAGATTCGAGACCGCCGCATACGACATAAATAACGGCCCGGTAATTTCCAGCAGTGTCGGCCGCTTGATCGCTTGCACCGTTCCCCAGAAGTGTCCGTTGTCCTCGCCCAGGTCGCGGTACCATCGCCCGCCCGGTCGCGCTTCAAGCTTCATCGGCATCGCCGTTCCATCCGGCGTGGTATTGCCTTCGCCGATCTGCTCCAGAAGCGCCGCAAAAGTATCTTCCAATCCGGCTTTCACATGAATTTCCTCAGTGATATGCACCGTCAAATCTTCCACCGAAACTTCTTTCTTGGTAGCTGCTGAACTCATACTTCCTCCTCTAACGAGATTTTTTGCTATCTAATTAACGTTTCACCACCGAGGATGTTTCACCCCGCGTTCTTTTTCTCTGCCCGTTCCTTCACCTGCAACAACTGGTGCTTCCACAGCCGTTCAAATGAACTCGTCCACTCATGCAGCGGCCGTATCGCCTCCGCATTCGCCCGATACAGCATGTGCCTGCCGTCCCGTCGTACCTCCACAAGCTTCACCTCCAGAAGTACTCGCAAGTGCTTCGACACCGAAGGCTGCTCAAATCCCAGTCTCATCACAATTTCCCCGACCGACCGTTCCCCCGTCGCCAGAAATTGCAATATCTCCCGCCGCCGAGGCTCCGCCACCGCATTAAACGCATCCGATGTGGTCGCCACCCTCGCCATGCCCACACATTACATTCCCATATGGGAATATGTCAAGCCTTTTTTCGCTCCCCATGACCCTTAGCCGTACCTTTTTTTAGTTTCATCACCTTCGATCAACTTTTGTGTCCCACCACCTTCGCCCAACCCCTTTTTGTGTCCCACCACCTTCGCCGTTTACTCCCTCAACGCCCCAATCGCGTCATCGTTCCTTACTCCCTCAACGGGCATGTAGCGTGTCATTCCGAGCGAAGCAGACCGGCTTTTTCCTCCTACTTCGCTCCTGCGAAGTAGCGGGTCTGCGCAGTCGAGGAATCTCTCTTCGCCTTTCTCCTTCAACTCGGATGCGTTGACTGACCCGCGTTCACTCGGCTACCATCGCCGCGCATTTGTAGTTCGCAGCTTCAGACGCGACAATGCCGATTTGTGGGTCGCGGCTTCAGCCGCGACAATAAGCGTTGTCCTACTCATGGGGCTTTAGCCCCTGAAGCCGGAAATCCTTGGAGAACTTGTAGCAACAACACGCATGCCACCGATCCATCGCGACCGCCTAAAATCCTTGATGCAGTCCGAACAAGAAAAATTCTCGACCGCCCATCCCAAATCCAAATCTCTCTTCGCCCGCGCCGCCAAATCTCTCCTCGGCGGTGTGCCCATGAACTGGATGGCCAAATGGGCCGGCACATTTCCTCCGTTCGTCAGCGAAGCTCACGGTGCCGAAGTCGTCGACGTCGACGGACATCGCTACATTGATTTCTGCCTCGGCGACACCGCTGCCATGACCGGACATTCCCCCGCATCCACCGTTTCCGCCGCGCAGTCGCAACTCGATCGTGGAATTTCTCTGATGCTGCCTTCTGAGGACGCCATCTGGGTCGGCGAAGAATTGCAGCGTCGTTTTCATCTGCCGTGCTGGCAGTTCGCATTGACCGCCACGGACGCGAATCGTTTTTCAATTCGTCTAGCGCGCCACATTACCCGCCGCCAAAAACTCCTGGTCTTCAACTGGTGCTACCACGGCACTGTCGACGAAGCCTTCATTACTCTGAAAGACGGCGTCTCGCGCGCGCGAGCAGGCAATATCGGCCCGCCAGTAGATCCTTCAATCACCACCAAGGTTGTGGAGTTCAATGACCTCGCTGCGCTGGAGAAAGCACTGCAACCCGGCGACGTCGCCTGCGTCCTAGCCGAACCCGCTCTCACCAACGTGGGCATCGTGCACCCCGCGCCCGACTACCACCGGCAACTACGCGAACTCACCCGAAAACATAAAACGCTGTTGATCATCGACGAGACTCACACGATTTGCGCCGGCCCCGGCGGTTTCACACGCGCAGAAAATCTCGACCCCGACTTCCTCGTCTTTGGCAAAGCCATTGGCGCTGGAATTCCCGGAGCAGCCTACGGCTTCACTCAGGAAGTCGCCGACGCCGTCTCTGCCAATATGAATCTCGAGGACTGCGATGTTGGCGGCATTGGCGGCACGCTGGCGGGCAACGCGCTCTCACTCGCCGCCATGCGCGCCACGCTCGACAAAGTTTTGACCGAGGAGGCCTTCGCGCGAATGATCCCGCTAGCCGAAAGGTGGACGGCCGGCGTGCAGCAAGCCATAACTAAATTCCAAATGCCCTGGCACGTGATCCGCCTGGGCTGCCGCGCCGAATATCTCTTTTCCCCAAATCCCGCGCGCACTGGCACCGAGGCTCACGACGCCATGGACTTCGAACTCGAGCGTTTCATGCATTTATTCGCGATGAACCGCGGCATCCTGCTAACTCCATTCCACAACATGGCCCTCATGTCCCCCGCCACCACCGCCGCCCACGTCGATCGCCACACCGAAGTTTTCTCGCAAGCCGTCCAAGCCTTGGTCACCTAGCTCGGCCATCGCGTGAGTTTTCCTGCTTGTCGCCTTTGGGTGCTCCGGGTTCGCAGTTAAAGTACGAGACCTGGGCCGTACTTCTCGCGATCAACCTCGCATCCCCCAACGATCTCCACCAATCAAAATCACGCGGAGGGTGCCCCAGGTTCGCAGTTGAGGTTGAACCTGGGTCTTGGGGTTGGGCCTTCTACGTAGCCTGGGCATTAACCACCTTACAAAAACATATCGCCGCAATCTTTGGAAGATTATGAAATGCTCCACCGCCTTCTTCTTCCCCACCCTCCTCGGCAACATCGTCGGTGGAGTTTCGCTAGTCGCAGCCCTCGGCCACGCCCAAGTCGTCGTCGACAAAAATTAACCGACGCAAACGCCGAGCGTAACCGTCCATCTTCGTCGGCAAAACAACGCTCACATTAATTTGAATTGGGATCTAACTTGCCCGAGAAATCCACCGGTAGGAATTTTACGAATACCATCACTTGGCCCGTGGAGCGGGAGACGCATCAACACGCGGCCCCCCCCACATCACAAAAACTGCCTGTCTATCTCTCTTCGTGTCTCTCTTCGCGGTCCGGATGATTGTGGCGCCACTTCCAGTAGTTTCTCTGATCCCTGGCTCTCTGGTCGTTGTACGCGCGGTAAGTTTGATGCCGCTCTACCAGGTAGCCCCGGTACGCCCGATCCTCATGGTCATCCCAATTATGATAATCACGATGGTCGCGATCATAGACTCGCACCTGAATCCCCTCTTGAGGTCCTGGTGCCGCTACAACCGCCGCAGGCGCAAAGATAGCCCCAGCCAATAACAATGAACCGATAAAGCCATATGTGCGTAACACGATAATTCCCTCCAACCGCAGTGAATTGAAAACCCGGCCTGTAAAAGGTATGTTCTCCGCTCACAACGCCGTATGTCCCATTCAGCACATGTTCCTAAACAGCTACATCACTTCACCATGACATCGCTCTAAGAGCCGTAGCGGAAGCAGTGCGAAAAACACATTAGTCTGCGGGAAACGAAACTAGGTCGTGCGGCAGGTCCGGCGGAAGTAATAAGGAAACTGTGGTTGATTATTGCTGCGCCTGTTGCTGTTGTTGCTGCTGCGCCCGCATCAACTGCGACTGGTGATCCTCTTCTAGGAATTGCGACCACTCTTCATCCGCCGCGAATTCTTCATCCGGCGGTAGCACCGCTTGCGATGGCGTTACTCGCACGCGCACTTGCAGTTCCGTCTCGGCCTTGCCTTTCATGGTTCCCATCGTCGGCGGCACGTCCGCATAATCTCTGCCCACCGCTGTACGAATGTGCCGCTCCGCCGCGATCAAATTATTCGTGGGATCGAATCCTACCCAACCCAGCCCCGGCAGCGCTGCTTCCACCCACGCGTGCGTGGCCCCGTCCGCGGACCGGTCCGAGTTTTCCTTGCCGTGATAAAGATATCCGCTGACATAACGGCACGGAATCTCCGCTCTACGCACCAGCGTAATCATGATGTGCGCGAAATCCTGGCAAACGCCCTGTCGCGAGCGCAGCGCGTGCTCAATCGGCGAATTTACCGCCGTGCTCTTCTTCACGTACGTAAAGCTGCGATACACCCCCGCTGCTACATCCGTAAGAAACGCCAGCGGATTGCGCCCATCTCTTTTTGCCACTCCGATCTCGTTGGCCAATTCTTCGAGTTCCGGCGACGTCCGCGCAAAATGGCTCGGCATCAGCGAGTCCCAATAATCTTTTTTCTCATTCATTTCTTGCACGTCATCCCAGGCCTTGTAATCCATCGTTTCCGGCAAGGGTTGCTGCTCGTCTATATTTACTAACGAATCGGAAATGACAGTCAGTTGGCGATGCCGCTGCGGCAAATCGAAATGATGTACAAGGTTTCCACGCGCATCCGTGTGCGCGAAAATCCGCGCGCGCGGATTCACCGAAAGCTGAAAAATAAAGCAGCGCTGGCTGCCTTCGCTGCGCGGGTGCATACGCACCTCCATCATGCTCTGCCACACGGACTTGCTGTAGCGGTAGCGCGTAAAATGTCGGATAGCGTAGAACATTACGATTCGAACGCGACCTCGATTGGATACTCGATATAAACTTCATGCACTGCGGCGTGCAAATCACGGCATTGTTCGATAATCGCTGCCAGATACATGTGCAAATCCCCGCGGATTACTTCCCCGATCTGCACGTAAGTCACCGCCGATCGCAATCGCCCGATCAGCCGTTCGATCTTCCCAGTCCTGCGGCTAAGCGAACGGTTGCTGATGGAAGTCAGCGCGTGATGCATCCGGTCCAACGAATAGCGCACCGAGTACGGGAACTCCGGTTGCAGTAAAATAAAATCCGCGATGCGTTCAGGCTTCAATTCCGCGGTGCAAACCTTGCAATACGCTTCAAACGCCGCGCAACTGCTCAACAATCCCACCCAGTCCAGATCGTCGGCATTCTTATCCACCGAAAAATAGGCATCCAGCAAAATGGAAAGATTACACGCCCGCTCGATATATTTCCCCAACTGAATGAAATGCCAGCCTTCGCCGTGATTGATCGTCGTATCCGTGATGCCGTAAAAACGATAAGCCCCTTCGCGCACAATATTCACAATGCGCATGGCCCCCGCATCATCATCGGCGTGCAAATCTGCCCCGGTCACTTCATGGAATAACTTATTAAGGTGCTCCCACATCTCCGAGCTGATCTCTTCGCGCACTTGCCTGGCGTTTTCGCGCGCCCCGGCAATGCACCTCATGATGGAAAACACTCCTTCCGAATCAGCTACCAGGAGAAATAAGGCCCGCTGCGGATCCAGATTCGTGGAGGTCGTGCCGCGCGCCAGCGAAGACACTGCGTGAAACCATCGCTCGTCACTCGAAAATTTTGCAGGATTCAGAATCAGCCCGTACGTTGCTTCCACCACGCGCGACCCGTTATCCGCCCGCTCAAAATAGCGGCTCATCCAGTACAGGCTGTCAGCTACGCGCGAAAGCATCGAGCCTCGAACTTAACGCTCACGTTTTTCAATTTTGTAACACCCAAGTGTCTTTTGAGCCGCCGCCTTGCGACGAATTCACCACCAGCGAACCTTTGCGCAGCGCCACCCGCGTCAGCCCTCCGGGAACGATGGTGATATTTTCTCCATAAACCACATACGGCCGCAGGTCCACGTGCCGCGGCTCAATCGTTCCGTCCACAAAACACGGCGCCGTAGATAAATTAATCGTCGGCTGCGCAATATAATTTCGCGGCTCCGCCATGATCCTGTCGCGAAATTCCGAGCGCTGCTCCGAAGTGCTGTGCGGCCCGATCAGCATCCCGTAACCGCCCGACTCGCCCACCGCCTTCACCACGTATTGATCGAGCTTCTGGCAAACGTGATCGCGTTGCGCCGCGTCGGACATCAACAGTGTCTCCACGTTTTCCAGAATGGGATCCTCATTCAAGTAATACTTGATGATCTTCGGCACATACGCGTAGATCGCTTTGTCGTCCGCCACGCCCGTCCCCAGCGCATTTGCGAACGCCACGTTTCCCGCGCGATATGCGTTGAACAATCCCACTGCACCCAACGCCGAATTCCCCTCAAACACCAACGGATCCAGATAATCGTCATCAATGCGCCGGTAAATAACATCCACGCGCTGCAATCCGAAAGTGGTGCGCATGTAAACCACGTTGTCATGCACCAGCAGGTCGCGCCCTTCGACTAGCTCGATACCCATCTGCCGCGCAAGATACGTATGCTCAAAGTAAGCGGAGTTGTAAGAACCCGGCGTAAGCAACACTACCGTGGGCTCCGTGCGCCCTTCCGGTGCCAGCGACTTCAGCGCCGACAGAGTACCTGGCTATATTGTTCAATCGGCCGTACGCGGCATTTCCGAAACAGCGTCGGAAAAATATGCTTCATCACTCTTCGGCTGGTCAGCATGTACGACACGCCACTCGGCACTCGCAGGTTATCTTCCAGCACGACGAAGTTTCCTCTCCGGCGTGCGAATCAAATCCGTGCCCACCACCGTCACATACACGTCGCGCGGCACTTTAATTCCGCGCATCTCCCGCCGATAATGTTTACAGGTATAAACAATTTTCCCGGGAACGACCCCTTCCTCAATAATTCGCGCTTCGTGATATACATCCTTCAGAAAAAGGTTCAGCGCCGTAATCCGCTGCGTTAGTCCGCGCTCAATCGTTTCCCATTCCGCCGCGGTAATAATGCGCGGCAGCAAGTCATGAGGAAAAATCCGCTCCGTCCCCTTTTCGCTTCCGTAAACCGTAAACGTAATGCCCTGGTTAAAAAACGACTGGTCGGCTTCCTGTTTGCTACGCCGCAATTCGTCAGCGCCAAGATTCAGTAGTTGGGTATACAGGGGGCGGTATTGTTTGCGAGGAAGGTCCGTCGACCGAAACATCTCGTCATAGGAGCCATTAAATTCGTAGCGCCGGAAGGCTTCGCTGGCGCCTTGGTCAGAAGCATCCGTATCGATAATCATGGCGTTGCGGTACTTTACGTCCCGCGCAAGGATAGCGCATCGCAACGTCGTTGATTATCGGGAAAACCAATTAGAAACATCGAAAAAACAGCAGAATCGGGCTCGAAAACCTCCCGAACGGGTGGGACTACGTCCCGGACCGCGCCGTTTGCGCCACCGTTCCGGCAGTATCCCCATCAATTGCCGGGAACTCAATATCCGGTAACTGTTCCACCGCCCGCCGTAACGACTGCTCCCAGCTCGAATGGATCAGGTTCAGGTCCCGGTCCCCGGCGCACACCCGCCGGTAACGTGTTATTTCCAGGCTATCTTTTTTATACAGCAGCAGGTCGAATGGCGGCCCCACCGTCACGTTCGAGCGCATGGTGGCATCCAGCGACAGCAGCGCATACTTGGCCGCCACTTCCAACGAAGTGGTCGCTTGAATCCCCCGGTCCAGAATCGGCCGCCCATATTTGCATTCGCCCAGCTGCAGATACAAAGAATCTTCCGTCGCCGCTATAGGATTGCCCTGCGGGTAAATCAAATATAGGTTCGGTTCCTGCCCGCGCACCTGGCCGCCCAGCAGCAAATGCACGTTAAAGCTGAACGAATCGCGTTCCAGCGACGCGCGATCCAGCTCCGAAATACGGCGCACACAGTTGCCCACGATTCGCGCCGCGTCATAAAGCGAGCTGGCCTGCGCCAAGCCCCGCCCCGAATCAAAATCCGCGCGTAGCAGCGTCACTACCGACTGGCTGATCGACAAGCTCCCACTCGTCAAGATCACAAACATGCGTTCGCCGGGCTGCACAAAGCTGTACATCTTCCGGCATACATTTACCTGGTCGAATCCGGCATTGGTGCGCGAATCCGATGCCAATACCAGACCTTCCTGCGTCGTAATTCCCAAACAATATGTCACTAAGGCCTCGAAATAATAAGATGTGTGAACCTACTGCATCATACACCCATTGTTTACTGTGAATTTGTGATGTGCTGGATCGAAAAAGAATGTAACAGTACCAGCCCCGAGTCGTGTTAATTTCTGCATTCCACGTCTCAGGCAGCGCTAACTCCCATTGGAAATGGAAACCCTGAAATCTATGCTCATTCGTCTTGGTTACGACATGCAATTCGACGCGCCTTCGGAAGTCCCCATCGTAACCCTGCTCAACGTCCATCCCTCCCGCAAGAAGGATCTTCGCGAGCCCGACTATCTGCGCACCGACCCCGTCGTCAACATCGAAAGCTACCACGATACCTTCGGCAACGATTGTTGCCGCTTGGTTGCCCCGCCGGGCAAAATTCGCTTTTACAATTCCACCCTCATCGAAGATTCCGGAAAGCCCGACCTCGAAGGTTTCGAAGCCCCGGAAACTCCTATCGAACATCTGCCTCATGAAGTCCTTCCCTACCTCATGAACAGCCGCTATTGCGAAGTCGATCTGCTCTCCAACACCGCTTCCGAACTATTCGGCGGCGTCCCCAAGGGTTGGAAGCGCGTGCGCGAAGTCTGCACCTGGGTGCACGACAAAGTCACCTTCGGCTATGAATTTGCCAATCCCTTTCGCACTGCTCTAGACGTCTACACCGAACGCGTCGGTGTCTGCCGCGACTTCCAACACCTCGCCATTACTTTTTGTCGCGCCCTAAATATCCCCGCGCGCTACGCCACCGGCTACCTCGGCGACATCGGCATTGTCGTCGCACCCAGCCCCATGGATTTCAGCGCCTGGTTCGAAGTGTATCTCGGCAATCGTTGGTGGACTCTCGACGCGCGCCACAACATCCCGCGCATCGGCCGCGTCTTGATGGCCACCGGACGTGACGCCACCGACTGCGCCATGACCACCTCCTTCGGCCGCGCCAAACTACTCAGCTTCCGCGTCGTCAGCGACGAAGTCCCCCAGTAAATCTTTCCTCTTCAACTTCTAGAAGATCAGTGCGTCGTGGGCATACGTAGAACGGGAATGGGCCGCTTCGTCGTCAAAAAACAGGTCAGCGTTTTCGGGTCCGGAAGCTTGAGTCGCACACCGAAAGCAGTCGGAAGGAAGGACGGTCCTCGAGCCATCCAACTGAGACAGCCGTTGCTCTCTTCTGGAGATGCTTGCTGGAGGTCGAACCTCCACTGAGTTTTGTCGAACTGCTCGTAGCTGATAAGGTCCCCGCGATGGATGTATTCGACGATGATGTACTTCACTTTGCGCGGCTGCGACCAGTGATCAAGTCGCACCATGTATATTTCGGCGAGGTCACCAAGTGAGGACGGATCAATGATCCTCGTGTCGCTTTTTCCTCTCTGAATAGCGACTACCACGCCTGCGGCGGGGATGGTCTCTTCTTTCGCGATGACGGGCACGACGAATACCTGCCAAAGAAGAATGGCCAGCACTGGAATTCTATAGCTCATAAGTCCTTCTCAGAAGCAAGAATAGTACAGGAGTGCGCGCACGCGCATGTTACTGGCAATTCACATAAGCGCAATATCCGCGTAAAGCGCACAGTGCAATGTGCTCTCCCGCAGTTCGTTTCTCATTCGTATCCGCAAGAAGGAGAGTGCATGAAATTAAAAGAAGTGGTATCCGAGTGCGTCCAGTACTGCCGCGTTGCCGTAGCCGGCGCGACTATCTTCCAATTCGCCTTGGGAGGAATGTTCGCTCCATCGTTGCAAGCGCAAGAAGAAAAAACAGCCAGTCCCATCAAGCACGTAATCATCATCGTGGGTGAGAATCGTAGCTTCGACCACGTTTTTGCCACCTACAAACCGACCAACGGCCAAAGCGTCGATAATCTTCTTTCCAGGAAAATTATCAATGCCGACGGCACTCCGGGTCCGAATTTTTCTCAAGCCGCCCAGATCGACGCCGACGGCTTCTCTCGCGACTCGGACGAATCGGATAAGTATTCGATCAGCCCCGAAAAGGACAACGTCGTATACCCAACTCTTCCTCCGCCCCTGACCGGCGGCCCCTCGGACGTCTGCAAAGACAACGGCATTTGCACACTGGCCCAGGCTATGGCATCTGAGAACGGCCTTTACCCCACGTACTACCAATACCTGCTGACCGGCGGTACCGAACAGCCGTCGCACGTTCCCGACCAGCGCATTCCGAACGTGAATGACCTGCCCCCTGGGCCTTTTCAGTTGACCTCCAAGACTCTCCCGTACGATTCGTATGCGGCCAGCCCGGTACACCGCTTTTATCAAATGTGGCAGCAAGAGGATTGCAACATTAAATATGCCACCTCGAAAAATCCTAGCGGCTGCAAAGCCGACTTGTTTCCATGGGTAGAGGTAACCGTCGGAGCAGGCACCAACGGGGTCGCCTTGCCAGCCGGTTTCACTAACCTAACCACCGGCGAAGGTTCCACCTCCATGGAGTTTTTCAACGTGCAGGAAGGCGATGCTCCCTACCTGAAGTATCTTGCCGACACTTATTCCATGAGCGACAACTACCACCAGCCCGTGATGGGTGGCACCGGCGCCAATAGCATCATGTTGGGCTTCGGCGACGCCATTTTCTTTAGCGACTCCAACGGCAATCCGGCAAAACCGCCGGAAGGCGTGGAAGTCTACGCAGGAACTCCAAACGCCGGTGTCGTGCATCAGATCGAGAATCCCAATCCTCAACCCGGCACCAAAAACTGGTACACCGAAGATGGCTACGGCGGCGGCGGTTTTGGGAAGCCGGTCTTCGGCGGTGGCTCGTACAGCGAATGTTCCGATTCAGACGCTCCCGGCGTCCGATCCATCCTCAAATACCTGGTCAGCCTGCCATACGAAGTGAATCCCAAGTGCGATCCAGGCCGCTATTACCTCCTAAACAACTACAATCCCGGCTACTTCGGCGACGGCACCAACGCCTACACCGACCACTACGTCTACAACACCCCGTTCACCATCCCTCCCACCAAACAGCACAGCATCGCCGACGTGCTGATGGAAAACGGCGTCTCCTGGAAATATTACAGCGACCAGTGGGACACCTACCTCACCGATAAGTACCAGATCAACTACGGCACCGTCGGCGCCAAGAGCGATCAATACTGCAACATCTGCAACCCGTTCCAGTATGAGACCGAAATCATGGCCAACACGTCCGTCCGCACCGCCCACTTGAAGGACACCGAAGACTTGTACGAGGACCTCAAGAGCGGCAACCTTCCCGCGGTTTCTTACGTCAAGCCCAGCGGCTGGGTTGACGGACATCCTGCTTCATCGAAGGTCGATCTATTGGAAGGCTTCGTCAAGAAGATCGTCACCGACTTGAAAGCCAACGAGGAACTCTGGGAAAGCACGGCCATTTTCTTGACCGTGGATGAAGGCGGAGGTTATTACGACTCCGGCTACGTCCAGCCGCTGGATTTCTTCGGCGATGGCACCCGCATCCCCCTGATCGTGGTCTCGCCCTACACTTCAGCGGGCCACATCTCTCACTCCTATACCGACCACGTTTCCATCCTGAAGTTCATCGAGCGAAACTGGAACCTCGGCACCATTTCCAAGCGCAGCCGCGATAACCTGCCCAACCCCACACCGACAAAAGGCAACGCCTACGTTCCGGCCAACAGCCCCGCAATCGGAGACTTGTGGGACCTCTTCGACTTCGGCAAAAAAGTACAAGACAACGACTAACCTCCGCTCACGCCAAGCGTGAGCACCACTAAAGCCAAGCGCCGAGCCCGGTTCCCCCGGGTCTCGGCGCTTTTTTTGTTGAATTGCGATTCCGAAAATTCACGCCTCTGCGTAATCTCTCTCTACAAATTTAATTCTGGCCCTCGTTTGTGAGAAGTGCGTCTCAGTTTCCGGTAATGCAACATTACCGGCCAATCTCTGCCCATTCTCAGGGCGTCGCGAGTTTGCGCGCTTCTCTGAGGATTTTGGTGAGGCGGTTGGAGAGACGGTCAAGGCGAAGGCGAGAAGTACCGTGTGGTAGTTCACGACGGAACATTTCGAGCACATGTTGAGCAGCGAGCAAAGTATCGAGCACTCCGCCGAGGCCTTCTCGAAGCAGAGCAGATGGCACTCTCGGCTGCGGAACAAGATGCCGAGGTTTTGAGCGAGCCAGCTGGAATTCCCTCTCGAGATCATTCAAGGTCACATCAAGATATTGCATGGTCATCTCGGGAGAGGTGTGACCGAGTAATTTCATCACCGCGACCAAGCCAACACCGGCTCGAAGCATCTCCGTGGCATAGGTGTGGCGAAGCTGATGTGGGACGATGCGGATGGAAAGGCCGAGCGAATGGCAGACTTGATGTAAGTAATCACGAAAGTGACGAAGGAGCGTGTCTTTCGCGCCCGGACGGACAAAGAGCCGCCCATCGGCAGGCAGGGGATCAAGCGAACGAAAGAATCGGAGGCGTTGGACGAGTTCACACACAAAGGGATCTACGGGGACCATACGTTCTGTTTTGAGTTTGCCGAGTGGCACATGAACCGCCCATTGATTCGGGCCGGTAGAGCGAAGGCAGTCGGAGGACAGATCGGCACACTCACCGATGCGCATGCCGGTGTGGCGAATCAACAGAAAGGCATTGCCACCCAGATCGTTGCGGCGGAGGAACTCTTTTTGCAGGAGTTGATCCTGCTCTGCTGTGAGCGGACGCGGAAGTCTGTGCGGGAGGCGCGGAATATCCTCCCGGCGGATCAGATGAGCGAGTTCAGGAAGCTGTTCTGTCCAAGCCAGGTCGTTGCAGATGCCGCGGAGAGAGATGAGGCGGAGGATATAGGATGCGGTCACGAGCGGCGGCACTTGCGAGTGCAGGCGGGACATCCAGCCGAGGATGTGGGGTTCACGGCGCAATTGGTCTAGCAGCCCGTGGTGCAACCCCGACATTTTGATTTTGTAACCTGAAGTAACTTGTTTCCGTTTTTGTTTCTCTGTAGAATGCCATTGAATTCTGGGAGAAGTGCCGATGGGAATGGGGACACGAAGGCGGAGACAGCGGCAAGAGCGGTTGTGGATCAGTCACAATGAATTGGCCAAGGGGCCGGGTCATCCTTTTTACGCGCGGGTGAATGAGTTATTGGAATCGAAACAGTTCGACGAGTTTGCGGAGCAGGAGTGCGCAAGATTTTACGCCGAGAACAACGGGCGACCATCGGTGACGCCGGGGATTTATTTTCGATTGCTGCTGGTGGGATATTTTGAAGGGATAGATTCGGAGCGAGGGATCGCCTGGCGAGCGGCGGATTCCCTCGGGCTGCGGAAGTTTTTGGGAGTGGGGTTAGATGAGCAGACGCCGGATCATTCGACGATTTCGCGAACGCGACGGTTGATCGATGTGGAGACGCATCGCGAGGTTTTCTTCTGGATTTTGGAATTGCTGAGAGATCAGGGACTGCTGCAGGGCAAGACCGTGGGGATCGACGCGACCACCCTGGAGGCCAACGCGGCGATGCGTTCCATCGTGCGACGAGACAATGGCGAGAGTTACGAGGAATTTCTGAAAGGATTGGCGAGGAAATCGGGAATCGCAACGCCGACACGCGAAGATCTGGCGCAGTTGGATCGCACGCGGAAGAACAAAGCCAGTAATAAAGATTGGGTCAATGCGCATGATGGAGACGCGCGGATCACCAAGATGAAAGATGGTCGGACGCATCTGGCACACAAAGCGGAGCATGCGGTGGATTTGAAGACCGGTGCAGTGTTGGCGGTGACGTTACAGGAAGCCGACCAGGGAGATACCACGACGGTGATAGCGACCCTGGCACAAGCAGGTGAAAATGGCGCCGAGCTGATCGGGACAGAAGAACCGAATCAGAAGCCGAAAATGCATCCGCAGGGGATCGCAGAAGCAGTCACCGACAAGGGCTACCATAGCGGCGAGACGCTGGTGATGCTGAAGAACGCGGAAGTGCGGACCTACATTCCGGAAAAGAAACAGAAGGGTCAGCGGCACTGGGACGGCAAGGGCGAGCAACAACAGGCGGTGTATGCGAACCGGCGCCGCGTAAACGGGACCTATGGAAAGGGTCTGCTACGGAAGCGGGGCGAGCTGATCGAGCGAAGTTTTGCACATTGCTACGATACTGGCGGAATGAGAAGGACCCATCTCCGAGGTCACCGGAACATTCTTAAACGACTGTTGATTCACGTCGGCGCGTTCAATCTGAGCCTGATCTTCCGCTCTCTGCTGGGCTCCGGTACTCCACGGGAGTACAAAAACCGACAGTCATCGCTGCTTTTTGCGCTTTTGCTACTGTTCCATCGCTACTCAGCGCTCAAGATTCACTCAAATCGTTTTTCTTCCCGGCATCGACTGTGCCAGCCTCAAAATGAACGCTATCTCAGATACAAACTCCGCCACTCAGGAGAATGTGGTTCCACCACGGGCTGCTAGGCGTTGCACCTCCGGATGATCGGCGCCGAGATAGCTCAGGAAATTGTGGGCGGTCCCACGGTAGTGACGAGTGGTGTCGGGACTGAGTGCCACGCCGAGGGAATCGACCGCGCGATCGAAGACCGGAGCCAGAGGATGCTGGAGCGGAGGGCGTCGCGCGCGGTTCATGAGGAGGCCTTCGGAAGAGGACGAATGTGCTGCGCCACGGCACGTGCATATTCAAGGTAGACGTCTTGTGGGGTGACCAACACATAGAGCAGCGTGGTCTGGATGTCCGCGTGACCCATCAGCTGCATGAGCGCAGGAAGACTCATACCGGCGCGGATCATGTCCGAAGCAAAGGTGTGTCGAAAGCGATGAGGGTTGGCGAGCTGGATGCCGGTGCCCTGGCGATGGTAGCGGAATAAGGAACGCAATCCCGCAGCGGTCATGCGCGTTCCGCGCGCGCGTCCTTTGAGTGAGACGAACAGCGCGGCGGAGCAAGGATTGGGTCGTTCCAGGCGCAGATAGTGTTCGAGCAGTTGCACGGTTTCCGGCGCCAGTGGCAGGAAGCGAAATTTGTTGCCTTTGCCAGGAACGCGAAGCTGTGCTTCGGAAAGCAACGCGTCGTCCCGATTCAAAGCCAATAGTTCGGCGGACCGCAGCCCTTGTAGGAGCATCAGGCCCACGATGGCCAAGTCGCGCGAAGTGCGGAAGCTCGACCAGAAACGCGCGACTTCATCCACCGAGAGCGGCACGATGTTGCGTTTAGGGACTTTCACTCGCAGCCGGCTCATCGCTACTCGCGGCCGGCCAAGGCCCATCGGCCTTCGCCGCAAAAAAGCTTGATGAAAGCCGCGGGCGATTTGGCAGGGAGCATCGGGAAACTCGTTGCGGATGGCGCGCTCGGCGACGGCCACGCGGTCATTAATGGTGGAAGGGGAAGGCCGAGGTTGTTGGCTGGACTGAAACCTCACATATTCAAGGAGCGTCGACTCGGTCAGATCACCTTCCCCAATGTCCGAGGTGTGGTGAACGCTCTCCCACCAGCGAACAAAGTGCAACAGGTTGTGAGCGTAAGTGCGCAGGGTCGTGTCCGCTATGCGGCGGACATATTCGCGGTCCAGGTAACGATTGACCCAGCCGATTCCTCGGTCCGTGGTCGGCTCGACGACACGCATCGGACTATGTGCGTTGTGGGAAGTCTGCTGATGGATCACGCAGAACTTCATGGCTGAGTAGCCTCCAGAAGAGAGTGGAACTGTCGCGCATCACCGCCCTGGACGAAGAAGGAGTTGGGATCGTGGCCATCCGGCAGGAGGACGTAGCGAGTGACGATACCTTGCGCGCACAGACGCTGTGCTAGCTGCTGCGAGGCTTGTTGGCCGCTGCCATTGGCATCGACATCGAAGGTGAGATAAACGGTGCGCGGGCGGTCGCACAGCTGTTGAAACTGGTCGGCGTTGAGATGGGTGCCCAACGAGCAGGTGACATGGCGAAAACCTACTTGCCACAACACTGCGAGATCGAACAGACCTTCCACCAGAATCACCGTGGAAAATTGGCGAACCGATTCCCAGGCGAATAAGCCGCCCTTGGAGCCGGGAAGGAATCGATGGGCGAAGGCGGCAGCGATACTGCGACCGTAGAGGTTGACGACGTGTCCGCCTTGGCAGCACGGGAAGATGACGCGCCGGTAGAAGGCGTCGCAGGCTTGTGAGTTGAGCAGACCGAGACGTTGCAGGAGATCGCAAGAATAGCCCTGAGCCGTGAGATGTCGGCGCAAGCTCCCGCCGGGGGCATAACCGATCCGCAGTTCTTTGATCAGGACGGGATCGCGCAGTCCTCGTTGCTCGAGATAGCGCCGTGCCTCGGGGTAGCGATCGAGTTGCTGTTGATAGAAAGTGGCGGCTTGCTCCAGTACGGCGGCAGGGTCAGCTGAAAGAGAACTCTGCTGCTCGAGGTAAGCGAGACTTTGGCGGAAGGACAGATGACGGGACAACTGGACAAAGCGAATGAGATCGCCGCCCTGACCGCAACCGTGACAGTAAAAGAGATTTTTGCGGGCGTTGACGTAGAACGAAGGGCGGGTCTCCGGATGTAGCGGACAGAGTCCAACGAACTCGGGGCCGAAAGCGATAGGCCGGGCGGTCCAACTCTGCTGCCGCAAATAATCGAGCAGCGGCAGACGTTGTTTCAGTTTTTCGACATCCTCGCCCACGGCGCAGTTTTCCCTCTGGAAGCCAACGTAGGAGAAGGCGGCCAGCATTCCCAGGCAAGGATGGTGGGTGGAGAAATTTTCTCAGAGGCGCAAGGGCCAGAGAATTTGCAGAACCGGAGTCAGCCAAGACAACGGCCCAGCTTGGTGATCGGCCGGATCACCGCGCGCCAGCCATGGAGTCATGCGAGCGAGCGTTTGGCGGAGAAAGGAAAGGGCTGGTTGGGAGCGGTCCAGGCCGCTCGACCAGCGACGAAGCGTGGAGGAATCCGGCACGCGGTTAGGGTCTTTGAGTGTAGGAGTCGCTTCTTCCCAGGAGCAGTGCTCCACAAAGCGCCGCCGCAACGCCAGACAGCGAGTCAGCAAACTGTACTGCGTGTAAGGGAGTGAAAAACAAGGCAGGAAGGTGAAAGTCTTCCCGCAACCGGGGCAGCGACCGCGACGGATGCCAATCCAATCGTGATGTTCATCATGCGCTTGCTTGCGACGACGTCCGTGGCCGATGATCGAATCACTTTCACAAGCGGGACATCGCCGCAGAATAACCTCGGCGCAACTCGTGGCCCAATCCGTTTCGAGGTTGTGCGGCGGCGCGGAAAGTGGGATAAACAGAATCGTACTTCGTTGGAGCTCTGCCCCGGCTTGACCTGCCAAGATCTGAGCCGGAAGCGGAGCTCCTTCCTCCTGAAGGCAAAGTCCAACTGAAAGAGAATAACCCTTCTCGCCTACTGCTTTTACGGGTGTGATTCAAAGAATTGGCCGGTAATAATCGACTACACAGGACTTAGCGCAAAATTGTGATAGATATTAAGTCGTGTCTTGTAACCGAGAGGGGCTGCAAGTGTCGTCTAACTTGAGAAGAATTACCATGTGCCTCGCAGCCATTTGGTTAGGCTTCGCTTCGGCGGCGAGCGCCGCTTATGACTTCCCGTTGGATTCAGAATCGATTCGCGAAGCCTATTTTCTTGGCCGACGCAATGATGAGAAGACGATTAAATTTCTCGCAAGCTATATCAAACGATTGCCTTCGCCGGAAAAGGGACCGCACATCTCCGAGATCTCCCTGTATACACCCTACGCGCAGATCGTGTTGAACTCTTCGCGCAATGCGAGCTTGGACAGCGCGCAGCAGGCCGAACAGGAGTACCGTACCCTTGGCGACACAATCCATATCAGAGTCGTGATCGAATTTACCCCAACCTTCAACGCTATGGTGGGGGTGAGGCCGGATAAGGATGCCGCTGGCAAAGAAGCCTTGGTTCGTCGGTCAGACGATTTTTGGCGTGAATTCCAGTATGAACTACGGCAGAACAAAAACGTGATCAAACCCAGGAGTACGGGTGGGAAACCAATCTACAGTGACAGTGGGTTTAGCGGCGCTGAAGTGCAGCTAGAATACGATGCAAAGAGCGTAGCCTCTGAGGAAACCACGTTTGAAGTTTCCACTCAAGATGATCATCACGTTACCGCGCAATTTGACATTTCAGAGTTGCGCTAGAAGAATCTGGTTCCGCGCCTATCGCAGGGTTTGCAGGTCGAAATCTACCTCGGCCTTCTGTCCGTCAGGGGTGTCGATGCGAAAGTGCAGCGTCGAAGAATCAATCTGATTGGATTTGAATTCTAGCTCTAGGCGTACTTGTTCTCCATTAGCAGGAAGAGTCGCGAATTCGTCGACCCGTGGAACGTAGGGATTGCTCTCCGTAGACAACGGAACAATCTCTTTTTTGTTCTGAAAGACTTTGATTTTGATGGCGTTCAGGGGAGCGTTTGGTTTGTAGCAGACGTCCAGATAAACTCGAAAAACCATCGCTTTGCCGTAAAACTCCTTCACAGCGTCCTGAGAACTATAATTTACTGCTTTGCCCGCGTACTCGGCTAAACTGAAGAAACGGAGTTTCTAGTCTCGCCGGTGACGTGCAGGTTCCCTCTTTCAGTTCAGGAATCCAATGTGCGTAGGGGGCGATGATTTCAGGCGTCAGCCCCCCGTGGCGAGTCCCCAATAAATAGGCGTCCCGTATTGCGCTGGCGGAATGTGGGATGTCATCGTAAGCTCCGGGTCGCCTACCTATAACAACGTCGTCGGCGCAACAGTATCGAGCGACAACGGAACAGCCACGAACGTGAATGGAAGCTCGACGTTTCAGGTGTTTGGCCATTTCAGTCCAGATGCTTTCCAACTATCATTTGCAAGCTCCAACGGACAATGGATCACGGGCACGCTTACGAAACAATAACGGAAAGCAAAGCGCCGAGCCCGGTTTCCCCGGCTCGGCGCTTTTTTATTTCTCCAACATCTTTAATCCTGCCAACTCGCACAGTCGCAGAATTCAATTCGCCAATCCCAGCACACTTTGGTCCGAACCGCTAAGTCCAGACCCTGCTCGTCTGTGGATGTCCAAGTGAACTACTAGCTGACGCAGTGTCCGCATATTGACGGATTTTGTTCCTTCGGCCTTTGCATGTGTGCAGAAAAAGCACCACTTAAGACATGTTGCTGCGCTAAACGGCCTTTGGAATAGAACATGCACTGTATGTGTGAATGGAGATATAGATATGCCCGTTACAACAAGAACCACGACAGAAGCACCCTCGATATCAGGGGTAGCCATTCCCGACAGCAAACTTGCGCGCGAAGCAACAGAGCTGGTGCGTGACACCGAGTCTTCCTTGCTGTTCAACCACTCGACTCGCGTGTATTACTTTGCCTCGCTTGCAGGAAAAAGGCGCGGGCTTCAGTTCGACGCCGAGCTGCTTTACATTGCCGCCATGTTTCACGACATCGGACTGACTCCGATGTTTAGCAGTGCATCGGACCGCTTCGAAGTGGATGGTGCGAACGCCGCCCGAGCATTCCTGCGCCAGCACAATATCTCACAGCAGGACATGGATACTGTGTGGACAGCGATCGCACTGCACACCACGCCGGGAATTCCGCAGTACATGCATCCGGTAGTTGCGCTATTGACCAACGGTGTTGAGATGGATGTTCTCGGAATCGCCTACTCGGAATTCTCCGACGCTGATCGCGAAGCAATTGTCGCTGCGTATCCCCGCACGGAGCGCTTTAAAGAAGACATTATCCAGGCCTTTTTCGATGGCATCAAGCGCAAGCCGCAAACAACCTTCGGCAATGTGAAGGCAAATGTGCTGGCGGATAAGGATCCAAGGTTCAAGCCCCTGAACTTCTGCAGTGTCATCCGTGGCTCGCAGTGGAAGGGGTGAGACAGTTCAATGCCTCTACTCAGAATCGATGTCATCGAGGGCCGCAGCGAAGATGAGCTAAAAAAATTGCTCGATGCCATCCACTCTGCGATGCTTGCCGCGTTCAAAGTGCCGGAACGAGACCGCTATCAGATTGTGCATGAACACCCCGCGACAAAAATGAAAGTCGAGGACACGGGACTGGGCATACCGCGTACCGATGGGGTCGTCATGGTGCAAGTGACGACCCGTCCGCGAACTCGGCTTGAAAAACAGAACTTCTACGACTTGCTCTGCCGCGAACTAAATCGCAGCTGTGGGGTCAAGCCCTCAGATGTCGTTGTTTCAATAACGCAGAATGCTGACGAAGACTGGTCTTTCGGATACGGCCGAGCCCAGTTCCTCACCGGCGAACTTTGACCGCGAAGGCTCGGCGCTTTCTCTGCTTGTTACCGAGTCAATTCTTTCTGTAGCGCCTTGCCCTTCGCAAACCACGGCCGTGCCTCCCTCCGCATGTATCTCGGCAGCGTTTTTTTCTTCCTCGCTAACTGTCCCACCCACTCCAGCGCCTCCTCCCTTCTCCCGGCCAGTTTCAAATAGTTCGCGTAGTTATACAGCGTTTCTGGAGTTGTCGAATATTGGGCGGCAGGTGCGAAATAAATCGCTGCTTTATCCAAATCTCCGGTCCGGGCATAGGCGTCGCCTCGCAATCCTGTTGCGCGGTGATAGTCAAATTTCGGATCTTTTGCTACTACATATTCCAAGTCGGGTAGGGCTTCCGCGTACTTGCCCATCGCCAGCGAGGATTTTGCTCTCAGATAAAACGCGTAGGGCGAATCGGTGCGCAACGATATTGCCCGGTTCAGCGACTCTAGCGCTTTCCTGTAATTCTTTTGCTCGAAATTCAATTCCGCCAATTCTTCCAGATTTCCCGCCGAAGGATTATTCAGTATCTGTATTTCCAGCGCTCGGATTCTCGATCGTTTTCCGAATCCCTGGAGCGCCCCACGTAACAATCCGAGGTCAGGGATCACTTCGACGATCATGTACACTCCGGCTCCGAGCACCCCACCGAAAATGATGATGAACAGCCAATAGTTCTCGGGACGCCGCTTGACGAAGTGCCAAAGGGCAATTCCTTGAATAATGAATCCCCACGGATAGATGAGGAAACTCAGGACCCCCATACCGGCGACCTCGAAAGCGCCATTGTGCGAGGCATTATACAAACTCAGGCTCGAAACCGGAGCACTTCCGTTTGGGAGAGGTTTTTCGTCCACTGTGATCCAGGCGCGCCGCTAAAGCAAAACGCCGAGTCCAGTTCACCTGGCCTCGGCGCTTTTTTATTTCTCTTAATTTCCCGATTAGCTGAATTATCGACCCGATGCAGCCGATTTTGCGTTGTCGGCGTGCACCACCGGAACATCCACAAGATGTTCCGCGAGAAACCACACTTGCAGTTCGTTCGAGCGGATCACATTGCTGACCAGCAGGTCGTTTGTCCCATCATCTCCAGCTTCAGCCGCCTGTGCAGCCATCGTGCGGGCCTCTTTAAGTATCATTTCGTGAGCCTCGAGCAGACGAGATAATTGCACCGGCACTTCTTCCCGGCCCCGCGGCGGACGCGGAATGATGGTCGTTTCAGCGATGTCCGCAGCCATTGCCAGGCTGATGGCGCCTAGCACTTGAATTCGCTCAGCGATCATGTCCACCAACTCGTCCTGTTCTTCATGATGCTTATCAAACAGCAGGTGAAGCTGGTAAAAAGTATGTCCCGCAACCTGCCAATGGTGCTTCTTGTAGAGGTCGCGAAGCGTCATGGTATCCGCCAGAACCTGATTCAAATTCTCGGCGCTGGCCGCGCACACCTTTTCATCCAACGCAATCGGCAACTTCGCGATTTTCCCGTAAGGCTGAATTTCCCGGACATTCTGATGCAGAATCGGCCTTGCCCGTTCTGTACCGCTCTCGATCTGACCGTAACTCGCACTGCGTTTGTCGGCTTTAGTAGCCATATTCGTGACCTCCAATGTTGACTGCCTCTCGACCCTCTATAGTCGTCCCGGCGACCGGCTCTACCGTCCTCAAGTAGAGCCGCAAAGTTTGATTAGAATCCTCTTACTCCTTAACGTCAAGCTACCCGATTTCCCGGACATGTACCCGCCTAGTATTTTACACATTATAAAAGGGCGCCCCTTTGGTGTAGGTCTTGAGTGCTTGGCTCATTCCCTACAAGAAAGGAACACCCTCTATGACTAGCACTAAATATATCGGCTTGGACGTGCATAAGGAAAGCATTTCGATCGCAGTTCTGAATTCTGCTGGCAAGGTGGTGATGGAATGCGTCATCGAGACCAAAGCGAGCACCATTCTGCAGTTTATCGATGGGCTGCGTGGAGATGTGCACGTCACATTTGAAGAAGGAACCTCGGCGGCCTGGTTGTATGATTTGCTGAAACCGCACGTGACGAAATTGCTGGTGTGCGATCCGCGAAAGAATGCCTTGCTGAAAGAAGGCAGCAAGAGCGACCGCATCGACGCACGCAAGCTGACCGAACTGTTGTACATGAGCAAGCTCAGTTCGGTGTATCACGGAGAACATGGCCTGCGCATGTTGAAGGAATTGTCCCGTAGTTATTTGACGATCACCAAGGATCTCGGGCGGGTGATGACGTGCGTTACACAAATCGAAATTGGTTGACACTTTTTCTTCCCTCGGGGCGGCAGGGCGAGAAAGCGGAATGTTGTAGTGCACATCAACTCGCCAGTCCTTGACCACGACCTTGTCCAGGACCATGCGCATGAGCTTCTGTTTATCCTCGAAGGAAGAGTGTTGAGCACGATCCGACACCAAAGCTCGAAACTCCTCGAGGTTACGCCGGATATCGCCTTCTTGCTTTTGCTCGCGAGCCACCTTTTCCAGAAGCTCCTTCTCTCGATGGAGCGTATCGAGTTTTGCGTCCACCAATCGTCGGCGCTTCTGCAACTCCGGCAGTTCAATCGTGCCGGCCTGGTAGGCATCCAGAAGCCGCGTCATCTCTGTGTTTGCCAACTTGATCTGGGTCGCCAGCTTTTGCCCTTGTTCGCTCAGGCCAGCCTCTTCTCCATTCCTCCGGTGAATCCTGCACTCCCCATACGCTGCTAGCACCAAGTCCGGATCTTGCAGCCTGGTGCTCACTTCTTCCCAAACCAGTTCGTCCAACGCATCGGCGCCGATGCATCTCTGTGAGCATCGCTTCTCGATCAGGAAGTGTTTCTTCGTTCCTGGACAAACATAATAATGCCTGCAATTGGGATTTGCCGTATTACTGCTGACACGGCAACTTAACCCGCAGTGTCCACAGCGGACGAGCCGCCGTAGAAGATAAGCATCCTCCTGCAGATTCCGCGGAGAGAATCTCTGATTATCTTTGACCCGGATCCCGGCTTGATGGAAGGTCTCCAAGTCGATGATGGGAGGAATCGAAATCGGGATCCACTCCTCCTTGGGCCGAAGAATGCGTTGGCAAGAAGGCCTCTTGTGACCATGCGTCCCTTCGATCGCTGCACAGTTGTGGCGCTTGTAATACAACGTGCCAACATAGGCCTCATTATGAAGAATTCGATCCACGGTATAGAAATTCCATTCCCGACCACCACCTGGCGCCGGAGTTCCCTGCAGTGTGAGTTGCTTGGCGATCTGGCGAACCGTCCAGCCTTGCTTCGCATAGATATTAAAGATTCTGCGAACCACCACCGCTTTGTTCTCATCGATCTCCACATGTGGCGCCACACCGTCACGACGTGGAATGCGCACATAACCGAAAGGGTCTCCAAGTAACAACCTCACCGCACCGAGCTCGGTAGAGCTTGCCGCGCCGATTCCTTTCGACAATCTTCGCCCGCTCAAACTCAGCTACGGCTCCGGTGATTTGGTGCATGAGCTTCGAGAGCGGATCGTCGGCCGCACCGCCCTCCAGGAAAATCGTCTTCACTCCGAATCGTTCCATCTCCTCCAGAATGAGGGCCTGCAGCACAAACTTCCGCGCCAGTCGATCGGTACAGTAAGTCAGCAGCACTTCGAATCCTCTGCGCTCCGCCAAGTCACGCATCCGATCCAGCGCGGGACGATCCAGCCGCGCCCCGCTGTAGCCCTCATCCGTGAACTCCTCGACGATCTCCATTCCATTCTGAGCCGCGTAGTTCCGCAAGGCTTCTAACTGCGAACCAATCGTATGTTCCTTCTCCTGCCTCTCGCTGGAAACGCGAGCGTAGATGGCGACTCGCATCTTCCATCACCTCCCGGGTAAGGAATTCATAAACCTCAAGAAGTTTCTCGCGATGAAAGTCTCTCGTCCCGCTCCAGGCCGGACGAGGAACACTCTGTGCGCAAAGAATGAAGGGAAAATCCGGTTGCCCGCCGGGGAGCAAGCTGGCCACTCCATATCGGCGAACGCGCTCCAGGGCCCAGGAAGCTGGCTCCGAGTTCTTGAGTGCCTCGCAACGCACATTTTCATAAATCCCCTGCACGGGATCGTCGCGCGCGACGAATGCTTCTCGCCAGCTCTTTCCGTGGCGAGCGCAGTTTTTTTTTCAGTCCCCGCAGCACGGTCGTCCGATGAATCGCGATGCCATAGCGCTCCTGAATCAAAGCCGCCAAGTGCCCCGGGTCGATCGTGGGATTCTCCTTTTTCTGCGCGAGGGTGAACTCTAGGACCTCGCCTTTCAGTTTGACCGGGCCCTTGCGGCCTCGCTTGCGCGGCAGGAAAGAACTGAATCCTAGCTCCTGAAAAGCCTGCTGAATCTGATAGAAACTTTCTCGGCTAAGGCCGAATTGGCGGCACGCCTCGGCCACCGCGTCTTCATCGACCGAGTGGGCTCGCAACATCTCGTATTTGACCTGCGCGAGGTCGTAGGGGTCGAAGAAATCCGTATGGAAGAGTTCTGAGCGCACGGCTTCCGGATGCGGGTTCAGGGTCCCGGAAGCCAGCAGGGCCTTTCGTTTGGCCGGAGTGATCATGAAAGACCCTATAATACAGCCGAGATCATATGTCAAGCACTTAATGCACACAAGATCGCTGCGGTCAATTCTGACCCCCGAGTTGTGCTTATGAGTGGCGATAAATATGTAGATCACAGGGATTCTGTCGCGGAACGTGCGCAAAATGGTTGACATATGTGCATTTATTCCTTGACGTCCTTTCCTTCTTCCTCCCCTCTGGCTAACCGCCATTGCTTCCACGGTTTTGCGTATAGCGGGTGCTTCTTCGGGCTGGTCAAAAAGCTCACCGAAAACGCCAGATGGGGATTTATGTCACGCATGAGATGAATCGGCTCAAGGCCTTGTATCGGAGCTGGGCCATTCCCTGTGCCGGGACGCAAGTCTACGCACCGCATTACCGTTCGGAATGGCTCGCCAAGATTCACGAAGCAGGCGTGCGCCGGCGAGCGGAACTTTACTATCAACAACTCGACGCGCTGCGGCTGGTGCGCCAACAAGCCCGAAAAGAGCTGTTGGTCGAGGCCAGGAAGCACCGTGCAACGAAGTTGCTACGCCAGATTCCCGGTATTGGTCCGCTTCGAGCGGCTCACTTGGTTGCCGTGATGCAGACACCTCATCGGTTCCGCACCAAGCGGCAACTGTGGACCTACAGCGGGCTGGGGTTGGAGACCCACGATAGCGCGCAGTACCGCGTCGTGAAGCGACAGCTACAACGCTCGAACAAACCCGTCACACTGCGCGGTCTCAATACGAATCACAACCACGACCTCAAAGATATTTTCAAGGGTGCAGCTATGAGAGCCAGCACCGCGGCTGGACCGCTACGCGATTTCTACGAGGCTTTGCTGGCTAAGGGAAGGAAGCCCACGATGGCACGCTTGACTTTGGCGAGGAAGATTGCCGCGATCACGTTGATCGTTTGGAAGAAGGAGGTACGTTTCGACGCCAACTATTTGAACCAACAAGCAGCTTGAGCGTCTCTGGCAAAGAGTCCGTTCCACCTGGGGAACTATTCCTGGCGGTAGCTGTCGGGTTCTTGAGACGCTCGGATTCGAGGGGAAGTATCCATCGGACAAGTCAGGCCCGTGCTTCAAACACGCGAGTCTCCGATTTCACCCTATGCCCTCTCGGACAATCCAAGAAAGCCATAGGCCACGAGTCTCAGATAGGACCATGCGTTGCCACTTAAAGTAGATAACTGTCAGGCTTGATGTTTCAGAAACGAATGGCGCCGTCACAAAAGTGAAATGGAACCACAGGGGGGAAGAAGGATCTCACCGTTTCGTGTGACGAAACGAAGCACGAAACTACGTCGCCTGAGCAAGACCACTCGATCACGAGTGCACGTTCAAACGGTTGGGCTGAATGCCGAGACAAAAACGTGTCGGCACCGAGCCGACGGCGAGATCTGTCTCTTGACATTTCCTCTCCAGAAACTCCTTCACGTTTGTGCCAGTGTGATCTGGAGGCCTAGTTTGGTTGCTTTCTTTCTGAGGAACTCGATCTGTTGTCGGCGATATCTGTGCTCGTAGTACTCAGCGCCTTTGTCAACGTAGTGCTGACCGTACTTCAACATTCGATAGACCAGTCGAGCGAGGCGGTGAGCCATCGCCGTAATGGCTTTCGGGGCTCCCAGCTTGGTGCGCAACCGTCGGTATTGCGCTCCGAAGTAGGTGCGACTGCGCATCAAGGTGACGGCAGCCATTCGCAATGCTGTGGCCGCTCGATTCACCACACGCCGGGTTCCTCGGGCCAGCACCTTATCTCCACTGGTACGGTTGTCCGGGCATAATCCCAGCCAGGAGGAGAAGTGTGCCTCGGTTTTCCACCGACTCATCTCTAGCCCCACTTCACTGATTAGAGTCTGGGCCACCATCACGTCGATGCCGTCGATCCGCGTTAGGTCAACTCCCGCGATGCGCTGCAGTTCACTCCGGAGTTCGAATCGCGGAGCGTTCTTAGCTGGTTTTGACTTCTTTCTTTTGGGTTCCTCTGCGGTCGGTAGGAGCGGAATAGTATCCGCAAAACTCGCCAAGTGCTTCTGCAATTGCTGATCGCACTCTGCGATCCGTTGTTGGTAGGTGTCGTACCACTGCTGTCCAAATTAACTGAAAACTTGTCACTAGCATCGCCAGTGTAAGGGCAAAATTCGCTTTCTGAGCCCTGGACGCAGGGCAGGTTGGTGGTTGCCAAGCGTTTCTCTTGATCTGATGCTGTCTAAATTCCCCCTCTTGAAATCTCGAAGTTACGTCGAATTGTGGGCATGTGGCTTATCGCTGCTGTCCAATCCACTGACCCGCTCAGATTAGTTGCAGGGTCAGCTGCTCTGACGATCTCTCTGGTATCGGAGGTGGTTGGAAAGGATCGTCGATCCATGCCCACAGATCACGGTAAACAAACAATTGCTGCCGCAGAAGTGCCACCAGATTCGACAGGGACCAACCGAACGTCGATCGCAGTTGCAGGTATTTCACCACCAGCATGGCGATCAGCGCCGTCCAGAGCTGCGTCTTCAAGGCATTGGCGGAAGTCCCCACAAACGTTTTCACACGCAGTGACTGTTTCAAGGCCCGAAAAAACAATTCGATCTGCCAGCGCTCCTTGTAGATTGCCGCGACGGTAGCCGCCGCCAGTTCCAAGTGATTGGTCAGAAATACCAGCACGCGATCGCGCTCCTCATCGTAAAACTCGATCCGTCGGAAGAAGGCTTCCTTGTTCGCCCGCGCAAGCTTATAGAAAAAGACCACTTCATCCCGTAGTACGCCGCGCCGCTGTGGAATTTCACGCTTCTCCACCACCTCATAGTCAGCGTTTTCCTTCAATCGCGTCACGAAATAAACTCCCTGCTCGGTCAAGCTCATAAACCATTCGTAGTCCGCATAGCCGCGGTCAAATGCCAAAATCGTCCCCGGCGCAAATTGCATCTGTCGCGCCACCCGCACCTCATGCTTTTTGCCCTCCGTGATCACTGCGAAGGACGGCAGATAGCCATCGTGGTCCAGCAGCAAATGAAGTTTCACCGCTCCCTTTGTCCGGCGGAACTTGGCCCAATCAAACATGGTGGCGCAGAGATCGATCACCGTGGCATCCAAGCTCAGTAGAGGATTCTTGAAACGGAACTTCCTCTTCTTTCTGGTTTCTGGTTGGCGGGCTACCAACATCTGGCACTTTGCCAGCAACTGCTCAAACACCGTGCGCTGCAATTGCCAAGGCCGATGCTCATTGGCGTAGGCCAGGGTGGAGCGAGAAGGAGCCGTGGGCAGCCCCAGATGACGAAGTTTCCCTTCGCTGGCAGCCAATCCTCCACAAATTTCGCGCAACGACTTCGCGTGCCCCAGCTGACAGAAGAGCATGGCGATGAACTGGCCCCAGCTGGTGAAACCTCGAGCATGACGCTCCGCGTTGTGCTGACGCACGGCTGATTCAAATTCCAAACGAGGGATTAACTGCAAAATCTGTGAGAATATACTGCAGACTCGAGTCACGGCTGAGCCTCCTTAGCGTTGTGATTGGCTTTTCCAGAGTCCAACCTCAAGCTATCAGATGCTCAGCCTTTTTTATTGCGTCAAAATTCAAATCCTAATTTGGACAAGCGTGGTGTCGTACATCACTACTTCCTGCTGCAATACAAACAGCAGTTCCGGACGCCAGTGGCCCTCCAAGCTTTTGGCCACCTCCTCACGACTGGCATGAATCCGCGGATCACTGAGTTCAGCCAACTTTCGAGGATCATGCTCTCCGGCAATGATCGACCGTATGATCGCCTGCCCGGTTAGCCCGCTCACATCGCTGATTACATTCGCTAATTGCACGTTCATCTGCGTCAACGCTTTCTGCATACGTTGAACGCACGTCGCCGCTCCATGCACGTGCTCTGCCCGTTGTCGCCAGTAGGTACGAAGGACGCGAATCTCTGAAGGCGGTTGGAACGAGTTGTTCAACAACCCGTAGGTGTGCAATTTCAGCAACCATTGGCTCTCCTGCACATCGCTCTTCCGTCCCGGAAGGTTCTTCGTGTGCCGTGCATTAACCAAATACACTTGCATGCCACGTTCTTCGAGAATCTCGTAGATGGGGATCCAATACACTCCAGTTGACTGCATGGCCACGGTCTTCACTCCACATCGCTGTAACCATTCTGCTAGGCAATGCAGGTCTGCAGTGAAACACTCAAACCGGCGCACCGGTTGTGGATCGCGATCCGGTCGCACAGCGACGTAATGCATGCCGTTCCCAACATCGATCCCCGCTGCATGCGAATGGACTACTTCCAGCCCCGGATCTTCCGATTGCAATCGCCGCCCCCATTCTTTTCTCTCCTTCCGGTTCCTCCATAGTTTTTTCTCTGTCATGATTCCCGCTCCTCATTGCAAGATTGGGATCCGGTCCGGCCCGGTGACGATAGGTTGAAAAATCTCTCCAACGGGGTCAAAGGGCCTCAACATCGACAGCCCTTGCCACCATGCCAGCGATCGCCAGTACCGGAGCCATGCTTTTATGCGGGCGCGAGGCACCACTCGGAAGTCGGCCTTAGCTCGCCGAAACGGATCCGTGATTAGATTTTCCGGATATTCAAAACTCGAGACAAGTTTCTGGCACCAGTGACTGCGGCGCAGGCGCGGTCAACTGCTTTTATAGGACTTCTCCGAGAACGGCGGAAGGACTGGGGTGCAGTTAGACACTCTTTATCAGTTGCGTTCGTTGACTTGCCTACGAGTGCAACCTAAGATGTCCGCTAAATGCAGGACTTCGCATCACTTGTCGGCGAGACCGTCTCCCACTACCGCATCGTGGAAATGCTGGGTGGTGGTGGCATGGGCCTGGTCTATAAAGCTGAGGATATCGAGCTTGGCCGTTATGTTGCCCTGAAGTTCCTGCCCAATGAACTGTCGCGAGACCCACAGGCGTTAGAACGATTTAGAAGGGAGGCGCGTGCGGCGTCCGCTCTAAATCACCCGAACATTTGCACCATCTACGAAATTGGCAAACATGGCGAACAGTCTTTCATTGCAATGGAATTCTTGGACGGCGTGACGCTCAAGCATTTGATTTCGGGGAAGCCCCTGGATAAAGAAGCTGTGTTGTCGCTGGCAACGGAAATTGCCGACGGGCTGGACGCGGCGCATTCCGAAGGCATCGTGCACCGCGACATCAAGCCCGCGAACATTTTCGTGACTAAGCGTGGCCATGCCAAGGTTCTTGACTTCGGTCTGGCCAAATTAACAACACAAAACAAAGGGGCCTTGGAAGCGCCGACGGTAGGAGTTACTGCAGGGATCAGTGAGCAGGACCTCACGAGTCCTGGAACAGCCCTCGGCACGGTCGCTTACATGTCCCCGGAACAGGTGCGTGCGAGGGATCTGGATGCGCGCAGCGATCTTTTTTCTTTTGGCGTGGTCCTCTACGAGATGGCGACCGGGCAATTGCCTTTTCACGGCGAAAGCTCGGGGGTAATCTTCAGTGCAATTTTGGAGCGAACGCCCACTTCACCAATCCGCTTGAATCCTGACCTGCCACCGAAGCTCGAAGAGATCATTAATCGGGCGTTAGAAAAAGATCGCAATCTACGATATCAACACGCCTCGGATTTGCGAGCAGAATTGCAACGGTTGAAACGCGATACTGATTCCAGCGGGCGCGTGGTGCGGACCGAGGAGAGAAAAGAAGGCGTTCAAGAACCCTCCGGGTTCTCGACACCTCCGACGTTGCCAGCCTCATCCTCTACGGCGCTGTCGATTGAGGCGCGGCATCGACGGAGTCTGATCGCGGGCGCATTGGCACTAATCACCGTCACCGCCATAGCCTACGAATTTTACGAGCGTCTTAACCGAAGAGCTCTAGTACCCTTTCAGAATTTCGCCATTACCCAGGTCACCGATTCTGGTAAGGCTTCGAGAGCTGCCATCTCGCCTGATGGAAAGTACCTCCTGCGCGTGCAGAATAACAACGGTCAGGAGAGTCTCTGGTTACGCAATGTTCCGACGGGAAGCGATACACAAATACTTCCGCTATCTGCTTCCTATTACAGCAGCCTGACGTTTTCGCCGGACGGCGATTACATTTATTATCGCGAGGCGACAGACAAATCTCTCAATGCGTCAAATCTTTTTCGTGTTCCGGTGTTGGGCGGGAGGCAGCAGCTCATTGTAAAGGACATCGACACCAACATAACTTTTTCGCCTGACAGTTCACGTATGGCATATGCCCGTTGGGAAGATCCAGAAGCAGACAAGTATCGTCTTTTGTCTGCCAAACCTGATGGAACTGATGAACAGGTGCTTCACATCGGCCCTTTCGCGAATATTCTTGCGAACGTTGCTTGGTCACCAGATGGAAAGCGCATCGCATGTTCTTTTAGCCGGCCGGATAACGCCTTGGGCGAAATCGATATGTTCGACTTTTCCCGCAACAAAATGACGGTTTTCCAACGATATGCAGACAAAAGTACTTTTGATGTCGTTTGGACGCCCGACGGACGCGGCCTTCTGACGGTCTATCAGCGGGGGTTCATGGCACGCGGAGACAATGCGCAAATTGGATTCGTCTCATACCCGGAAGGAAATTTCCGGACTGTCACCAACGATACCAACAGTTATCGCGACATTACCTTGTCTGCTGACGGTAAAACCCTGGTGGCCGCTCACGTTCAAGTCTCGCATGAACTTGGTTTACTCCCGGGCACAGATGGTGATGCTTCGCTATCAATTCCTGGAATCTCGAAGAGAGCCTCGATAAGTGACGTCGCCTGGCTTAGCAACGAACAACTTTTGGTTTCCCTAAACGACCGCATTGTCCAAATGGACACTGACGGGACCCACCAGGTGATGCTGCTGAACGATCCCTTGGGCGACATTAATTCTGTTGCGGTCTGCAACAACAGCCCCTTCCTGATTCTCTCCTGGTATGTCCCTCGCGGGGGCAGTGGCAGAAACATCTGGCGGCTCCGCGCCGATGGCTCCGACCTCCAGCAAATTACTTACGGTAAAGACGATGTAAGCCCAATTTGTTCGTCGGACGGAAAATGGATTTATTTCACAGACATCGCGGGATTTCGGTTGATGCGTGTCCCATTGAGTGGTGGCAAAAACGAACCGCTGCCCGGCAGCGTCGTGCCCAACGCCATTTTTCAGCGTACCGCACTCTCCAGCCAAGCGGGCCTAATAGCCTTTATGGTGTCGATTGAAGATCCGGCGAATCAAACCGTGCGCCAAAAGCTGGCGTTGGTTAAATTGGACGCCAATTCTGAAACGTCTCCGCGGCTATTGAATGTGCAGCGCCCATCCTCGGGCATATTGCAATTCACGCCTGATGGCATGGCAGTGGCGTACACAGTCGAAGATCAGGGCGTCGGCAATATTTGGGTGCAGCCCCTGGATGGCTCGAAAGGTCGACAGATCACGCATTTCACTGCGGCTTCCGTTAGCGGATTTTCGTGGTCTGCGAATGGCAAATCACTTTTAGTTTCTCGCTCAGAACGGGCTTCTGATGTCATCCTAATCCGGGACACCAACTCTACGCCTCGGTGACCTAGTTCGTCGCGATCATGTGGATAAAAGGATCCGATGTGCCGAGACCTGTTCTGGCCTGGCACGCGTTATCGGAGAAGTGCTTTTGATTTACGCTGACCTATTCGCTTGGCACGCGGGGGCACGTAGTGGAAGCGGATTAAATAAATATTCTCACCTCGACCGTGTTTCGCGACTTTGAGCAGGTCCAAAACGCCAAGGAATCCAGACTCGCGCGCCAGTTCAGGAGTAACATCTGGAAACCCTATCGGTTCAATCGAATCGACCTGGATCTCCCCTTCCTCCATACGGTACCGCGCGCCTACTCTGACGCGCGGACGCGTCCAGATTCGCACACTGAAAGTGATTTCTCCGCGACGTATTCCCTCGCGAAGTCGTTTAGTGAACGTCATGAATAGAGTTTACGAAAATAGTTCACCGTTGGCTAAGTCCCAATAAATCCGACTGATCAGATGGGGATGGAGAAGGCCGGTCTCCCCGGGATGCGTTACGCTCCCAATGATCGACGTGCTTTTAAGCACAAGAAAAGGAGACCGGCAATGAAAAAGATTAGCACTGTGCAGGCATATGGGAAGCAAAATTTTGAAGGAGCAAAAGCTAACGATCGGTGTAGATCTGGGCGATCGCTGGTCGTTCTACTGTGTTTTGGAGGAAGCCGGCAAAATCATTCTGGAACAGAAAGTGCCGACGACACCGGAAGCGATGAAGCAGACATTTTAGAAGATACCGCGACAGTCGCATTGCGATGGAGACCGGAACACATTCGCCATGGGTAAGCCGGCTGTTAACGGAACTGGGACACGAAGTGATCGTGGCGCACGCACAAAAAGTGCAATTGATCACCAAGAGCAATCGAAAAGATGATCGACACGATGCACGGACCCTGGCACGACTGGCGCGAATCGATCCCGAGTTATTGGGGCCGATACGGCATCGCAGTGTGCAAGCACAAATCCATTTGACGGTAATTCGGGCGCGGGCTGAACTGGTGAGTGCGCGCACGGCCTTGGTGAACGCCGCCCGCGGGTTGGTGAAGTCTTATGGTCAACGGCTGCCCAAGTGTGGCACGCAGCAGGTGGGCCGGGAGCTGGCCGCGGCCTTGAGCACCGAGTTGCGGGAGGTTCTGGAGCCGTTGCTCAAAGAAATCGAATCGCTGAACGAGGGCATCAAGGAATACCACGCGCGGATGGAGAAAATCGCCAAGGAAGGGTACCCGGAAGTGTCCTTGCTCAAGCAAGTGAAGGGTGTAGGAACGCAGATCGCGCTGACCTATGTGCTGACCATAGAAGACCCACACCGGTTTCTGAAGAGTCGCGAGGTCGGTTGTTTTCTGGGGTTGCGACCTGGCCGGAGGAACTCCGGAGAGAGCGAGCCACAGAAGAGCATCAGTAAAGAAGGAGACCGCTATCTGAGAACCATGATGGTACAGGGCGCGCATTACATTCTGGGGCCTTTTTGGAGCAGACAGTGATCTGCGCAGATGGGGACTGAAACTTGCGGAGCGAGGAGGAAAAAATGCCAAGAAACGAGCGGTGGTTGCCGTGGCTCGAAAGTTGGCGGTACTGCTACATCGGTTGTGGGTAAGCGGAGAGGTGTACGAACCATTGCGCAATAGCCAAAAAGCGATGCGCGCCGTGGCCTAGAGAGTTTCGATCCGTACAGCTGAGCTCAACCGCCGAGTCCAGGTGACTGCGACTAACTCCTGGGGCCCAACTCCCACAGAAACGTGGGAAGAGAGGACAATTATCAGGTAGCAGCACCTACGGAAACGAGAACACCCCCCCCAGCACCGAGCGAATCTCGCTCACAAAAGAGTGCGGATGGAAGGATGGCGACCGGGGCGGGCTTAGCTGAATGGGAACAGACTCACGGAAAGAAAAAAGCGAAGTGTGTCTTGACATCGACCGGCCTTCTCATGGAAGGAGTTAGAGGCTTCGACGCGGTGTAGACTCTGGGGTGATCGAAGAAACAGCGCGACTTGACGAGTCGTACACTCCGATTCCGCTAAAGCATTTGGCTTCTTGTCAAATTGAAGGCTCAAGATGAACGATCAACAAAAGAAGGAGCAGTATTCTGGAGTGCGAGATCAAGAGATCCGTGCGGCACTGGATCAGCATTGGGCGGCGTCCGATGCCAACGATTTTGAAACGGAGCACCGCATCTATCACAAGGACGCGGTGCTGGAATACCCTCAGTCAGGCGAGCGAACCCGCGGTCGACGCAACATACAGAACCAACGCGCTAGTCAGCCGAACAAAAAGCGGTTTGCTGTCCGACGAATCATTGGCGGCGGTGATCTTTGGGTCACCGAATTCATCCTGACATATGACGGCAAGCCGTCCTACACCGTGAGCATCATGGAATTCAGGGGCGACAAGGTTGCGCGGGAAACACAGTACTTTGCGGATCCCTTCGTGGCACCCGCATGGCGCGCTCAATGGGTCGAACGGATGGACACATAATCTTCTTTTTTTTTTTTTTTTTTTTTTTTTTTTTTTTTTTTTTTTTTTTTTTTTTTTTTTTTTTTTTTTTTTTTTTTTTTTTTTTTTTTTTTTTTTTTTTTTTTTTTTTTTTTTTTTTGGAGGGACAAGAGGTGGATTGGAAACGGATGATCCAGTTTGCGCTGCTTGGCAGCAGTGATTTGGAACAATATGCCATCTTGCTGGTACGCGTTTCGCTCGGACTGTTCTTCGCCATCTCCGGCGCAAACAAATTGTTTGTCGCCGGCAGAACGCAAACTATGTACGAAACGCTCGTTGAGGTCAAAGCCCCGTTTCCCCACCTGATGACTTATTTCGTGTCGGGTATCGAGTTCGTTGGCGGATCCTTGTTGACCGTGGGGTTTCTTTCGAGCCTGGCCTGCGTGGCTTTATTGGTCGATATGCTTGTCGCCATCCTGACCACCAAGCTTTCCGCCATGCCTAAAGGACTATCGCCTTTTAACTGGCTGGACGATTTCCTCTACCTTCCGGAAGTCCTGTATGTGCTCTTCTTTATCTTGCTGATCTGCTTTGGTCCGGGAAAGTTCAGTGCCGATTACTGGCTCGCCGGCAAGTTATTGAGGTGATCGATCGACGAAGCAGCTTGTTGCTAGACAAGAGCTTGATGGTCATTACCAGAATTTTTCAGCCGCAGGACTGGTGCTAGTCCTGCACAGTGCTAATCTTCTTCATCGCCGGTCTCCTTTTCTTGTGCTTAAAAGCACGTCGATCATTGGGAGCGTAACGCATCCCGTGGAGACCGGCCTTCTCATTCCATCTGTCCTTTTAGATTTCTGAGGAGTGCTGTCAAGGAGAAAATTGAGTTTCCCCAGGAAAATTCACCCCCCTTCTGCACAGTTTTCACACACGTTTCTCACGACGCCACCGCCGCTTTCGTTGCTGCCACCAGCGGCGAGTTGTGTTTGGCCAGGGCAGCCAGGTAGACGTTCTCGTCGTACGCCACCTGCTCCTTCCAGCAGCGATAGATAATACGAATCCATTTGAAGGCTAACGCCCGCACCGCTGCGTGGTGCTTCTTGCCCCGACGGCGCTGCAGTTCGTAGTAGGCGCGCGCCCATTGCGATTGGGGGATGGAAAGGGCGGCCCACTCATGGAAGCTCTGCCGTAAGAACTTCGAACAAGCAAAGCGGAAATGAACCCAACTGCTTTTCCCGCTACTCTCACTGACCGGGGCAATCCCCGAAAAGATTTGTACCTCGGCGGCGTTTTGATAGCGCTCCCGCTGCGAACCGAACGCCGCCAGCAGCCGTGGTGCCATCACCGCTCCCGCTCCCGGCAGAGAATCAAAGATGAAAAAATCGGGATGCGCTTCGGCCGCCTCCTGAATCTGCCGATTTAAGCCTTCAATACCCTCATGGAGAACCTGAATCAGTTGCACCAACACCTTCACCACCGCCACCTTGGCCTCCACCACGGCGCGATCCTTCAGCGCGGGCATGGCCTCCCCAATGGCTTTGATCCGGTTCTCGATCAGCTCCTCCTTGCGACTGTGCTGCTTGCGAAAAAAACTCCGCAAGGTGTCCGGTCGCGCCTTTTGCAGCGCTTCCAGCGTGGGCCAGCGCTCCAGCAGAGCGCAGACCAGAGGACTATCCACATCCCCAAACCAGCGCGGAATCTGCGGAAAGTAAATTTTCAAGTGGGCTTCTAAACGATTACTCTGGGCCGTCTTCTCGTCGACCAGCTTGCGCCGCTCCTCCACCAGATTCTGGATGCGCCGCGTAGCCTCCGTATCCGGCGACAAGCGGCGCAACTTCTCCCGATGCCTCTGCAGCAGATCCAGCAGTAGATCGGCATCGCTGGGATCATTCTTAGCTCCCGAGGAATAAAATGCTTTCCGCAAGTTGGCGGTCATGGCCGGCGGCACCGGAAAGATATGCAGCTGCTCGTACTTGCTCAGCAGGAACACCAAGGCTCCGCGGCTCTGCTCCACGGCCACCGCAATCGGTCGACCGGCAAAGCGCTGACTCATCTGCGCGACCCAGGTTTCCACGGCCTCCGGCATATGGTCCACTTCTCCGCGCAAACGCGTGCTGGAGTTGACCTCTTGCAGGCTCCAAACGTGCTTTTGGTCCGCCCAATCAATGGCCAAAAAAGCGGCATACTGGATTTCGGATTGGTTTTGACTCATGAGTTTTCTTGACTCCCTCCTCGAATTACGAATGTCGCTTGCTCTCGCTCCATCGCAGGCTTACTTTGTTGTTCGAAATCCTTATAGCAGAGTCATGGCAACAGGGGCCCTGACAGTATCTGAGTATTCGTTGCAACAAAGCGCATCCCGCGGCTGAAAATCTAAAGGTAAACATCGAGTGTTAGGGCCTTCTATTCATGACCGCAGGACGCCTGCCGCCCGCCAGTGTAGCCGGTCAGCAAACTCAAATTTTTCACATTTCCACAGGCACGCGCCGCAACAACAACGGTGGAAATCTCTCCTTTGCTGATACTTTCCCCAGAATCACTATAAGGGCCTTCGGCCCGCGAAACCTTATGAAAATCACTCAGTGATAAGATCGCCACGGTCTGGAGCGGCGAGGTCGAGCTTATCAGTGGAGATTTCGAGGCCGTCCATCTGTCTGATCCGGAGCGTGCGTGTTTGAGCGAATAATTGGGCGTCGTTGTCTTCCCCTGGGGGAGCAGCGATAGCCCGCGACCCTGGTTAAGGTAATCGCAGCACGCTCTCCGCTCCCGGCCAGGAGGAACTGTGTCCTACAAGATAGCGGGAATCGATGTTCACAAAAAGGTGCTGGCTGTAGTTGTGTCCGACGTTGAAATCGAAAGCGAATACCAATTTGAGCGGAGGATGTTTAGCAGCAACCCTGAACAACTGCGCTCGTTGGCTGCGTGGCTCGTCGAGCAAGAGGCCGAAGAAGTAGTCATGGAATCGACGGCGCAATATTGGAAACCAGTTTGGGGAGCACTGGAACGGTATTGGAAGCCAATGTGCGAGAAGCGAGAAGGCGCACGCCGTAAGTCGGGAACGCTGCATTTGGCACAGGCGCTATCCAATCGCGGGCGGCACGGACGAAAGAGAGATTTCGTCGATGCCGAACGCCTGGTGAAGCGGCTGGTGGCCCGGGAACTGACGTTGAGCTTTGTGCCTGATGCCGAGCAACGTTTGTGGCGGACGGTAACGCGCAAGAAGTACCAGTTGAGGCGCGACCGGGTGCGGCTGCAGAACCAATTGGAGGCTCTTCTGGAAGAGGCCCATATTAAGTTGTCCAGCCTAGTCTCCGATCTGCTCGGCGTCAGTGCGCGGCGCATGTTGAAGGCGCTGGCTGATGGAGAAACTAATCCGGCAGCTCTGGCGGCTTTGGCCCATGAGAGGTTGCGGGCCACACCGGAACAATTGTGTGATGCGCTCGGCGCGTGCACAGATCTCAAGCCCGTCTACCGACAGCTTCTGAAAATGGCACTGGAGCAGTTGCAACTCCTCGAGCAGCAGATCGGCCAACTGGACCAAGAGCTAGCCACTTTGCTCCATCCGCACCACGATGCTGTCCAGCGGCTGGCGGAAGTGCCGGGTCTGGGAGTGGATTCGGCGCAACAGATCATTGCTGAAGTTGGTCCTACCGCAGCGACCTTTCCGTCGGGGGAACAGCTCTCCTCGTGGGTGGGCGCCTGCCCCGGCGACGAAGAGAGCGCCGGACGTAAACTACAGCCACCGCTCTCCGAAGGGCAACCGTCACATGCGGCGCTTACTCAATCAGGCGGCTAACGCCGCCGTCAAAGTCAAAGGGAGTATCTTCGAGATTATCTATCGCCGTTGCATCCCGCGACTCGGACATAATCAAGCCATCGGACTCATTGCGCATCGACAGTGTCGTCTGATCTGGTTAATCCTGCATAAGGGAACTCTCTACGAAGAACGGGGCCCGGCAGTCACCAAACGATCCAAATATCAGCGCACGTGGAGAATGATTCGGCAACTCCAACAGCTGGGCTATCGGATCGAATCACTGAATCCTCAGGCCAGCCAAGCACAGGTGTAGTTATTTTCGACTCTGGTAAACGCTAGTGCTCTATCGGAGGCGCGTTTTCACAAAAGCGTGAAGTCCGGGCGAGGTGCTCCGCGCGCGTTCGATAGAGCCGTTTGAAGGTGGGCACTGGCGGTTGCGGCGGATGCGGGCTAGTGGCTGCAGCGATCTGACGGCTATGGGAATTGAATCTTTTTTCGTTTGCAGCCTATTGATTTTGCGGCTCTGAGCAGGAATTCGTAGAGACTCAATAGGAGAGCGGGCTTCCGTAGAGAGGCAGTTCGGCTAGACTCGGCGGAATGCGCGACAACGAATTCACGAGAATCCTGGATTGGCCGGGTTATCGGGTGTTTCGACACGAAATCGATGAAACCGCCAAGACCTTGTGTTTATGGGTACGGCGGAAGCGGGGGAATCGCAAACTGATCTGTTCGGGATGCGGAAGGAAGCTTAGCGACGCGCATGACTATTACCAGCGCGAGGTACGCGACTTGCCGTGGAGAAAGTATCGGACCACGGTGCTCATCGAACTGTACCGGGTGTGCTGTCCCGAGTGCGGGGTAAAGGTCGAGAAGGTACCGCAACTGCCGAGCAAAGCGCCCTTTAGCAAAGACTTTGCGGATGCGGTGGGGTGGGCGTGCGAAAGCGCAGCGGTACGCCAGGTGGCCAGACAGTTCGGACTGGCCGCCAGCACGGTGCGAGCGATCGACCTGCGGTATCTGCAACGCTGGAGTGCCACGCGCCGCAAGGATCGCTTAGAGCAGATGGGTGTGGACGAGATCTACTTCGGCAAGCAGCTGAAGTTCATCACCGTGGTCAGCAACTTGCAGACCGGCGAGCCTTTGTGGTTCGGGCAGGATCGCCAGCAAGAAACGCTCGATGAGTTTTTTCGAACGCAACTGAGGGAAACCCAGCGGAAGGGCATCGAGGCGGCGTGCGTGGATATGTGGCGCCCATTTACTAACCGCATTGCCCAAGGGGCTGTCCACTGCCGGATCGTGTATGACAAGTTCCACGTTCTGCAGCATGCCAACAAGGCCATCGATGAAGTGCGGAGGGCGGAGTTCTTCCGCAAAGGTGGGCGCATGCGCGGGGTAGTGAAGGGCAAACGCTGGCTGCTGTTGACGCGCTGGATGAATCTAGACCACCAAAAACGCCAGCAGCTAAACGAGCTGTTCGCCCTCAATCGGCGGGTGATGAAAGCCTATCTCTCCAGAAACTTCTTCACGTTTGTGCCAGTGTGATCTGGAAACCTAGTTTGGTTGCTTTCTTTCTGAGGAACTCGATCTGTTGTCGGCGATATCTGTGCTCGTAGTACTCAGCGCCTTTGTCAACGTAGTGCTGACCGTACTTCAACATTCGATAGACCAGTCGAGCGAGGCGGTGAGCCATCGCCGTAATGGCTTTCGGGGCTCCGAGCTTGGTGCGCAACCGTCGGTATTGCGCTCCGAGGTAGGTGCGACTGCGCATCAAGGTGACGGCAGCCATTCGCAATGCTGTGGCCGCGCGATTCACCACACGCCGGGTTCCTCGGGCCAGTACCTTATCTCCACTGGTGCGATTGTCCGGGCATAATCCCAGCCACGAGGAGAAGTGTGCTTCGGTTTTCCATCGGCTCATGTCCAGCCCCACTTCACTGATCAGAGTCTGGGCCACCATCACGTCGATGCCGTCGATGCGCGTCAGATCTACTCCCGTGACGCGCTGCAGTTCGCTGCGAAGCTCGAAGCGCGGAGCATTCTTAGCTGGTTTTGTCTTCTTTCTTTTGGGTTCCTCTGCGGTCGGTAGGAGCGGAATAGTATCCGCAAAACTCGCCAAGTGCTTCTGCAATTGCTGATCGCACTCTGCGATCCGTTGTTGGTAGGTGTCGTACATCACTACTTCCTGCTGCAATACAAACAGCAGTTCCGCACGCCAGTGGCCCTCCAAGCTTTTGGCCACCTCCTCACGACTGGCATGAATCCGCGGATCACTGAGTTCAGCCAGCTTTCGCGGATCATGCTCTCCGGCAATGATCGACCGTATGATCGCCTGCCCGGTTAGCCCGCTCACATCGCTGATTACATTCGCTAATTGCACGTTCATCTGCGTCAACGCTTTCTGCATACGTTGAACGCACGTCGCCGCTCCATGCACGTGCTCTGCCCGTTGTCGCCAGTAGGTACGAAGGACGCGAATCTCTGAAGGCGGTTGGAACGAGTTGTTCAACAACCCGTAGGTGTGCAATTTCAGCAACCATTGGCTCTCCTGCACATCGCTCTTCCGTCCCGGAAGGTTCTTCGTGTGCCGTGCATTAACCAAATACACTTGCATGCCACGTTCTTCGAGAATCTCGTAGATGGGGATCCAATACACTCCAGTTGACTGCATGGCCACGGTCTTCACTCCACATCGCTGTAACCATTCTGCTAGGCAATGCAGGTCTGCAGTGAAACACTCAAACCGGCGCACCGGTTGTGGATCGCGATCCGGTCGCACAGCGACGTAATGCATGCCGTTCCCAACATCGATCCCCGCTGCATGCGAATGGACTACTTCCAGCCCCGGATCTTCCGATTGCAATCGCCGCCCCCATTCTTTTCTCTCCTTCCGGTTCCTCCATAGTTTTTTCTCTGTCATGATTCCCGCTCCTCATTGCAAGATTGGGATCCGGTCCGGCCCGGTGACGATAGGTTGAAAAATCTCTCCAACGGGGTCAAAGGGCCTCAACATTGACAGCCCTTGCCACCATGCCAGCGATCGCCAGTACCGGAGCCATGCTTTTAATCGGGCGCGAGGCACCAGTGGTAAGTCGGCCTTAGCTTGCCGAACTGGATCCGCGATCAAATTTTCCATATATCGAAAACTCGAGACAAGTTTCCGGCACCAGTGACTGTGCCCCTGGCGCGGTCAACTGCTTTTAAAGGAAAGCTTGGAGCGCTTGTGGACCTACCGCTATGAGGGAGCCCTGGTGCGCTATTTGCAAAGTTGGATCGATCAACTGCGCTGGCAACGATTGCCACCCTTTCAAAGACTGGCCCAGATGTTGGCGGATCACCTGGATGGAATCCTGAATTACTGCCGCACCAAAGTACGTTTCGGAGTCGTGGAAGCCATCAACGGCAACATCAAAACTCTTCTTAGAAGGGGCCGCGGCTACAAAAATCTCGCCTACGTACTGCTTAAGGCACAGCGCATGGCGGTCACAAAAACAGAATTCATCGTTCTTCAGAAAGCAGCCTGAAATGCGGGTCTCTACGAATTCTTGTGCAGGGCCGATTTTGCTTGGCTTAGGAAAATTAGAGAAAACCGAAAATCGCAGTTAAAAGCTCTACCTTGCGGCATGACGAGAGGAGCATAGCACGCGAAGCGTCCGTCGCGCCAGCGACTACGTTCTAACGCAACTAACCTTCCATGTGGGTGTGGTGTCAACCTTTCCGGTTATCGGTGCGGGCTTAACCGGGTAGATGCGGAGTCACTTCATCTTGAACCAAGGCCTACTTGATCTGCTCGACCAGCATCTCTCTACCGCTCTTATCGTAGAACGTCATAGTCATCCTACCCGTGTCCACAGTCCACTTCTCGATCCGCGTTGACCTTTTTCGGCGACGGCAAGCGGTTCGTGCACAGGTGGGGAGGCGACGCTTTGGCCGCGCTCCCCGAAATACTCCGAATGGCCGTCGGCTAAGCAGGAATCGTACCGTTCGATGCCGAGCGCCTTAAGCGCCAGCACATACTCTGCGGGCGTCTTCGCGCTACCGAGCCGGGCGTGGAGGTCGTTGATTTGCTCGATGGTAAACATGAATCCTCACGAGGCATAGAAATTCGCAGGTCGCCGCCACCCGCAGCCCTAACTCAGCGCAGCGTACAGAGCTCGTTTCCAACGCACGTTATCAATGGTCCAGAAGACCTTCGCTTTGTGTCCCGCAGCGAGACTTGAGGCCCAGACATCCCGATTGCGTTCGTTATCCGCGACGTTTAGGCGGTCAACCACGGTCATGCCCCGGGTGAGTTCGCTCTCCGTTTCGACCTCCACGAAATGCTCCGACTGCGAAGTGACGATAGACGCATCCAACGCCACGGCCATGGCGACAGGGTCTGGCAGAGATATCCCGTGTTCGCCAGTCTGTTCGAGGAAAGCCTCTTGCCCGCGACTGTTGCACTCCACCGCAAACTTGGCCGCGGGTGTGCCGAAACTTAGAATTTGCTGAATGTCGGATGGATTCACTACTGCTTCGCCTCGGCATAGCTGCCAACCAACAAGTTCAATGGGTAGGCCGCTTCTCACCACGATCCGCGCGGCTTCCGGATCGCACCAGATGTTGTATTCGGCCGCGGGAGTGACGTTGCCTTCGCAGCAGGGCGCGCCGCCCATGACCACGCAACGACTCACTTTCGCGGCGATGCCCGGCTTCTTTTGCAACGCGAGCGCGACATTCGTAAGCGGGCCTAGCGTGACCAATACTAGGCCCAGGTGAGATTCAATCGTGTCGATGATGGCATCGGGAGCGCTCTGCCCTTCCGGAGCGCGTCGTGGCGGCGGGTAGCCGTGATCGCCCAGGCCATCGCGTCCGTGAAACCAATCCGCGCTTACACGCGCGCGCTTCAGTGGTTGTTCCGCGCCCACAAACACCGGCACTCTCGAATCGCAAAGCTCTGCCGTATAGATCGCATTACGGGTCGCTTGATGGACATCCACGTTTCCCGCAACCGTGGTGATGGCCACAATCTGAATCCGTGGAGAGCGCAGCGCCATGATCAACGCAACTGCATCATCGGAAGCTGTATCGGTATCAATCAGAAATGGAAGTTTCACGCGACGCAGGATAACAAATTGCCGCGCGAAAACTCGCCACAAAAATTCAGTGATCTCCGCAAGCCTCGGTATCTAACGAAAACTCAGCGTATATCCGCCGGAAATGATTTATCGTAAAGGCGAATGATTTCATCCGTTAGGTCAAGGTTAGTCGATTTATAGACAATAAGCGGATCCTGCACAGAAGAATCGAAGATAATGGTGTAACCGTTTTCACGCGAATAGCGAACCACCAAATTTAGAACCTTGCGTCGAATGTCGTCCACAATCCTGAGCCGGTCCAATTGCAAGTCTTCGTTGAACTGCTTGGTCCCTCGCTCGAACCGAACCGTAAGTCGTTGTCCATCGCTCCTCAAACGGTAAGTGTCGTGTGCTTAACCGAGCGTTTGACCAGCCCCCAGTCGACGACGCACAGCGCTGATTTGTTCACTAAGAATCGCCAAATCTTTCTGACGCTGAGCAAACTTGCCCTGCAATTCTGCCAATGCTTGCTTACCTTCGATTGTCGATACGGTGACTTGCTGCATGTTAATTACTCCGACCTTGACCGAACCTGGTTCAGTAGCGCTCTGAACAAACCCTAAAAAATGGAACGTTGTTGTCGCGAAACCGACCGTGACAAGTACGACCACGCGTAAGATCGGCGTTGAATACACGGCTTCTCCGTTGATGGTCTCTGTAAGCTTACAGATTGCGGTGGGACCGCCGCGCGACTCTAATCCTTAATGCTGAATTGCAGATACGGCCGCGAGATTTCGACAATGATATCTCGTGGGTCTTCCTCCAGCGTCACCCGTCCATTACCGTCGCGGTCCGGTCTACCGACTGGTTTAAATTCAACGTCAACTTTGAAGTACGGACAGTCCCGACTGACGAAAGTTCTATGCAATCCAGTTGATAGACCACCTTCGGTCGTGAACGTTTTGAGTAAGTCTTGCCGTGTCATCCCCGATTTAATAGTTTCCATTTGCTCCAAGGCACGGGCCACCCAGACGGCATGATCCTGGGCGCACGATTCCTGGCTTGCATGGTTTATCGGTCGAACTGAACTTGAAACCCAGAGTGCGATAACTGAGAAGAGCTGGAGGGCGAGAAATGGTTTCAACATCGGGCACTCTCCTTTTATCGGGTGCGGCCATTCTATGATGCATCTGGGGCGCGCAGCGCGATCTCTGCGTGAAGATGGTTTAGGTGGCAACTGCTCAGAGGCTGTTAGTTGCCAGCGTAACGCCGGAAGAACGACTCCGCCTTCCACTGCGGCCGCGCGGAAGAATTGGCGGTTTCGAGGAGTAACCGCCGGGTGAATTCCTCATATAGCGCGCCGGATGCCAGGTCGACCGGTTGGTTCACGTCATCGGAAGGTGCGTGATAACGATTCGTGAGCCAGTTCTTGAAGATTTTCTGCTCGGGCGTGCCCAGTTCGAAGCCGACGTCTGCTTTGACCGCGGGCACACCTTTCTTGATGAAGCTGTACTGGTCGCTGCGAATGAAGGCGTTGCGTAGCGGCTCTGGATCAGCGATCGGCTTGATGCCCATCGATTGCGCAATGGCGGCGGCGCGCGACCCGAGATCGGATTCTTCGATACCTTCCACCTTCAGAATCTTCAATGGCACAATCGGAAGAAACATGTCCACGTTGACGTCCGCGACGATGGATTTGATCGGCACCGTGGGATGCGCGGCAAAATACTTTGATCCCAGGAGACCCTTTTCCTCGGCGGTCACCAACAGCAAGAGCAGCGAGCGCCGCACTTTTTCGGGATGTGCCTTCAGGCTGGCCGCTTCATCAAGAACCAAAGCGCTGCCGGACCCATCGTCCATGGCGCCGTTGTAAATGCGATCGCCGTTGATCGGAGCGCCGATGCCCAAGTGATCCATGTGCGCGGAAAGAACCACAAACTCGTTTTTCAACACAGGATCCGACCCCGGCAGCTTGGCCACTATATTTGCGGAGTCCACTGCCGTGGTTTGGATCGCCGCCTTGGCGTCCAGCGAAACGGCCAATGGGAAATGAGGAAGAGGCTTGCGGTCCTTGCCCAGAGCGGCGATCTCGGCAAAGGTGTGCCCGGATCCCGCAAAGAGTTTCTCTGCTGAAGCTGGATTGAAGGTGACACCCAGTTGAAGTCCCGGAGTCTCGTAGAACTCCGGATCAGCAAGATCCATCGATGGCTGGTTGCGGTTCACTGAAATACGCGACCATGGAATGTCCATCGACGCGGGGTTAGGAATGGCGATTGACCCAATAGCGCCCGCGGCGCGTAGGGATTTCCAGCGCTCGGGCGCAGTCTGATAGTGCGACGCTAGCGCGGTAGGAATATCAGCGGGCGAACCAGCGAGATAGACCACAATCTTGCCCTTTAAATCCACACCTGCCAGTTCATCGAGATTCTTTTCGGGAATCTTCAGGCCGTAGCCAATGAAAACCAAGGGCGTCGCGACATTGACGGAGCTGCGCGTGGCCCGCGAGCTGATGTATGCATCATCCGAGAACGAGATGAGTTGCGATTGTCCGTTGGCAACCAGCGCAAGCGATGATTTGGATTCGTCAACTTGGAACTGCGTGAAGCGAACGGGTTGGTAGAAGCCATCCGTGCCCGCGGGCTGGAAGCCGGCCTTCTGCAGTTGTTCCACCGCGTACGCTTGGGCCTTGCGTAAACCTTCGCTGCCGGTGTTGCGGCCTTCCAACGAATCATCCGCCAGAAATGTCACGTATGCCCACCAGGACTTGCCGTCGAAATGGGTACTCGATGAATTTTGCTGAGCCAGGCAAGCAGCAGCAAAGGTGAAAAGCAGCAGACAACTTACAGATTTGCGCATAGATGCACCTCGAAGTATCAGATGGAGCCCGTAATAATAACAGGGAAAATTTGAGACGGAGATCGAAAAACAAAGTCAGCGAATCATCAACCGCAGGTCACTGTGAGAGGTCCTTTGCCCACGTTGGTAGAGCTTCTCCCAGAGGCTACCACACGCTGTTATGTTACATCCGCACAGTTGAAGATTTCTCAAGACGATTCAAGCGTTCTCCCGATTGTTTGGGTCCAGAACACATTCGTGAATATCAGGCAGCGCAAGTTGTCGCCGGGCACGGTTACGCAACGATTGGCAGCTCTGCGTTTTTTCTACGTCAAGACACTCAAGAAGGCCTGGAGTATCGCCGAGACGCCCTATCCGAAAAAAGAGTTTCACCTTCCTGCGATCCTCAGCCGGGAAGAAGTCGCGCGACTCATCGACGCAGCTCTGACTCCTTATCATCGCACTCTGTTGATGACGCTCTACGCCACCGGAGTACGACGCGCTGAACTAACCCATCTGAAAGTCAGCGACATCGATAGCCAACGCATGGTGATTCACGTCCAGGGCAGCAAGGGACGCAAAGACCGGGATGTGATGCTCAGCCCAAAACTGCTCGAGACACTGCGTGAGCACTGGCGCAGATTAAAGCGCAAGCCAAGCGCATGGCTGTTTCCAGGTAACCGCTGGCATACCGGTGATACGCCGATTGACACCAAAATGGTCTGGAACGCTTGCAAGGAAGCTGCCCAGCGAGCGGGCCTGCAGAAAGACGTGCACCCTCATACGCTGAGGCACTGCTTCGCCACACATCTACTTGAAGCAGGCGCGGATCTGCGAACCATCCAGATGTTGTTAGGGCATCGCGATCTGGAAGAAACCACAGTGCGACCGGGAGTCCTCTGGACTCGCTGGAGCTAAAAGACCGGCCACCACAGAACGAGTAGATGGACCGGCCACCCCTCGAGGTGGCCGATCTCGTCCGCGCTGCGGGAGACGCATTCATCGAACGAAGCCGTAAGTGGATCACCTGGAAGCATGTCAAAGTGCTGCTGGCCATTGCGCAGTGTCGCACGGCCATGCTCGGCGGCCATCTCGATGAGTGCACTCGCTGCGGACATCGCGCCATCTCCTACAACTCGTGTAGAAATCGGCACTGCCCGAAGTGTCAGACGGGCGCTCGCGAGCGTTGGCTGAGAAGCGTCGCAGGGAACTTCTTCCGACGCAGTACGTGCATATGGTCTTCACGCTACCTCGGCAGTTAGCCCCACTGACTCTTCAGAATAAGAAGGTCGTCTACGATCTCCTGTTACGAACCAGTGCCGAAACACTTCTCGAAATCGCCCGCGATCCCCCAACATCTTGGCGCAGAAATTGGCTTCTTCAGCGTGCTGCATACCTGGAGTCAGAAACTCGAACTTCACCCACATGTGCATTGCGTGGTGCCGGCCGGTGGACTTTCTGCCGATCGCTCGCGTTGGATCAAGCCACGCTACGCTTTCTTTCTTCCTGTCAAGGTGCTCAGCCGAGTCTTTCGCGGCAAGTTCGTTGCGGCACTCCAGCGCGCGATTCAGGACGGCAAGGTCAGTTTTCACGGAGACTTGCAGCACCTCTCTCAGCCCAAAACTTTTGCTGCGTGGCTGAGACCACTATTTCGAAAGGATTGGGTGGTCTACGCGAAACCACCGTTCGGAGGCCCGGAGCATGTGCTCCGTTATCTGGGCCGTTACACCCATCGTGTAGCCATCTCCAATCATCGACTGGTCTCGTTTGCTGACGGAAAGGTCACGTTTCGTTGGCGCGATTCAGCCCACAACAACGAACAGAAGTTAATGACTCTGTCGCTCGATGAGTTCCTGCGCCGTTTCCTCTTGCATCTGCTCCCCAAAGGTTTCGTGCGCATCCGTAACTTCGGCCTCCTGGCCAATCGCAGACGTGCCACCACCTTCCCACTTTGCTTTCAGTTGCTCGGCTCTGCGCCACAAGCCAAGGCAGAGGCATCCATCGCCGGCTCCAGTGATGCTTGGCTTTGCCCCAAATGTGGTGGACCGATGCTGCTCATCGAAAGGTTTACAGCTGCGGAGCTCCAGCTCCGTTCTCCGCCGACCCGGGAGGCCGTCGCCGCATGAACGTCGATCGACATTACGAAACTTTTGCGTGCTTCTGCTCGCTAACTCTCTTTGTGTCTTCCTGCCCAACCAATTCCTTTTCCCCACTCCCCAAAGTCATCCTCGACGCACCACATTTGAGTTTTCAGCAACTCTTACGTTCTCACGTCTGGGTGCTGTGCTTTTCCGCGTCTCCCCCAGGGTGCTGCCACACCTACTCTTCCTCAATTGAATTTGCATAACACACGCGTCCGCCGCAACCCCGAGCGGCTTCCTTCAAGTCGCTGTATCGAAAACGCGCATTCCCGCCGTGCTCGTGTCCGCATTTTGCCTATTCGCGCTTCCGATACAGCACTAAGACTTCCACGTAAGTAAAATCACTTCCGAGTTCCCCATTATCCAGGCACAATCGCCGAGCTAGTAAGGTGGACCATATTTCCGGTAAGCGCGCTCCGAAGTCGGGTCCGAGGTTCATCTGTCGGACGCAATTGGCCTTACTGACAGGACACTTGGCACCATCAACTCGGTTTCGTCAATCACATAGCTAACCAACGTGAACCTTGGAAGGAGGAGATCGATGCTTGCCGCCGTGCTGCACGCGCTGGGTAAAAGGCCGCTCTTCGAGGAATTTCCTGACCCAAGTCCAGGCGAAGGAGAGGTGCTCATACATGTCTGCGCGGCTGCGCTGAAACCTGTGGACAAACAGTTGGCGGACGGAAAGCACTATGCCAGCCCGCGCGAATTTCCTGTCGTTTGCGGCGCGGATGGCTTGGGGCGGCTTGAGGACGGAACGCGGATGTTCTTTGGTGGGCCACGGCGACCGTACGGTGCGATGGCAGAGCGCACTGTGGTGCGGAGAGCGCAATGTTTTTTGGTCCCCGACGATGTGGACGACGACACCGCCGCGGCCATTCCCAACCCTGGGGTATCTGCCTGGCTTTCGCTCACGCACCGCGCGAAGCTGGCTTCGGGCGAAACCGTGCTGATCCTTGGCGCGACCGGGGTCACGGGTAAGCTGGCAGTGCAAATCGCCAAAATCTTGGGCGCGGGACGCGTCGTGGCGGCGGGACGGAACGAACGCGTGCTGAGCACACTCCTCGATCTTGGCGCGGACGCGACGATTCGGCTTGACAGGCCGGATCAAGAGTTGATCGAAGCCTTCCGCCGCGAGGCAGGCGAAAAAGGTTTCGACGTAATTATAGACTACCTATGGGGCTCTCCGACAGAAGCACTGCTGACGGCCATTACGGGCGCAGAATTTCTCGTTGCGAGATCGGAGACTCGACTGGTTGAGGTAGGTGAGAGCGCGGGGCCTACAATTACACTGCCTGCGGCAGTGTTGCGGAGCACAGCGCTGACGATTCTAGGAACGGCGGGCATTCCGCCTTGGGACGTGCTCACCGAGGCGTTCCAACAGGTGATGAACCACGCGGCGAGCGGCAAGCTGCGCATCGAGACCGAGCGGATTCCACTCTCCGAGATCGAGGCTGCCTGGGAACGCAACGTACCAGCCCGCAGGCTGGTAGTGATCCCGTAGCGCGTCAAAATCAGGTGCCAAGGTTGCGCGATCAATCTAAAGTTGCACCAAAGGTGTGCCTTCGTCGTGCGGCTCGGATGAGGCTGGGCTAAACTATGCGGGCCATGAGCGTCATTGACGAAGTGCTCGCAGCAAACGAAATCTACTCGCGCACCCATGAATTGCGCAAACTAACCCCGCGTCCAGAGCGCAACCTCGCGGTCCTGACCTGCATGGATACCCGGCTTTCGATTCGCACTCTCGGACTGAAAACGGGAGACGCGCACATCATCCGCAATGCCGGAGGCATCGTCACCGAGGACAGCCTGCGCTCGTTAGTCGTATCACACTATCTGCTCGGCACTCAGGAAATAATGGTCATCAATCACACCGATTGCGGATTGATGCACACTAGCGAGCAGGACTTGCGAACCCGAATCCAGCATCGCACCGGGACCGCCGCTGTTGCTCCCGCCTTCTTCTACGCCTTCCAAAACATCGAAGAAAATGTCCGCCACCAATTGCAAAAGCTCCGCACCCATCCCTGGATTCCCGCCAGCGTCGCGGTCCGCGGCTTCGTCTACGACGTCGCCAGTGGACATCTGCGCGAGATTAAAGACGCCTGACCGGACCGATGTTTAATATTCATCAATTGTTTGAAATAGACCGGGCATAACCGGGCATTAAATCGGAAACTTGATTCTCAAACTCCGGCAACACGACTACATAGGAGTTGAGGTCCCGTGTCCGGCTTAACGGTGTTACAGTCATGACTCACGAGGCGGACAGTGAAATTCCGAGCGCTCGTCCTTCAAGTCGGCATTGGCTGCGTTTTCCTCGCAACCTTACTTTCTGCACAAAAGAAGACCTTCGCTCCCGCGAATGACGTTTCATTTAAAATTTCCACCGCTTCGAAGACTTACAGAACCGGGCAATCAATTACGCTGGAATACCGCGTGACAAATATCAGCCACGCCCCGCTATTCGTGCCGCGAGAATGGGAGGTTACTTGTCCAGGAGGGCCTCATCTGTGGGGCTGGTTAGTGGACAGCTCTGGCAAACAATCCATGCCGGGGTTTGCTGGTTCTTGCTCTGCTACTCCTCAAACCATCGGCGAACGAATGAGCAAGGAGGCGGTGTTACTTGAACCCGGTGGACATCTTGACGGAACATTTGTGTTTGAGACCAACCTTTTTGGTGGGTTGAAACCTGGAGTCTATAAAGCCGTGGCCTCTTTGTCCGGCTGGAATCAAGACAAATTTACCGACGCAGAGCAGGCTGAACTAGCACGGATGGCAAGTCCCTTCATGACGGGAGAAGTCCTCGACTCCGTCAGGGTCACCTTGATACCTCCCTCAAAATAACATAGGAATATCTTGAGAATTTACCTCGCGAGGCAGGCGCTACAACGATCGCGACCGAAGCATGCTCAATACCATCGCGATCTGTCCGGAATGGTAAATCGTGTGTTCCACGATTCCGTGAAACAAAGTTTCGTAAGGATAGTTACGCCCAGGAACCTGTTTCGCCAAATCCTCAACAGGAAAATTCCGAATCCTCTCTTCGAGCAGTTCGCGACTTCGGCTCCATCTGGAGACCAGTTCGTTCCACGGAATCGGCGCCTCGGCCCAGTCCTTCTCGGGCTCCCAAGGCGGCAGCGAATTACTGTCGGAGGTATCGCGAATTCTTTCATTCCAAAGGAGCAAATGCTGCAGCAGCTCCGAAATTGAATGACATCCCGCAACGGGCCGCGTCGTCGCAAGCTCCGGCGAAACCTGCGCCAACAACTCCGCGAGCGAAGGTCCGTACCAAGCGGCTTTGACCGTCGCGGCGCGGTAAGAATCGGCGATTCTTTGGGCTTGGCTCATAAGTCCCTGGAGCGAACTACAGCGTTTCGAGCGGCTGTAGTCTACATTAGCGGCCTCGTATCGAGACCACCTCCTGCCTGACAAACGCGGTAAACCGTCGATGTAATTTGAAGTTTCCGATTGCGCGACATAACAATCGTTGACCAACAGTCTGAAATAGACTTCGTCGCTCGCTGTGATAGCCTTTCTCCGCTTAGCTTGAACCCGGCTTCTGGGGCGATCTTGAAGGGCATAAAAAGCTTTTTTCTCCGCGCCAAACACTGGCAGATTTTCATTCTTGTATTCGGTGTGTACTTGCTCGGGCAAATGGAGATCGTGGACTCCATTTTGACGTCGCCACACTCACGGGAAGTTTTGTCGAAACGTGGTCTTCTTGCAGGACTCGTGATGAGTCTTTCTACGCTAGGCATTTTCGTTTGGCTCTGGTCCCTGGGGTCATATTTCAATTCGATTGTTCGGCCGGAGTTAAGGATGGATTCGGGGTTCTTTCACGTTGCGCGCATTTTCCCGCCTTTTTATTCCATTTTCTTCGTCGACGCTTTTCAAAGCCCCAGTCCGGGATTATTCGGATTCATAATTCCATTGCACCTCTTCGCTATGGTCTGCATGTTCTATCTCTTGTATTTCGTGTCCAAGAGTCTCGTATTGGCAGAAACGAGCAAACCAGCATCGTTCTACGATTATGCAGGTCCATTTTTTCTCCTCTGGTTTTTCCCCATTGGTATCTGGATTGTCCAGCCAAAGGTCAATCGACTGTACTCAGAGAGACAGAACACCGAACCACCGATTGAGACGGCTCCTGGCTAGCGGGAAATCTTCAAAAAGGTGTTGGGAGCCAGCTAAATGGGCTCAAGACGCGGTAATCGTCCATTACGAATTTCAAGTTTCCGATTACGCACGACTAACCGGACACTGAGAGCAGTGCTGCAGCTCGCAACTGAAAGACGGGGAAGATGGGGGGACAGTCGAGACGTTTCCTATTTATATGCGAGCGGATGGCGCATCCTTACCTTTCGCGAACCGCACCTCAAAACAGCGAGAGCCGCAGGCAATCGCCCACGCCTCTCTTTCCAGCCATGGTTCCCGCGATATGAATCCTTGATGGCATAATCGGGGCATATGGTTGCGGTCTCCCAGACCATTGAACACAACACGCTCCGTCGGATTCAGCAGATTCAAGTAATCACAATCATATGGATGAGTATCGAGGCCGTCGCGTCTCTATGTGCGGCATGGCAGGCACGCAGCCCCGCGTTACTCGCTTTCGGCGGCGACAGTGCAGTTGAGCTTCTCTCAGCAATCGTGGTCCTTTGGCGCTTTCGCTCTGGTCTCGTGCAGCCTCGCGCAGAGAGAACCGCGTCGCGAATCGCCGGCATTTTACTTTTTGCACTAGTCGTGTGTGTGAGCGTAGTTTCGGCGTTGAGCTTAATACGGCATAACGAACCAACGACAAGCTACCTGGGTATTGCAATTCTAATCGCCGCTGCCGTGCTTATGCCGTGGCTTGCGACAGAAAAGCGGAAGCTGTCAGCAGCTAGTGGCAGCGCCGCGCTCCGCGCTGATGCATTCCAATCTGGTTTGTGTGCATATCTTTCCCTGATTGCTCTTATAGGCTTGGTGGTGAACGCCGTTTGGCATTTCGGCTGGGCTGACCCATTTGCTGCCTTAGCAGTCATCCCTCTTCTGTTGTGGGAAGGCAAAGAAGCGATTAGCGGACGGGCATGCAGCTGTGATTGAGACGGTAGGGCAGGACACGAACACTCATTATCGAATTACTTTCACCTCGCCATTAAGCCGATACTCGCTGAGTAGATCAGTGAGAACCCATACTGCTCCGGCAATCTCGAAGGTCTCGGCGATTTCGCTCCAATTCGTATGACTGTGGGGATTCGAAAAAACCAACGGCACCCACACAAGTAGCCCAAAGCCTAAGATCATCAGTGTCAGCAGACGACTCGCGAGAAGTGCCATGCGATTCGTAAGCAGAGCCACAGCCGCGAGTGCAAACAAAACAGTCGTGGTTACCGCCCAAAACATCTGACTGGGCGGAATCCACTTCGGAACAAACTTGGCGGTAGCGTCAAGATAAAACGCCTGTTCCAGGGTAAAAGAAGCGGCGCAGCTGCCCAAAAGAATGCGGCCGATCCGAGTAAGCGTTTCCGGCGACCATACTGATGACAAGCGCGCAAAGACGATGGCCGCTCCGCTCAAGAGGGAGAACTGCTCAAAGAAGTTGCCCCAGCTATTGTAGATCCGCGGTGCGGCGACGATTCCTGGCACGCACAGTAGGACCAAGACCAGATAAGCCGCTCCAAGGACGGCTGCGCCCGCTTTCGCGGTCTGACGAAGCTGAATCGCAGCGCCGCCCAAGATCAGCGCGGCGGCCGCGGCGTAGACAACGTAACGCAGTTGATGCCCTTCGTTGGAGTCGTGCCAAGCCAGCGTGATGAGTCCATGGGCCACAGCCGCTACTCCAAACACGTAACGGCCGAGTTTCAAATTAGTCGTTGCTACGGTCATTTGTTTTCAGTCCCGTTCACGCAGGTGTGCCACGATGCGCGAGACCCGATCATCAGTAATCTTCATTTGAGCAACTGGCCGATCGCAAAAGGATACACCGAGCTTTATACAACGGGATCGATCAACGGTATAGCGCCACAACGATTGGAATGTGAAGGAGCCAATCGATCTTGAAAGCAGGTGGCCCAGATACCGTTGATTGAAATGAATTTTGGGTGCCCCTCGTGCCGGTCTTGCACGTGGGGCTTTTGACTTCGATTTTGCCGGGAAATCTGAACCGGTTCAATCTTCACCAAACCTAGCGATTCACCTAGGGCCACATCGACTAGATCCGCGGGATTTCCATCGGCTTTCCATCCATGAAGACCACCATGTCAATGGAGCCTATGCCGACATCCTTCACCCACCGAAAAGCCCAGCAGGGACTTTTCTTTTCCGGAGGCATGTTCTGGTCGCCATACAGAGAAAAGTGCGCCTCATAGAGCCAATAGGAAGAGCCATCTCCTGTATTTTTCATAACGGACCTCTGCGCAATTCTCAGCGCACTCTCCAGAGAAAGCTTCGGCCGCGAGTGCCGGCTGCCAACAACCGGCAGATTCACGATTTCTCGCCTTGAACTCGCGGTTGTTTTTCATCGGTAGACTGACCAGCCGCAGTGCCGCTAACTCCAAAAAATTCAGCCGTCGTCAAAATGAACACTAACATCAGCGTCAGTCGCATGGATTCTCCTTTTGTGGTTACTGGTCCTGTCCTGTCTTCTTGAAGACTCACGGTCAAGACGGTCCACCAGTCGAATACGAGGCGTCCTTTAAACCTTACCAAGGGCAACTCGCCGCGCTCAGAAGGGTGACCAACACCAAGTAACCCTTGCCGATCTACAAATGGAGCACTTCGCCCGCAGCTCTTCCAACCGTTTCAATCTGAATTTACTTTGCCAACGGTCATTTCCCTTTTTCTTCTACCGCATGCTATCTTCCACTTCAAAGGGAGGATTCATGTCCGTAAATAAAGTTATTCTTGTCGGCCGTTTGGGCCGCGACCCCGAGACTCGTTACACCGGCGGCGGCCAGGCCGTGGCGAATTTCTCAATCGCCACAGACGAAACGTACAAAGATCGCAATGGAGAAAAGCAGAAACGTACCGAATGGCACAAGATTGTCGTGTGGGGGAAACAAGCCGAAATCGCGCAGCAATATCTAAAAAAGGGCTCGCTCCTGTTTGTCGAAGGCCGTATTCAATCGCGCGAGTGGCAGGATAAAGAAGGTCAGAAACGGACCAGTTTTGAAATTGTCGCTAGCAATTTCCGTATGCTCGGCGGTCGCGGTGACGGCGCTGCGGCCAGTGCCGGCGCAGGCGCGGGGGCCGGCGGCGGTGGTGCTCGGCACGCCGACGACTTCGATGCTCACGGTGCGCCACCCGACGACGCATTCGGAGGCGGCTCCTCAGCCGCACCCGCAGGCCCCGAAATCTCCGACGAAGACATCCCCTTCTGATTGTTAGTTGCTGAAAGTTTGTTGAATTATTGTTTCTTTGGGGATGAACCACTCTGTCCCGCGCCTCTGCTTCGGACAACGACCCTGAAAGTGATCGGTTTTTCAGCCCCTCGTTGAAACGCGATCTGCGTCGTCCCGGCGCCCAAAGCCGCAAATTTCCACAACTCCTCAGTCCCAGCCGCGCCATTTCCAGAAGGCGGCGCTACATGGCTGTGCTCAATCAATCGTATCTTCGCGGTGTCCAGCGCCTTCGCCAATATCCATTCTGAACCCGCCGCCTCTTTCACAGGCAACGCAATCGTGAACTCTTGGCCGACCGAAGTTCCTATCGAAGTTCCCACCATTTTGTTTGTCGCGCGCACCACCGGCCCCTTCTCACGCGTAACAGAAATAGCCATCAACCGCGCCCCCGCGAAAATTCCATTCGCATCAAACTCGAACGAATACCACGCATGCCCCAACACCGCGCAAGAGTGGCACTTCTCCCGCAACCGGTAATTCACAATGATGTGCACGCCGCCATTCGCGCCCATTTCCACGTCCGGAATCTCCGTCGAGTAGCGGTCCCCCGGCCACGGCGAAAGGTCCGGATGCGCTTTTGCCAGCCCCGTATAGGAAGTATTGTTCTTCAACGCCCGCGCCGCGATAGTCACCAGCTTTGAATTGTCCACATCGATGGCGGGCGGAGTCCCATTCACAATCACCCACGATTGATTTTCGTTGGCGCGATACGGATAAAGCACATAAGCAATATCCACTGGCCCAGCCGCTCTAAAGTCCCTCACAAATCCCGGCTCGCCCAATTGTCTGGAAAATTCGACTGCCGCGGCCGATGCGCCAGCCTTCTTCATCTCTGTGGCAAAACAATCCTGCAACTTATCCGCATGCGGGTCCTGACAGATAGTCTTCACTGCATCAACGAATTTCGTGTCCCCCGCGAACACCACATTCACGGTAACGCTTTTCGCCCGCTTCGTTTCGCTTGTAGCGCCATCTTTTTTACCTGGGTCTTTTTGCGCCGCGTCCGATGCACCCGGCGCGCTCTGTTTCGCGCCCGCATCCTGGCTCACCTGAGCGAACGCGAAAACGTAACTCGCCGCCAGACAGACCACCCCTAAACCCACACCGATCCGCGTCATGCATTGTCTCCCGGTTATCCCCAACGATTTTGGGTGCAAGGAAAAACTCTACTAGCCGCCTAGGCACCGGTCAATCAATCCATCATGGATATGTTCATCGTTATGCCGTGTCTTGAACTGCACTTCCGACCTTCTGGGCAAGAACATGGGAATGCGGAAGTGAAGGGACACCGGAAGCGAGCAAGGCAGGAGTAGCGGCTTCCCTTATTTCCCTTATGAAGTGGGAAACTTCAAAAATCAACCAGGAAATACTTATTGCGCGTTGCGCTTTCGTTCCTCATCTAGCTTCTGGATGTACTCCTCAAATTTCGGCCTCTGCTCCGCGCTCAAAATCGCGCGTATGCGCTCGCGCCCCTTCTGCCGTACTTCGATGAGCTGCGGGTCTACCGTCTTGCGGATGCTCTTCATCTGCGTCTGGATATCGGCGATGACCGCATCGACTTGTTGACCTTGCTGCGGTGTCAGGTTAGCTAAAGAAGTAAGTTCCTGCACCTTTTGCGCGCGCCTTACCGCATCTGAAGGGGGCACGCTAGCATTCGTAACCGTATATTTCTGGTGCGCAAACACATACCCGCCCAACCCGCCAAGGGCCAATCCCAGCAAAAATACCAATCCCACCCACAGAGCGGCTTTACGCGTTGTCGACGATTCTGTCATTTTTATTTCTCCGGCGGACTTACCAGCGCATCGTCCACCGTGCCCTGCCCTGCCGCGCTATCAAACAAGTATTGCGGAGAGGCTTGCGCTTTAGACTCCACCGACGGCGTATCCAGCTGTCCACCGTGCGGCCCGTAAAACCACGTGGTGCCCACCAACAACAGCAGCGCGGAAACCCACGCCAGCCTGGACGCCAACTTCGTGACCACGCCGCTCCATTCCGTCAGCGCTCTGCGACCTTCCGCCTCGCGCTCGGCGATCTTGGCCATCACCCGCGCCGCAAACCAGGGTTTAGCATCACTCGCAGCGCCGTTCCACTCGCGCGCTAATTCTAACGGCCCCGCCAATAAATCGCGCGAAGCCCAGAACGTCTCCGCCGCCTCCTCGCATGCACCGCACTCCCGCGCATGCCCCAGCACTTCGGCGGACAAGTTGTCACTTAACTCCGCCAGAGCGCTAATTTGATCAACATCCGGCGGCAAATCCTCCAGCGCCTCCCGGTATTGTTCGCAAAGCTGCTTCTCTTTCCTAAATTTGTTCCACATATTTGTATCTCCTTTCTTCTCGTTCCGACCGCCTGTCATCTACTTCGCGCTAGTAGCACCCTTCGGACTTTTATCCCGCTCCGCCGCCTGCCTCACGACCCGCCCGCGCGCTCGAAACAGGCGCACCTTCACAGTGTTCGCATTCAAATCCAGCACTTCGGCAATTTCCTCGATGGAGAAACCCTCCACCTCTTTCAGAATCAGCATCAGCTTGTCTCGTTCCTCCAAACCTTCCAAAAGCTGTTCCACCCTTTGCCGATTCTCCAATCTTTGCCGGATGTCCGGGCCCGCCCCATCGGACTCCGAATCCGCCACCCGTTGCGCCTGCTCTTCGCTCAAGTCCGACTCATACAGCAGCGGCCGCACCTTCTTCTTGCGCAACAGGTCCCAGCACTCATTCAGTGTGATGCGGTACAGCCACGTACTGAATGCGGCCCGGCCATCAAACCGCTTCAACGAAAAGTAAGCCTTTACAAAGACTTGCTCGCGATGTCTTCAATATCCTCATGACGCCGCAGGATGCCCGCAGCTACCGCAAACACCCGCTGCTGGTGCCGCTTGATCAGCTCTTCGTAAGCTTCTTTATCGTTCGCTTGCGCACGCCGTACCAGTTCACGATCGTACGACCCTTTGGCTGGCGCCGCCGCACCTTTCTTTCCTGCCTCCTCTACCGTCGAGGAGGAGCGCTTGGGGCTGGGCTCAAGCGGGGTTACTTTTGGGACGTGTGCCATGGTGATTTGGTTACGCTACACGCCCTGGAGGTTCCCGTCACGTTCGCTGTCAGGTGCATCAAATGTTTCACTTCCATGAGTAGCAACTTTCTACTTGCCTAATAACATACCAGATGGAATAATGCCCACATGATTATTGGTGACCGCCTCCGCGTAATGCGCGAGGAAAAGAAACTCTCCCAGGGCGACATCGAGAAGCGAACCGGTTTACTTCGTTGTTATATCTCCCGCGTGGAAAATGGCCATACTGTTCCGGCCATCGAAACGCTCGAGAAACTGGCTCGTGCCCTCGAGTGCCCACTCTACCAACTCTTCTTCGACGGTGAAGAGCCACCTCAGCTTCCCAATCTACCCAAGCGCAAATCGTCCGACGATATCGCCTGGGGCAGCGTTGGGAAAGAAGCACGTTTCCTCAACAAGCTGCGCCGTCTTCTCAGCAAAGTCGAAGATGAAGACCGCAAGCTGATTCTGTATATGGCTCAGAAAATGGCCAACAGGTAGTCTACTGCGGTTAGCTTTTTTACCGCCGCTCGGCTAACCGGTTAGAATTACCTGCCACTACAGGGCCGCGCAGTCCCCCCGGCTGCGCGGCCAATGCATTCCTATCCCCTTCTCGCAAACCCGCAAGACATCCCTAAGCCATTCCCGACTTTGTCTGCTTTAGTTCCCGGCCAAGTTATTCACAACGCTTTTCTTTTCCCGGCAACCTATTCCCACTCAATCGTACTGGGCGGCTTCGAGCTGATGTCATACACCACCCGCGTCACCCCCGGAACCTCATTCACGATCCGAGTCGATATTCGTTCCAGCACGTCCCCAGGCAATCTCACCCAATCCGCGGTCATGGCGTCGTCGCTTTGCACCACCCGCACAGCCACCGTCAGCCCGTACGTCCGCCCGTCGCCCATCACACCAACACTGCGCACCGGCAGCAGTACCGCGAACGCCTGCCACACTTTTTCGTACAATCCCGCCCGCCGGATCTCTTCCACCACCACCGCGTCTGCTTCCTGAAGCGTCACCAAATGTGACCGGGTCACCTCTCCTAGTAACCGAACTGCCAATCCGGGGCCTGGAAACGGATGTTTCACTAAAATTTCTTCCGGCAAACCCAGTTCCCTGCCAATCCGCCGCACCTCGTCCTTAAACAGGTCCCGCAATGGCTCAATCAAGGCAAAAGGCATATTTGCCGGTAGACCGCCCACATTGTGGTGCGTCTTGATCGTCTGCGAAGGTCCGCGCACCGAAATGGATTCAATAACGTCGGGGTAAAGCGTGCCCTGCACCAGGAAACCAATCTCCCCGTGAGCCTCTTCACGTTGCAGCCGCTGCGCTTCTTCCGCGAATACCGCAATAAATTCCGCGCCAATCCGCTTGCGTTTGATCTCCGGGTCGCTAACGCCCTCAAGCCGCGTCAAAAATCTGTCCGAAGCATCGATCCCAATCACTCGCAGTCCCAGCCGCTCGCGCAGCATCTCCAGCGTCTCCGCGAACTCGTTCTTCCGCAGCATGCCGGTGTTCACAAAAATGTTTGTCAGCCGGTCGCCAATCGCGCGATGCACCAGCGCCGCCGCCACCGTCGAGTCCACACCGCCGCTCAACGCGCAAATCACTCTGCTGGTCGGTCCCGCTTTCTTGCGAATGGCGTCCACGGTCTCTTCGATAAACGCCGCGCCGCTCCACTTCTTCTCCGCCTTGCACACTCGAAACAGAAAGTTTCGCAGTATCTCTGTTCCTTGCTCGGTGTGATTCACTTCCGGATGAAACTCCACCGCATAAATCTTTCGTGCCCGGTCTTCCACCGCCGCCACCGCATCGGCCGTTCGCCCCACAGTGCGAAATCCCGTCGGCAACATCATCACGTGGTCGCCATGGCTGTTCCACACTCTCAATGACGGCGCCACGCCGGTAAACAAATCCGAAGGGCCGTCGCCACTGCCACTTTCAATATTCAGTTGCGCTCGGCCGTACTCTCGCCGTTCCGCGCGCTCGACCTTGCCGCCCAGCGTGTGCGTAATCCACTGCATCCCATAACAAATCCCCAGCACCGGTACGCCCAGCGACAATAATTTCGGATCGCACTTCTTGCCTAATAGCATAGGTGTCGAGACAACTGATGGACAATGCTGGGAGGCTGATCATGTCTATTCCACACTGCCTGTGCAAGCTCTGAACGATTTAGTGAAGCCATCCTTAAATAACATCGAAAGTGCTTCAGTCGCAATAGTCAGCTTGGGATACCGTGAAAAGGTATTAAAGCAAGATGGATTTGGTTATTTAATTCCTTCAGATCAGAAGGAAGATATTCTAGGCATGATTTGGGATTCCTCGATATTTCCCCAACAGAACAACCATGAGCAAGAGACACGTTTAACGGTTATGCTGGGAGGCACCCATAAGCCTGGCATGGTCAATCTTGAAAGTTCTGAGCTAACCGAGAGAGCACTGACAGCATGTGCCAATCATTTGGGAATAGATGCATCCCCAGCAGCAGTCCATGTGACTAAAGCGCCTTACGCTATTCCACAATACTATGTAGGCCACGCTGAACGACTGAAGTCATTTGAAAATATGCTCCAAAACAAAACTTCACGCTTAACCTGCTTTGGTACAGCTTTTAATGGCGTTGCTGTCAACGACTGCATCGCTCACGCAGAACATTTGGTAAATAACTTATGAATCGGGAACAAAGACGTGAACAATCCCTTGAAAAACATCAAAGCTGGGAGTTACCTGCTACACTCATTGTTGAAATGGACGGGGCTTTTGTAGATAGCACCAGAACGCTGTATGAAACATATATGGCTTTTTTACAGAAATTGGGACTTTTAGGCACAAAATCTGAGTTTCTCGAATTGATTGGATTACCATTGCCGGAATTTCTCGTTCAGTTGTGTGATCGTCATGGGATAAGAAAATCGCAAGATAAGCTGACAAAGGAATATGAGGCTCTTTTATTAGAAAAATATAATGAAGAAAATGTTCTTTTGCCCGACGTAGAAGCAACCCTTCAATATGCTAATCAGCTCGGATTATCCTGTATTCTTATTTGCGCAATGACAAAATCCATCGCTAAACAATATTTGAAGAAAAAGAACATTTACGATTTTTTTACGACTTTAATCTTCCCTGAAGAAAGCGAAGCCTTACCCATAGAATTATCGAATATGTACCATCGCGCGCTGGCAGAACAGGGGAGTGATCCAAGTGAGGCGATCGCCATTGTTTTTTCAAATCAGTCTCGAGAAGCTGCCCAGGAAGCTGGCATGACCATTTGGCAATTATCCTCCAAGCCAAGCAAAAATGAGAAACTTGCCATCTCTCCTCAAAAATGTTTTTTAGCACATTCTTGGATGTCAATTCTAAATTTTCTTAAAACTCGTTATGGTTCTTGTAACGGTTAGTGCAAGAATATTCAGGATATTGTATCCTATTAGCATGAACTTAAAAGATTTAAATCCTCAGGGACTTATCATTGTTCGTATGCCAAATTGGCTTGGCGATGCCGTTATGGGAACCCCAGTGCTTGCGGATCTACGTTCACGTTTTCCAAATGCTAGCATTACCGCCATGTGTCAGGGATCGATTGCCCAGCTTTTTACACATGATCAGAATGTCGATGAAGTTTATGCTTTCAAAAAGCCAAATGGGTGGATCCCTCACCTTCAGCATGGGGACATTATTGAAGCACTGCAACATGGTAAATATATGATTTAGGTATTCTATTAACCAACTCATTTTCATCTGCCTGGTGGTTTTGGAGAGGCGATGTTCATAATCGCGTTGGATATGCCTGCAATTTGCGTAGTTTGCTCTTGAACAAAGCCGTTCCTTTTCCTAAGAACAAAGAAACGCAACATCTTGTTACTACTTATAAAATGCTTTTGGAACCTTTAGGCATTGGCGTATCTGATACAGATCCTTATTTAGTAGTCAGCGCTGAAGAAAAACAAGCTGCTTTAGAATTGCTCAAAAAATGCGGGATTCAAAAAGGCAAAAATACTGTAGTGGGTATCGATCCAGGTGCAGCTTATGGCACAGCTAAGTGCTGGTTGCCAGATCGTTTTCACAGTGTGACTGAAAAATTATTAGAAGACCCCGATCTCTTCGTTTTATATTTCGGCGATCCTTCTGGAGCGTCAGTAGTTAACGATATCTGCAAGGATATGCCTGAACGCGTGATAAATTTGGCTGGCAAAACAACGATACGCGAACTAATTGCCTTGATCAAAGAATGCGATGTATTCCTCACTAATGATAGTGGCCCGATGCACATTGCAGCGGCTTTAAAAGTGCCTTTGCTCGCTTTATTCGGCTCTACAAGCGATGTAAAAACAGGTCCTTATAAAAATGGCAAAGTCATTCATAAACGTGTAGAATGCTCTCCGTGTTATAAGCGTGTCTGTCCCATTGACTTTCGTTGCATGAAGCGTATTGAAGTCGACGAAGTCTACCGCGAACTCCGCACCCTTATTGATAAAAATAGCAGAGCCGCTAGGTAAGTGGATTTGTTCCTTCTGCAAGGCAATCAAGATATTCCCAATAGCTAAAGCGACTCCCCCTTTTTTCAGAACAACTACGATTCTTATTCAAGATATCTTGAATAAGAATCAAAAATCACGCCTTATTAAAGTTAACCGCAATAAGAAGATCCTCAAGACGATGTTGTTTTAGTTATCTATAAATGGAAGTAAGCGTAAACTTTAGACATATTGATCGATATACATCGCGAAGCGTTTGGAGTGCGCAGCTCCAGCTGCGCTTTTATTTCCTAAACGATTGCAAAAAAATACCTCAAACGTACGAGAAAGCGCAGCGGGAACTGCGCACTCCAAACCCTTCGCGAAATGTTTATTTCAGATGCCTAGAGTTTACGACTACAAATGCATCGCAAACTTTTCTATATGCATCAAAACCTATTTAGACTTTGGTGATGCTCACTACTGTGACAATATTCGGGCCAATACCTGGATTCGGTGTTACTGAAAGTACTGCAATGTATGTATGATGATGGTTTTTCTTATGACAACCGCAATGTCCTGTGGTAGGAGTTGTCGCGACATCTTCGGTGATGATCTTATATTTTACTTCGCCAGTAATATCGACTTCTTTCGTTATTCTTTTGATGTCTGTGATAAATTCTGTGGCAGGGATAACACCTTCAAAAGTCGGATCTGTTCCTATGGCATTTGTAATGGCTTCGTATTCCAATAAGCTTTCTGTAAGAGCTGACGTAGCAGCATAACCCGATTGAAAAATCGCAATGCATGCGATTAGCAAAGCAGCAAATTTTTTCATATTTTTTCCCTTTTCTGTTGAATACGGACTCTCTTGAGATTTAATTTTTTGTTTGTTTATTGTCAAGTGTTTGCCATATCGCAGGGTTATTTTGTGCAACAACGCCGAAAAAATGTAAAGATTGGCAGATATTCATGCGATTCATATAGTGAGGAAAAAGGAAAACTAGTTATGGCCGAAGAAAACTCAAAAGAAACTCCCGAACCACCAGAGCCTTCGCGAATTCCTGATCGTCCCCTTGAATGCACCGAATGCAAACGCCCTATCGCAGTGAAATACACCGAAATCGTAGGTAACACAATCACACAATTGGCTATGTGTAGCGAATGTCCGGTTCTGCGCCATAAGTTATATGGAGCACCGCACACAGAACATCTGCAAGGGGAAGTAGCGGGAGCAGGCGTTGCTTGCGGTAATTGTGGTACAACATTAGAGTCCCTTCGTGTAGGCACTCCACTGGGTTGTGAGGTTTGCTACGAAGTCTTCGATGACGTCTTAATCCCTGAAATGCTTGCCGCAAATCGCATTCCAATGCGTGTTTCATCTAATAAACGCACTATCCCTGTACATATCGGAAGAGCCCCAGGTGAAGTTCAGGAAATGAATCCTTCCTTAAGATTATTAGCGTTAAACGAAGCCCTTAACGAAATGCTCAAGAGTGAAGATTATGAACAAGCAGCCTGGCTGCGCGATCAGATTAAAGCGTTAACCGAACAAACTGAGAAAGACTCTCCCGAAAAGGAGAACCCTGATGAAAAATAATAAACAAGCAGAGTCGATTTTCCAACAACAAAAGCCCTGGAATGAAAATGAAAATAGTATTTGGCTAGCATCCTCGGTGGCTATGTTTCGCAACATTGAAAAATTTAAATTCCCTTTGAAGCTGGAACCCAATCAGAGAAAAACAAGTGATTGCTTTGATGAGCAAAGAGCTTCTGGCTAATAAGCTGTTGGGGAATCCCAAACTCATTCGCGCGGAAGATACGACGGCACTGCAAAAGGAATTTCTGGTTGAACATTTTCTTTCTCAAGAAAGCTTCCAT
>CAVPKZ010000078.1:0-10503 GCA_963705755.1 uncultured Acidobacteriota bacterium | reverse complement strand
AGCGCGTAATCCCTTCAGAGGCCACTTCGTCACCGTTCCGGTTTTTTGGTCGATGGACTCGACTACATTTCCAGCATCCGGAACATTAACGAAGATATGTCCGCCGGAGGCTTCCACCTGGAAGGATTCCGGGTGGCCTCCGGTTTTGTAAACGTCGCCAACGCGTTCATCGGTTTTTGGATCAATCATGCCGATCCCGCCATCCTCCTGGCCGAATCCCACATACACTCTTTTGGAAGCTTCGTCATAGCGCATGTTGTCGGGATCGGTGCCGAAATCGATGGTTTTACGAAGGGTGTATGTTGCGCCGTCATACACTCGCACCTTGCCATCCTCTGCGTTCGCCACGTAGAGCTTGTCTACCGCCGGCACATAAAGCGGTCCTTGTGGTTCAGCGAGCCCCTCGATGCTGTGAATTACTCTGCCGGCGAATACGTCGATGACTTCCAGCGAGTTATTTCCGAGCGCGGAAACAAACAATCTCCTGCGTTTGGCATCCGCGGAAAAGTGATCGATTCGTCCAGCCACGCTGGGAACCGGAATTTGCTCTTCCAGCTGCAACGGGAGAACGTCTCGCGCAGAATTCTGAGCCGCCACGATTTTCGAGCTTCTGTGCGAAACAATCCCGATTGCTAGCAGCATCAATACACTGATCACGACGAGCTTCTTCATCTGGACCTCCTGAGATTTCTAGCTCTTGCCAGTCGCAAAATTTAAGGCTGTGGTTCAAACACCAAGATGGCCGCGTCTTCATTGCCGTGGGCCGCCGCGGCGACGTAGTAGCGATTGAATTTCGGCGACCACAAGGAAGTACCGGCGCCGGCTCGCGTTGGTATTTTGCCGGTAAGTTCGTAATGATCTGCGTCCTTCTGCTGATACACAAAAACATATCCAACGTCATTATCGCGACCGCCGGAAACGTAAACGCGTTTCTGTGCAGCATTAAAGTACACACCGTCCATGCCCTCTGTCGTCGTCAGACTTGCGACCTCTTTACCGGCGTTGGAATCCATCACGACCATTCGCGGCGGCGTGCGCGTGCCAATAAATAAGCGATACGTTTTTTCATCCAAGGCTCCGTCACCGTTGCGTTGGCTGCTTACTGGCCAGGTGGCAACTACTTCGCGTTTTTGCGTATCGATGACTTGCACGTTACTTGCTATGGAAACGAAGACGTACAAAGTTTTTCCAGACTTGTCCAGCAAAAGTTCCGACGGGTGACCATTGACTTTGATGTCGCCTAGACGCTTGTCCGTCTTAGCATCGATGATTGCAATTTCGCCGTAGTCTTTGCCGGCATCCTTTCCGCCATAACCTACGTAAAGAAGGCTTTTGAGAGGGTCGAACGCAACCCGGTTCGGGCCAAGGTCCAGTTTGATCGAATCAACCAATTCCAGACTATCGGCGCGAAAAACGCGTAGCATCCCATCATCTCCGCTGGCCACGAACATTTTATTAAGGGATGGAATATAGGCAATTCCCTGCGTCTTCTTGAAGCCGGGAATGCTCTTCGACCATTTACCCGCACCGAGATCGACCACTTCGACTGAGCCGTTCTCCAGACCGGCAACGAAAAGTCGGTTGCCCTTTACGTCTACATCCATGTGATCGATGCGCCCTTTGACGTTCGGCATGGGAATCGTTTGCACTAAACGTAGAGGCTCTTTTTCCTGTGGTGTAGCTCTCGAAATAGGAACGGACAAAAACAGTAGTGCGGTCACGCTAACGCCGAAAGACTTCTTCATGCTGTTAACCTCGTATAAGTCTCGAGCCACTTGCGGAATCATATCTCGATCCGTGCTCTCTTTGACTTTTTACTCGCTTGCGCGCGATGAATCACTAAGACGCTGGTCTGGAATCCGCGATGAATAATTTCACAAGAATCCATTGGGTGCGCATTTTGATAGGCGGGTTTCTGGCCAGGCATCCGATTGCGGTGGTCATTCCGGTATTTTTGTTGTTCGGCCAGCGTGCGGTGGCCTACGCCGCGCTATCGGGATCGCTGGTGATGTGTTTTTTGTTTGCTCTGTGGGTGGGGCGACGCGTCCATTCCCGCTTGATCCTCCACGGAATTCTGGTGGGAGTTGTCGCCACGCTTCTGTACGTCAGATTAACTCGGGGCCGACCCGAACCTCCCGCTTATCTCGTCGCGCATGTTTTGAAAATTCTCGGGGTGGGGGGGGTTCTTCGCGGAGCGCCGACGAAAGGCGTGGAGTGCCGCGGCGGCAGATGCCCCTTAGGGTTGCTTGAAATTCAACGTCATGGACGACCTCCATCGAGAGACTCGCGGTTTGGTTGGGCGATGTTTCTACGTTACAAGACCCACCTTCCAAAAATCTGAGGGTGGGGCACCCTCCGGCGTTTTTTCGATTTAGCGATTCTCACTTCATTTATGTTTTGATTAGGCCGGGGAAGCGGTGGGGGTTGTTGTCGAAGCCGGGGAATACTGTGGCTAGATCTTTTACGCCGATGTGTTTGGTGAGGGTTTCGCCGAGGACATAGCGAAAGTCGGTGGTCAGGGCGAGGTCGCGGCCGTCGTTTAGTTGATGATCGTCCAGGCCCGGCCATTTGCCATAGACTTTTCCGCCTTTTACTTCGCCGCCCATGACGAACATGCAGTTGGCGTGGCCGTGATCGGTGCCGCGATTGCCGTTTTCCTTGGCGGTGCGGCCGAACTCGCTCATGGTAACGACAACGATGTCCTGCATGCGGTCGCCCATGTCCTGATGAAAGGCGGCCAGCGATTGGCCGAGGTCTTTCAGCAAATTGGAGAGTTGGCCTTGCACGCCGCCTTCATTGACGTGATTGTCCCAGCCGCCGCAATCCACGAATAAAACTTCCACGCCGACTTTGGCTTTCAGGAGCTGGCCGATTTGCTGCATGTTTTGTCCCAGGCGGCTGGTGCGATATTGCGCGCCATTTTCCGGAGGCAATTTGGTGGTGTCGATTTTGCTAAGCATGTCGATGGCTTCGAAGGTTTCCGTGCCGGTACCGTGGAGCGCGTGGTCCACGCTTTGCGAATACATGGCTTCGAAGCCGCCCTGGACGACGTTGTTCATGGCCGCGGATTGCGGGATGACTTTGAAATTTTTTAAATCGGGGAGGGCGATGGCGCCGGCGCTGCCTCGCAACATGCGCGGAAGATTCGGGCCCATGGCCACGGCGCGAAATGGCGAGGCATTTTCTTCTGGGATGGTTTGCAGGGCGCGGTCGAGCCAGCCGTCATCGGTGGCCTTCACGCCGGGCGTGCCGGACTCCATGAAATCCTGAGCGTCAAAGTGCGAGCGGGGTGGATCGGGAGAGCCAGCAGCGTGCACGATGGCCAATTGATTTTTGTGGAACAGCGGCTCGAGGGGCGCGAGGCTAGGATGCAAACCGAAATATCCATCGAGATCGATGGCGGCTTCTCCGACTACGCCGCGGCGGGGTTGAGGAATGGCGATGGAGGGACGGAGGCGATAATAGTTGGGCTCAGCGAAAGGCACGACGATATTTAGTCCGTCGGCGGCGCCTCGTTGAAAGAGGACGACCAACTGTTTTTTGTTGGGCATGGGTGTGGCTGCGACCGCGCGTTGCAAAAATGCAGGCATGGCGCTCAGGCCCACCATGGCTACGCCGCCTTGCTTCAAAAAATATCGCCGGGAAAATCTCATGTGCTGCTCCTTCTGTTGCGACTGCGACTAAACATCAACAATATCAACGCAACATCGAAACTGGGGCGCTAGCGTCTCTGAAATTCCGGAGCGCCGAGGACCAGGCCGGTGACTACTCCCAAGTCAACTTTTTTTACTGGATCGTCGAGCTTGGCTTGCAAGACCTGTGGGCTGTCCATTTGCTTTTGCAGCGTTTCTAACGTCGTGGGACTCGCTTGGCCGCCTAGAAAAATTTGTAGTGCGCGTTCCAGTGCGACCTTGGGTTCCGTGGCGTCGACGCCCAGCAACGAAGCTACGTCGGCGCGAGAACCGCGAATTTTGTTTCCCGCCAAGGTCAAAGAAAAATTCAAGCGGTTCAGGAGCGCGCCGGTGTTGACCCAGGCTTCCGCAGTATCGGCGTATCCGGTGGGGGGCTGGCATTGATACAGCGGCTCGCCGATGCGCCCGACCCATTGCACCAGGGGCATGGCGGTATCGGCATCAGCGCCGAGCGCGCGCACCGCGGATACCACCAGTTCGAACGGGGTTTTGATTTTTGCGCGGTAGGCATCCCGGGACCAAAACTCCGGCGAATAAATCATGGTGTGCATCACGGCACGAATGTCGCCGTCGCTTGATGCAAATGTCTTGACCATGCGGGCGACCAGCGGAGCCGGCGGATTGTCGGACACAAATCGGCGCGCCAATTTTGTGGAGATGAATTTGGCGGTACTGGGATGCTTCGCCAGCAGCTCGATAGCTTGCTCGCCGTCTTTCATTCCGCCAGCGTGAATTTTCTTTTTCAGAACGATTTTCTGGTCGGGGTCGTGGAGCTTTTCCTCAAATTTAAATTGCGGATTCAGACGCGGCTTGTCGATGGTCCAACCAGTGAAGCAGCGGGCCAGTTCGGTTACGTCTTTTTGGGTGTAGCCGCCTTCCACGCCCAAAGTGTGTAGCTCCATCAGTTCGCGGCCGTAATTTTCATTTAGGCCGCGAGCGCTTTTCCTGGCTTGCTGGTTTTGCGGCTGAGGAGGCCGGCCGAATCGGCCGCGATTTTGGCGCATGGCGCGCAGTGCGGCTTGGCGCTGCGCGGCGTTGGGATCAGCGCTTAAAAAATTATCGAGGTAAAAAAGCATTGCGGGGCTTTCAGCAGTCGCGGCGACCAAATCCTTGAACTTGCCCAAGGTGTGCGGCTGGATTACATCGCGTTCGTAAGAAGTGAGGTACCACTTGTCTTCGCCTTTGGCGGCATAGACATTGAAATGGTTGAACCAGAAATCGTCCATCACCTGCTGCAACTGGCGTTCGCTGTAAATGGCGCGGGTTACTTTGGCCATGGCTAGTTCTTCGATCACGCGCTGCGGCTTTTTGCTGTCGTCGGCAATTACGCGCGGGACGGCGTTGGGATCGGGGCCGCTCAAGACACTTCGTTTCCCGGCGCCAGGAGTGGCCAGATTGGCGGCGACTTCGGGGTTCGTTTGCGACGGTTTCGTTTTCATGGAAACCGGAACGCTGGCCTTGTCTGCAACGTTTACTTCGGGGGAATTATTTGAAGCCGATTGACCGACAGCGGCGGAGGAACTTGGCGGCGCGGTCATCACGCTTCCATCGGCTGCGTTTTGCATGTCCTTATCTTTACTGCCAGCCGGGCCACTGTTAGTGGCGAGTTGTGGATTGGAGTTCGCGGCGGCGTCCGCGCGCTTGGCAGCTTGAACGGCGGCTTGTTTCGGCTGCGGATATTCTTCGATCAGTCGCGTCGAGGACATCGACAGAGTTGGGAGATTTTCGAGACGGGCATTCAGCGCTTGATCGTCAATGGAATTTGGGGCGAGTTGTTGATCGATCCATTTGGCCAATCCCATTTGGCGCACGCGCTCAACATCGCCGGGGCGCGGCCCGTAGGCGAGACGATTCATGGCGTGAAGAATGGCTTCATCGGCGGTGAGTTGCATGATGGGCAAGCCTTTTAATGCAGGATCCTGTTTTGGTTTTTTGTCTTTGGCGGCGGCTGCGGGAATGGCGGCAATGGCTGGAACGTCAACTCCCAAAAACAATCCGCAGGCGATCGACAAAAATGCCGCGAGCAATGCTTTGGGGCGCAGAGAGACTGTCGCCACTGAGGTGTGGCGGGAATTCTTCGGTAGCAGTTTTGTGTAGCTGAGGTTCATCCCTGCTCCATACAAGATTAACCCTACGGACGTCGGGAAGTTGCAGGCTCGGGCGGTCCTGTGTCGAATGCGGCCCTTCCAGAAAAAGCTTTAAAAATGGGGTTCGAACAGAGGACGCTGAGAAGAACTTCGCGGTTAGTTGGGTGATGTTTCCAGGTTACAAGACCCACCCTCCAAAAATCTGAGGGTGGGGCACCCTCCGCCTTCTTTTTGAACTGGCGATGATTACATTACGTCGAAGTCGACGATGCGATTTGGAGCTTTGTTGCCGGCGGCATCCACAGCCTGCATCACCAGGCAGTAGGCCCCGGGGGCCAAGTCCTTCACATTAACTTTCAAACCGACGGGCACCACCGGGTTTCCTTTTTGAATAAATGCGTCGGCGGTGACCACGCCGGTAAACATCACTTCTTTCTTGCTAGCACGATCGAGAATGCGATACCCGAGACCGATCTTTGGCGGGTTATCGGAAGTCAGCAATGGCTCGTAAATTTCCGAATAGACAATCACGTTTTCATCGCGCTTGAAGCGATTGGTCCCTGACGGCATGATTTGCAATCCGTGCACCACGAGTGGTGTGCGGTCTTCGAGCAAGGCGGCATCGAGGCTGGTGGGTATGTCGCCGAGTTTTTGCGCGTTATTGGCCAGCGCCACGCCGCCGAGACTAAAGTGTTTTCCATCGTAAGCATCGATTTGCAGCGGTGTTTCGAATTTTCCAAAAGCGTCGCTGCCGGCACTCACCACCACCGTCAGCTTGTACGTGCCGGGAGAGGCGTCAAACTGGTTTTCGTAGTGATAGGGATTCTGGGTGAATTGCTTCCATTCATCCTTGTCCAGATTAAGGTTGACGGTGTCGCTGAAGCGTGCGCCCACCGAGCCATCCGCGCGATAGGCGATACCCAGCACATTCAAGTTCGCGTTGTATTTTCCTTTTTCTTTGTTGAAGTGCACGGCGTCGGCGGGAATTTCCATGGCGAGATTCACGCGCGCGACATTTGCGGAAGTGTAAAAGTAGGGAGCCTGCATGCCGCCGTGTATCGAACCGCCTTGCGCGGCAGCGGCGCGCGATTCAAGTTGTTTTTCTACCGGCTTCCCTTCCAGGGTGTTGCCGGTTCTCACATTGCAATATCCGCTGCGCGAGCGCACATTCGTACCACCGCGACGCAGTTTCACCTTCAGCGTGTGGCATGAACCTTCCGGCGTGTCGCTGGGTACATAACCCAAAATATAAAATTCACTTTGCTCCTTGCCGATGCGCTGCAGACCACCCAGAAGATCATTGGTATTGAAGATCGTGAATCCGCCTGTGCCTTCCGCCAACATCGCCAGGATTTGCTGATTGGTGGAGGCTGACGGCGGGAATGGGGGAACGATGGTGCGCGGCTGGTTGTACGGCGAATTGAAATTGTAAGCGCTCGGATTTGTGGTTCTGGGGGCGGTTCCTACTCCAGTGCCGGTTGCCGTGCCGGTTGTCCCGCCGGTGCTGCGTCCGGTGCCGGTACCTGGAGTTCCGCCGGTGCTTCCTTTTCCGCCGGCTCCTCCCGCGGGTCCTGTCCCTCCGGCGCCGCCAGTGGTCCCACGCCCTCCGCCCGCACCTGCGCCGCCGCCGGGCCGTTGCGGATCAGGTTCGGCTGAGTTAGAAAAAGACGCCAGCAGCAGTCGAGGCTTCCCGTTATTCGAGCTTGCATCGGAGCCATTGTTCGCGACCTGGCTCGGGGAGCCCCCGGCATGGAGGCGCGCGCTTCCGCCAGGCAGTCCGCCAACCAAACCGCGCGCGTCCAAAGCGTAGATGGCCACGTTGGATTTGTTGCAGGCGTCAATCGTGGCGGTGAGTTCCGATTGATTCTCGGGATTCAGCGCAAAGCCTCCAGAAAATAACACGAGCATTTTTCTGCCGGGCACAGTGCGCAAGTTTTTAGCGAGGCTGCGGACCGCGAGCAACACGCTGCGCGCACCAAAATCAGCCTCGGCATTGCTCAGTGAGGAAAGTCCTGTCGAAGCGACGGTCACAGGCTGCACGTCGGGAACGTTAGCATTGGGATTTACGGGCGAAGACTTCACGCCGGCCACGGCGGACCGCAGCAGGTCTGCGTTGGCAGTAAAATTCTGCACGATGCGCAGCGCGCCTCCAAAATCCACGACGGCCATCAAATGGTCACCATTTGCGTTTGCGGCGATGAATTGATTCGCGGCATTGCGCGCCTGAATCTGGTCGGGGGTCTGCATGGTGGAATTATCGAAAAACAGAATCAGGTAGCGCTTTTGGCCGCTGGCTTGGATTGCGGGGTCAGAGCCGGTGGAAAAGCTGGAGATGGCCTGCTCTTTGTTGTCTTCATAAACTTTGAAGTCGCTTTGCTTCAGGTCGCGAACGTATTCGCCTTTCTTATTTGTCACTACGGTATCGACCAAGACCAAGCGAGATTCTTTTCTGATAACGACGCTGCTCTGCGGGGGCTCAGTGGGATTTTGCTGAGCTGATGGCGGCGCATCTTTTGGCGCGGCGTCTTTCGGCGCCTCAACGGTGGCAGGTGCCGGGACTGGCGCGGGAGGATTATCCTGCTGCGCACTCAGCCGGCGCGTCGACAGCAACAGCGCCATTGGCAGCAAGATCATCATCCAGCTGAGTCGCCTACCGTTTGTTGTCGTGCGCATGGCTATCGCTCCTGACTGCCAAATCAATTCGGGATAACTACCGCGCCATTGCGCGCGGCCATCTGAGCACCTTCACCGTCGCGAACCACTAATCGCACCATATAGGTGCCGGGCTTCACGTCATAGCTGGATTTCAAGGTGAGCCCCGAGCGGCTCAAGCGGTTGTAAGTGGTGTCCAGCAATTTCATCTGCACGGTTTTTTCGCCACCGGTTACGAAATTCCCATTGTCGTCGAAAATGGCGGTGGCGATGGTGAGGATGTCGGCATTGCGGCCTGCCTCTTTGCGAAAGTGAATACTTTTCACGTCGAAGTGCGTTAGCACCGAGAGACGCGCGGAGGTCGCGTCTTTCTTGAAGAATTGGGTTTGCAAATCCACGGGCACGTCATGCAATTCTTCCTGTGAAAAAATGGCTTCACGGATTTCCTGCTTGGCGGCTTCCACGGGATTGGGGATGGTTTTGGGGGCGTAATATCCGTTACGGGCTTGAATGGAATATTTTTGTTTGCTGGTGAGTGAAACTTTCAACCCGTGAAAGCGGCCGTCCACTTTTAGATTTTGCGGGGAAAATCCCAACAAGTAGGAAAGCGGCGGGGCGCCAACGGCTTGGCGCAGTCCTTCGTCCAGATCGTTGCGATTGTGAAAAAAAGTGCCGCCGGTGCCGTAAGCCAATTGTTCCAGAACCTGATCCTGGGCCATCTGCGCGGCCATGCGGTAAGAAGATTTGAAACCGCTGGTGCGCGCGGAATCGCGTGGAGGATCGGCGATGTCGCCAAGGAGATCGTCAGTGTAGAGGCCGCGAGCATCGATGGTATTTATCACGATGCCGGCGTGGCTGGCGCGGTCAATGAGCTCAGAAGTCTCCGACCACAAGGTGCTGGGGATAAAACCGGGTGAAACAAAAACCATCACGCGCTGGCCGGGCATGGCCGATAACTGTTTGATGGCCTCTTCAATATGACGGTAGGCGTATTCGGTTTCCTCATCGCCCAGGGCCAAGACTCGCATGGAAGCGGACTGCGCCATTTGGTTGGCCTGCGCGATTTTCGTTTGGTCGCCATTGAAGGCGCATTGCACGGCATCGTCCGCGGCAATCGCCAAAGCTTGCGAATCACTCTTATTTTGAATGAGGTCGGCCTGGTAGTAGGTCACTTCCGGGCAGTCGTGGAATCCTGCGCCGCCGGTGGTGGGACGCGGCACGAGGGAGTAGAGAGATTTAGCCAGTTGATCGTGGTCGGCGGTGAACTGCAGGTGGAATTGGCCCGAGGCGCTGAACATTGCGACGCGATCGGAAGGCGCGAGGGCTCCGAATAATCTAGTGGCGGCGTCACGCACTACGGTGGTGTCCTGCATGGACATATGCACGTCGTCGAACATCACGCCGACAAAACGCTGCGGTAATTTCTTGGCTGCGGCCTGTGCTTCCTCAGGGGTTACGGCTGATTCGTCATTGGCGGTGACAGTGGCCGCGGGCCTGAGGGCCTGGGATTCGGGAGTTTCGGTGCTGAAATAAGTTATCGCTTGTGGCTTGCGATTGTCGAAGAGCTGAAAATCTTCCTTGCGCAGGTTGGTGACGACTTTGCCCTGGTTGTCGCGCACGACCACGCGGACTAGCACTAGATTTACGCGGACTTTAAATGTAGCAGCAGAGTCTTGAGTGACCAGCTGAGAATTATCTGAGGGCTGTTGCGCGTTCGAGGATTTTGTTGGGTCTTGTTTGGGGCTGTTGTCCTGAGTAGCTGGCGCGGCGGCGTTGGCAGACGGAGCGGGAGCTGCGGGAGTGGGCGCTGAAGGATCTTGCGCGTTCAGCACGGCGCAAACACCGCACAATAACGGAAATGCCAGGAAAGTGAGGACGCGCGGAGCGAAAGGAAATTGCGGCATCTTAGGGCAACTCCTGCCCTTAGTCAAAAATCAAGCCCGCAGGAACTGGGGTGGTAAACGCGTCCACGGGGGTAACTAATTTTAACTGTTGGCTTGACTATACGCTCCGGCGAATTTTGATGTCAACGCGGGCGGGGTTGGAACTGGAAGGGTACATCGTTACCCCCT
>CAVPKZ010000077.1:0-14073 GCA_963705755.1 uncultured Acidobacteriota bacterium | reverse complement strand
GGCTTTCTCGAACTGGGCGATGGCCAGATCGTACTCGCCGGCGAGGGCGAGAATACTGCCGAGAGTGTTCAGGCTTTCGGCGACGCGCAAATGGCGCGGGCCCAGCAGGCGGGACTGGATGTCAACAGCTTGTTCGGCAAGGGCTCGGGCCTCCCCGAACTTGCCGATGTCGCGGCAGAAGAGAGCCAGGTCGGTCTCAATGTAGGTTTTGCCTTCCGCCTCATCCCCGAGAGCTTTGCGTAGCGTAGAGATGTTGCGGGCCAGCGTGCCTTCTTCAACAAAAGTATCGGGCCATGCACGTTTGAGGAGCTCGTCTTTCTCCAGGATGTGGCCCGCTTTTTCAACCAAGACGAGGAGGGTCTGAAAGGCTTTGGGAGTGGAGTGGGACCCGGGTGCCGGCCCTCAGCAGAACGTGCTCAACGGGGTCCAGGCAAAAGCCCCGAAGTCATAAAAGCACCGTGTTTTCTCGTGCATAGATGCTTTCCAAGTCTTTTCAAGAATATTTCCGGGTTCCTCATAAGACAACAAATCGGGCCTCTGCTAGGTTCGGGCGCCATCGCGTTCCAGTCCCGGGGCCGATTATAAGCGAAACAACGAAATACCGAGTAAGGATCCGGTACCCAAAACGTGTACGCACGCGGGATCTATTAAGGGAGGACGAATGTCAACAGCATGCGAACAGCAGCGCGGGATGCAATACCATGGAACGTTTCACGGCTGGGCCATCAGACTGGCACTCATTTTGGAGCGTTCATTTATTTTGGCGTGGGAGCCGAAGCCCAGATGATTGTTAACGGAGACTTTTCTGCCGGAAATTCGGGTTTTAGTTCGCAATATGTTTATACCCTTAACGGGACTCAGACGGGACCGGGAAACTATGGTCTGACCAGCAATCCAAGTACGGGATTCACAAATGGCTACTATAGCTATGGTGATCACACCACTGACAGCGGTATGATGCTGCTAGTTGATGGAGGGACGCCGGGCACCTATGTATGGGGAGAATCGATCGCTGTTTCTCCGAACACGACTTACACATTCACGGGTTGGGTGGCTTATGCCGACACTTCAGGTTACGGCTCCAATCCTGGTTTGCTAGGCCTGTTTGTGGGTGGAACTCAGGTGGGCAGCTCCTTCGACGTATCCTCCACCATGCCCGGCGCATGGCAGGAATGGACGGCATCACTGACAACCGGCCCGGGAGATACCAGCATCGCTTTGTCGATTCAAGACCTCAATACGAATTACGACACTGCCCGGGAATGACTTCTCGCTCGATGATTTGTCGCTTGCTCCGCCACCGGCCACCACACCTTAGCCCGCCAGCATGTTGCTGTTCGGGACCGGGCTTCAGGGTATAGCGTTTTTAATGCGTCGCCGCTAGAACGGGAGTTAAGATCCATCCGTCCCGATCGCTACACCTTTACAACAATTTTGCCAATCTGCTCGTTGGACTCCATGTAGCGGTGCGCTTGCACGATCTCCGCAAATGGAAACACGCGATCTATCCGCGGCTTGAAGTTGCCTGCCTCGATGTGATCGAAAACGTAATGCTGAGCCTTGGCTCTCAGTTTGGGGTCAAAAGCACTTCACGGAGGGTGTATCCGCGAATGGACAGCCCCTTGCTCAGCGCTGCAAACAAGGGAAACGGTGTTGGCTCGGGAGCAAGTGCTCCATATTCGAAGATGGTTCCTCCGACAGCCGTCGCCTGCGCGAGGGTCTCGATACCTTTGCCTGCGATGGGGTCAAATATCACTCGAGCGCCTTTGCCACCGGTAATTTTGTTCACCCGCGCGAGGAAGTCCTCTTCTTCCCTGGCGATCACGTGGGTTGCACCAATCTCGGCCAATGCTGCCTTTTTCCTGGACGTTCGCGTGGTTGCAATGCTGGTGGCGCCTTCCGTCTTCACCATTTCGATGGCGGCGATTCCTACACTGCTGCTGGCTGCGGTGATCACTACGAAGTCTGTTTTTGTGATGTGAGCGTGTGCAATCAGGGCTCCGTAGGCCGTCAGGTATTGCATCCAGATTGATGTGCCCTCTTCCGGCGTCAGTTTTGCTGGATAAACCGCCAAGGCGCTGGCCGGAACAATCGCAACCTCTCCGTATACACCATAGTTCGTCATCAAAAACGCCGGCACGGTGCTGGCTTTCTTGCCAATCCAGCTCTTGTCCACGTCCGGCCCCACCGCCGCAACTACACCAGCCGCCTCATAGCCAAGCTTTGACGGCAGAACGGGAGTCTCCAGGTAGTGGCCGCGGCGGAACATCGATTCCGCCCGGTTAGTCCGATAGCTTTCACATTGAGGCGTACTTCGCCTTTTCCCGGCTCGGGGATCGGCTCATCCTGAATCTTCAACACTTCCGGCCCACCTAAGGTGTGGAAGCGGACAACTTTTGCGGTTTCATTCGCCACGTCAATTCTCCGATACGCAATATGTTCAACTGGAATACCAGGTGCGCGGCTATTCTATATTGATACGCCGCACCAGGAGGTGGTGCGGAATTAATCGGCTGGTGCGGCGCGGGTCTTGGCCTGATTCGCGGATTGATTCCACTTCTTCGGCGCGGGTCACGCTAAGAGGTTGCGTCGAATGCATCTCCTGCAGGAGCACTTCGGTGGTTAGTTGTTGCTTCTGCGCGAACGCGGTGTAAAGCGCGGCGACAATCGCCTGCTCGATTTCCGCTCCGGAAAAACCGTCGCTGCCCGCGGCAAGTTTTTGCAAATCAAACGTGGTTGCGTCACGTCCCCGCTTTTTCAAATGCAATTCGAAGAGCGCCGCGCGAACTTCAACGCTGGGCAAATCCACAAAGAAAATCTCATCGAATCGGCCCTTGCGGATCATCTCCGGCGGTAAAACGGTAATGTTGTTGGAGGTCGCCGCCAAAAAGACGCCGCTCTCGCGGTTTGCATCCAGGTCAACAGCGTGGCGAGGAGGCGCTGCGACAATCCCGCGTCCGCATCACTGCTGGAACCCGCGGACGCGAACGCTTTTTCTATCTCATCGATCCACAGCACCATCGGCGATAATTTCTGCGCCAATTCCAGCGCCTTGTGCAACTTCTTCTCGCTCTCCCCGATAAACTTGTCGTAGAGCGCTCCGGCATCCAACCGCGCCAGCTCAAATCCCCATTCGCCAGCGACTGCCCGCGCGGCGAGGCTCTTCCCACATCCCTGCACGCCGGTGATTAATATTCCTTTTGGCGGCACCAATCCAAATCGCTGACCTTCAGGCGTTAAGGCGCTTTTGCGTTTTGCGATCCATTCACGCAAGCGCTTCAAACCGGCTACGTCGCCGAATGAGGTGTCACGCCGCACAGTCTCAATCAATCCGTCGGCCTTCAAGGCCTGCCGCTTGGCGTCCAGCACGTCATCCAGCAATCCGGCGTCGGCGCGTCCGCGAGACAGGATGCACATGCGCAGCGTGCGCGTGGCCTCTTCTCCAGAAAGGCCGGCCAAATTTCGCGCGAGCTGCGTCATTCCTGGGAGGTCCAGCGCCACAGGAATGCGCTGCTCGCGATTTAAGTCCGCGAGCACGTTCTTCACTTCGAGCAATAGCTCATCCACCGAGGGTAAGCTCAGCTGAAACGGCGCTGCCTCGGAGCGGAGCTCCGCGGGCAATTGCATGGACGCGTCGGAAATCACAATCGCGCGGCGCGCCGTCCTGAATTTTTCCGCCAGGTCCCGCAAGCGGCGGCAGATTTTGTCGTTGTCGCAATAGCGCGCAAAATCTTTCAGCAAAAAAATCCCGTCGCCCTGAATTAACGAGATATTTGCCAGCGCCTGCTCGGGCGGCTCAGTGTTGTAAATTGCGGCGCCGCCGGATTTCGCCAGCCCCGCCGTAACCGTCCACTCAAACAGCGGCACGCTTAATTCTGTCGCCACTTCCAGGAGCATCTGCTCGAGGCGCTCTTCTTCCGCTGTTTCCGCAGTGATGATGGGGTGCCGCGAATTCACGAGCAAGCGCAGTTCGTCGTGCTTGTTGTGTTGCGCGGTTGCGCCCGCGTCCGCGGCGGCCGCTGGTCCAGTGACCACGCCCGGCGCGGAATTTCTTCCAGACAACGGCGGCGGGGACGTGTTGGGCAGCTTTTTCAGTTCGTTGGTCAAAAGCCGGCGCCTCGTTTAGAAGTGTGAATGATCTCAAAGAGAGATGGATGGCCCAGAGACAGGCTACCAAAATCAAGCAAAAGAATAAGTCAGTTTTGCAGTGCCCGTCGCAAGCTGGTCAATGCGCTCATCCGTCGATGGCGGTTCGGTGCGTGCGAGGCACAGATGGTTCAGTCGAGTACTTTCACGTTTGGAGTTTTCGCGCGGCTGGCTCCGTGGGTAGAGCCGACCATAACAAAGTGGAGATCGCCGCGCCCATAATAGCGCTTCAAATTCTTCGGCATGACCGAGGCAAGAGGCCACGTGGACCGCCCCCGGCCACGCCAAACCAGCTTCGATGCCAATTCGGCAGTTGCGTTGCGTGTCAACTGTTCCGTGGCAGCTTCATATCCACGAACCGCGTTTTTTCCAGGAAAATGGCTCGCCCGGGAAGGCTTGAACTCCCGACCCTCTGCTTAGAAAGTGCGCAGTACAAAATTCTAAGTGCCGCTTACGAGGGAACGCGTCATTTATCTCGCTCTTGAATTGGACTGAAGTTGGACTGAAATCTCGAAGCCTTGAAACGCCTCTTTCAATTCTAAAGGCAGCTACCTGCTGAGCCCAACGCTCGGTTCCCACCACTGCACTTTACAACTTTGTTTTTTTGAGGTTTTCAACAATTTGGCGAATGCGCTATCCGCTCAAAGCCAACCTCATCGCCACAAAAACATCGAGTTCTGGCACAGTTATAACACAGCGTCATCGAATAGCCTCTGATATAGCGCAGACGCTTTCGCACCGAACGTGCGCCGTGCTGGCCGACGTTCTCATCATCCCATGGCCTCCTTCCAACCAACCTTTATGAGCCACCAATTCAAGGGATAAGACGTGAAGAACCCCAGAACCATGCCGATCTGCATCATGAACCAGTAGCCTGGTTCCGTTGGCTTAAGGTGCGGTCGGGGGAAAAAGACAAAGAAGGTCAGCGCCATCCACGCGAAGAGGCCGATCTCGAAGGTCAGGATCGAAAGTGTATCCGACTTGATGGCAGCGAGCAGCCCTTGTGCCGGCGACAGGTTGCGCATGGGCTTAATCACGAAATACTGAAACGCAACGCCCAGCAGACATGCGAGCAGCAAATCGCCGGCATATTCCGCATAGAGCGTTTTGCCGAGGAGGGTCCAGCCGAGAGCAAACAGGCTGAACTCTGCGATGATGTCGCCCAACGTGCAACCGGCACCACAGTGCGAGTCGGAAATCGCGGCTTGGGCAATCGTGGGCACGCTCCGCGCCTGATGCGCCATTTGCATGTGTTCATGCTCTCTTCTACCTGCCGTAGCCGCCTTCGTCATTTTGCGGCCCGCGCGGAAGTAGCCCCAGAGTCCGAATATGCTGAAGTAGAGCGCCGTGACCGGCCAGACGACGTTCATGATCCACATCTTCTGAGGGTGGCGAATCTCATCAATTGCAATCAGAATCGCGCAAAGGAATGCGATAGCGAGCGACGTCCAGGCGATCGCGTTAAACATAGTTGGGTTGTCTCCATTAGCCCATCACCGCCGCCGGGAAGGCTTTCAGGGTTTTGCACGGAGCTGGCCGTAGTTTCCCAGAAATCAATCGCCAGGCTTACAGGATAGGATTCGAGCTCAGTCCTAAGCTTTGGAGCGTTTGCTTAGTGTGACGCGGATCGTTGCGCAGCGGCACTGCGTGTGGCGGGTCTTTCTGCCCACGCGATTGCGGTGTCGAGTTCGTCGTATCCGAAGCTCTTCACTTCAGCTTGAATGAAATGCTCGGCGATACTGGGCGCCAGACTGGCCAGCTTGGTATCCGCTGCAAGCGCGATCTTCTTTACCTTTCGATGATGATCGCGGATGAATCGAATGTGCCGAAGGAAGCTCGCCAGATTTTCCCAACCGGGAAATTCACGGGCGTGAATCACCAGCCCTTGTAAGTCACCATGCGCTTCGATCCACGCATCTGCCGTGAATGCCAGCGAGTCGAAATCTTGTGCGCGTAAGGCTTGCTTGACTTCGACCACGATCACGCCGGATTCGGGGAGAAGCCGGTGAGAAATGGCGGCACCTTCGGGAAGCGACCGCAGCCAGCCAACGGCCCCGGCGAATTCAGTGTTGCCGAATACGGACACGGGACACAGCATCAGAAACCCGGCCAGCCGCGTCAATTCTCGAATCCAAGCCAAGTCAGTGACGACGGCGCAGCCGTCGAAAAGCCGCAGGAAATGGAGGCCGATTTTCGCATCTTCCCACGCCGCGCCCGGAGTGAAGCCCTCGAACTCCGGCCCAAGCTGATATAGAAAGCGAATGTGACGACCCTCTCGTCGTGCCTCGTCGAGGAGCGGCACGAACACTTGCTCGTAGTCTTCCTTCGATATCTTTCCAATAGCCCTGACACCATCGATTCCACGAGGGAGATCCTTCAGTTTCTCAATCACCGGCCCCTCCTTTGTAATTGGATCATCTCTCTTCTAGATTCGTGAAACTGTCCGATGTTGGACACTCACAGCACAGTGAAGGTGGCGGCAGCTGGTTATTTGTGCATTTCCATTCCGGACCTTTCTTTCTGTATTTCCATCATGCGATCCTGCATCTTCTTCATCTCTTTCGTCGAGACTTTGCCACTACCCATTGCCGTGGACATTTCCATCATCTGATGTGACATATCTTGCATGACATCGGACATCATTTTCATGTTGCCTGCCGGCATGTCCTTCATCATGCTGGACATCTTGCCCATCATTTCAGACATCTGATTCGACATGCCCATCATGCCGCCTATCATCTGGGCGGGCCGTGAACGCAGCGTTATTTCTTGGACGCCTTGTTAATCAGGACCACCAGCAGGACCACCACCATTAAGCCGATCACCGTCCAAGTCCACATCCCTCCACCTATCCAACCGCCCATGTGTCCTTGTACGTAGCTCATCATAAAGGTCCTTTCGTCGCGTTCCGACCAACCCACCATTGGATAATCCAAACCATGTGCGGGGGCAGGAGTGTCAGCTGAAATAGCAGATCGGGCGACATCAGCGTACCCGTTTTATTTATCTCCTCCATTTCCACGGCCCATGAGGCGAACTAATTCGATCTAACTGCAGCAGCCATGGCCGCTCTTCGGCGTTCCCGCAGACTTGCCCAAATATTGCTCCGGACTAAGGTCGAACTTCTCTTTGCACTTCGGGCCGCAGAAGTAATACGTCTTCCCTTTGTACTCGCTTCGTCCGGCAGCGGTAGCCGCTTCTACGTCCATGCCACAAACAAAATCTTTCACAGCTGTTGTGTTCATCATGATCATCTCTCCTTAGTTTGTACATTTTGGCTCGACAGCAGATCGCGCGTTAATTGCCAGCTGCGGCGACACGTCATCGTCATGCAGTGTGGCACTTGGAACGTACGCCGAAGATCGGAACCACTATGCCAAATGACAGAATTCTTAGAGGGGTTTTGCCTTCGTGGCCGCAGGCGAGCAGAGAGACGCTAAAAATGTCCCTTGATTCAGAAACTGCAAAAAATGGACAAATCGACACACAATGATCATGGACAACCGCCCAACCCACACGCCGGTCACAAGATGCCAGACATGCTCGGGAGCCACGACCGCCACGCGGGCCATTCCGTGGCGATGTTTCGCGACAAGTTTTGATTGAGTTTTGCTCTCATAATTCCAGTGGTCCTTTGGTCGAGGCCAATGTAACTGTACCGTGGCAGCTGCATAACCACGAACCGCGTTTTTTCCAGGAAAATGGCGCGCCCGGGGAGGCTCGAACTCCCGACCCTCTGCTTAGAAGGCAGACGCTCTATCCAGCTGAGCTACGGGCGCGTCGTGCAGATCTGCTGATTCTAAAGCACTTCTCGATTCCACAGCTACCTATATCCTCTAGATTAGGTCGAAAGTGTGCCAAAACTGTGCCAAAACCCCTTCTAGTTAGCCACGAGTGTGCCAATTGAACCTTGCATCTCGTTCGCCTCTCGATTGAGATGTCCGAGTGCCTCACGCTTCATCTGCAGCTTCATTTGTGAGTATTTCTTGAACACTTGGGCATCTCCCTGTCGAAGCAGTTGCGTGACCCATTCGTCTGCCACCCCTCCCGCACTCAGACGTGTGGCATAGGTCGAACGCAGATCGTAGATTCTAAAATATGGCACCTTTGCCCGGCGTAAAGTTGCACGCCATGCAGTCTTAAAGGACTTCTGGTGGCCTTGATCATTTGCCTCGCTGGGGAACAGATACTGTCCTCCTCCAGAAATTGCCAACTGTCGCCTGAAAGCATCCAGTGCCAGTTCCGTGAGGGGCACCTCCGCTTCCCCGCTCGGAGTCTTCGAGTCCGAGATGCACACGACCGCGTTCGTCAAGTCGAGTTGATCCCTCTTCATGCAGATCAATTCCTTGTAGATGCGCATGCCTGTCTCCGTAACGATTCGAATCGCATTGCACAGATACGGGGGTGCATGGGATTCGATTCGTTGTTGTTCCGACCAAGGAACGTAGTGTGGTCGAAACATTCCTTTCACAGAGACCGGAAACTCCACCCCGCAGCAAGGATTCGAAGGCAAGAGCCGCTTGCGAACAGCAACATTCAGGATGCGGCGAAGAACCCGAAATTCCTGATGAACTGTGCTTGGTTTCACGACTCCTGTTTCCCTGTAACCCTTAGAAGTTTTGAAACGCCTCCGTTGACGAAGGCGGACGCGAAGGAAAACCTCGATCTCGTCCGCTGTTATCTCGCCGAGTTTCCGAGATCCCAAAGTAACATTCAGGATTTTGGCCACCCGAACGTTTACGGCATGTGTCTTCTCCGCTCGAACTGGAGGAGTGGAATAGATTGTTAGAAAGTGTTCTACCCATTGTCCTAAGGTAAGGCCTTCCCCTTTGCGCACAACTTCGAGAACGTTATCGTCACGAGCCAGAAGCCGCTCGCGGAGCCGCTTCTGCGCTTCTTGCCAGTTTTCCGTGAGGGTTGATTCGCGGTGGCGCTGGCCACTGCGGTCGCAGTAGCGCATCCACCACAGCTTGGAACCTTTTCGCCGGAAAACCACACCATCATGCCTCTTGGGTCTAGCCATTCTCCATCTCCTGTTTAAACGAAGCGCGGAAGGGTTCGAGATCCGATTTGAGAAACCGGATGTTTCGACCCATTACGCGGAGATGGGGAATCTGCTTTCGCTCAACCCAAAGATACACAGTTTGGGGACTGACGCCAAGATAGGTGGCAGCTTCCCGAACGTTCAGAGGGTAATCTTCGGCCAGAGTTGAATTGCTTCGGTCTAGTTGGAGAAGAGTCTCTCGAATCATCGCGCTTACCTTTGGTTCCAGATGGATGCGATCGTACTGCCCATAATGCTACTATATATATAGCACCATGCAAAAGCGATTTTTTGCCCAACTGAATATTTTTGTGGGAAGGGTCGCGGGGACCTCCTGAAAGTCCTTGTACATCTCAAGCCGGCAGCCATGGATGGTGGGCCCGCGAACGCACCGGCTCAGCCCTGGCCATGGTCACATCGAGCTCGTTCAGGCGATGAGAGGGGAATAGGGCGGCTAAGAAAAAAGACAACTGGACCGGGAGGTCAGCGGCCGCGCCAAGTCAGGCCCCGAAGTCTCTGTCTGCGTCCTTGCGCATATCTTCGGGGAGGTCGGTCTTCAGGAGGTTGCCATGCTCGTCGATGATACCCTTGCGAATCATTTCGGCGCGTTCTGACTCGGCGATCTTGTTTCCCGCAGCGAGGACTTGAGCGGTCAGGGCGTCAACCTCCGCGTCATTCTCCACGTCGATCGTGTCGAGAGAGCGACGCTTGTGACTGAGGCGGTCGGGAGTGGTTTTTCAGAAAGCATAGTAAATTCAATCATATCGCAGTTCAGGGGAATTGAAGGAGTGCTGTCGCCTCGGTGTTAGCGTGCTCCCGAATTTGGTGCTCGCAAGCGGCATGCTATACATATAGCACCAGTGAAAAGTGTTTACAAAAGTGGGCTTGCCACACTGTAGTGTGGCCATGGCTTGATTTCCCCCGGTCGCAAACGAACTGGCGTCTCGTCAGTAATCGACTACCATCGCCCTGAGAGTATCCCTGTTTTTGTTAGAGAGCTCGTTTGCCGCCGCGCGGATCAGCTTGTCGTAGCGCAACCTGGCGCGAACGCGGGCCGCTGGGAGCGCATCTTCGGGAGGTTCCACAACACAGGTAATGACGTACTTCAGGAGCACGTCCGTTATGGCGACCTGCGCCTCTACGAGTGTTTGAAGATGTTGACCCTGCTTCGCCAGGTTCGTGAGTGTGGCTGCGATGCGCGCTTCGAACTGCGTTACGGATTCGGTTTCATCGCCCCTGCGAATCTCGCGTTCGCAAGCGGCGAGGATAAATGCCTGTTCGGATCGGAAGCCCCGGTCCTTCGACGCTTTCCGCACTCGCTCTCGGAATTCCTTGTTCGGGAATAACAAACTCCGCTCAATTCTTGGTTTTGCCATATATTTCCTTCCATTTAGACTGTCGAAGAGCCGAGAAACGCGGACGAATCTGCGGTGGCACATTTGTGCCACTTCTTCAGCAAAAGCCGCCACATCCCTTCCCTCTGAAAAGTAAGAACTTGCCTGTAAAAACGCGCGCAGCGTCGCCACAACCCTTTATGTTCCAATACGTGGTGTTTTCGCCGATGATCCCCCAGCATTTCTTGCACAGCGCTCCTATTCCTGTTGAAAGAGTGTTGACTTCTGTTGACAACTGATGACTTTTGTCGATTTCTGCCGACTCTGGTTGATTTTCGGGCGATATTTGTTGACTTCTGTTGATTTCTGTCGACTCTTGCCGATTTCTGCCGAGGCAGCGGAGCCTGTTGCTTTACACCGCAATGCCATAGTGCTATATGTATAGCAGCATCAGGCGCATGTCAAATGGAACAGTTCCGCCAGTGCCTGAACAAACTAGCCGCCACCCCGCCCCGGAGAAAAGCTGCGCTCATTCGATCTCTTCTTCCGGGGATTGAGACGGCGCTGAGGTGCGGGCATGGCCTTAAAGAGATTTGGGTAGCTCTGGAAGGTGAAGGGCTACAGATGAGCTATCTCGTTTTTCACAAGACCGTCTCACGCAGCAGAAACGCAAAGAAGCCAACGGCCGCCAGCAACTGGGGAAAACAGGATAAACCTCTCGAGCCGCAGGGAACAAAAGTGGAGGCAGTTGAAGAGCGGGACCCATTTGCGAATCTAAGACGACTGGAACCTGAAAATAGGCCTGGCTTCCACTGGCGGGGTACACGGAATGTGAAAACGCCGGTGCAAGGAACTGAGGACTCGAACGACAAGAACAATCGGTAAACCTCGCTGGTGTTTTCAATACTTGGGAGGAAAGAAATCGGGGATGGTGAACTTAATTGGTCTTGCGCCTGGCGCCGGGTTCCGAATGCATTTTGCACCAAGGCGGCAGTTTGCGCAGGTCACGATTCGACATTTGCACCACCTTGCAGATTGAGGGCGGCTTGAATGAGCTATGAGGGTGGTGTATATATCTGCATGTACGTGCTGTGACGTATTTTCAGTTGCGGCAACCCCCATCCTGAAGACAGTAGGGAATCGTGCCCAAGCGGCGAAGCGCTCATTTCGGAGTCTACAACGTCCGGCTCTTGAGTTCCCTCGACAAACTCCTGCGGGACAAACCGAGATTTATGGGAGAACTGTCGACTTCGATCAATGATGCGCTTCTCGCGGTCGATCTAAACACTGTTGAGCTTGTAACTCTTCAATCCAGACAGAAACAAACCGGGAGAGAAACGCAAGTCGTTATCTTGAATCGACTTCGCAAGGGTATTCATCAAGTCGCCAGGAAGCGGAATTGTTCGATGAATCAGCTCGTGAATAGCGCTCTGCTGGCTTACTACTCGAAGATTGGAGAAGACAAACTCAAAAAACTAGCCAAGGGACGGGGTTCGTCCGTGCACTCGTACGACACCATGTCTGAGGCCGAACGTCGGGAGCTTCATCAGACGCTTGCGGAGTTTTCGGCAATGGAGTCCGTTCCCTTCGAGGTGGAGGAGCCGAACGGATCATATTACGAGTACGATCGGAACCTGAAAGCGACAGTGAAGGTAACGCCTGATGGAGAGCGCACCCCTGTTGAGAAGTTGGAAACAAGTTTTGAGCCCACGCGCAGGAAAGGTCCGCGCAAACTTGCACACGAGGAAGTCGCATCCTGAGCCAGCAAAAGCCAGCATTGTTCATAATCGCGGGACCGGTGGGCGCCGGCAAAACAACTTTCTACGAAGCCTATTTGAAAGAGCCATTCCCCACACTTGTTCCCCCACTGAGACACCAGCAACAACTGTTTCTTGATGAGCGGCGTTCTTTTGCCGTCGAAGACATTCGTGTGGACACCCAACTGCTCGACCAGGCTAAGGCAGCAGGGTTTTCGACGAAGGTTCTTTTTGTTTCTACGGAAGACGCAAATTTGAATGTGGGCCGTGTGCTGGTGCGCATGAGTCGAGGCGGACAAGCCGTGCCCGTGTCCAGCGTGATTGACTCGTATCGGGAGTCAACGAAAAATCTCTCCGAAGTCCCCAAACATGCCGATGAGTTACTCGTGTACGACAACACAGCTCATCGCCGCGGCTTCCGCGTAGTGGCGCATTTCATCGGCGGCAAATTGAGTAAGACTGCACAGACGATACCGGACTGGACGGCTAAAGTGTTTGGCAAAGAACTGCACGCGACAAAACAACGCGAGAAGCCCGGGCGTGGACGCTAACTTTTTTCCCTCCCTTTAATTCATTGTGTGCTCGGGGCCCCAACTCGCTCTTTCCACTGCGTCGGGACCAGTCGCCCGTCCTGTAAGCAGTTCAGACAGTAGAGACGGATCTCCATACCATGCAAAATCCGTACGAATCCTCTGGACTTTCGGTGGATTTCCGACCATAACGTTTGCAATGGGATAGCCCAAACTCCCCGCCAAGGAGGTTAGGTTATGCGGATCAAAGAACTCTCCCTTGTCGCAATAACACTGCTGCTTGTGACTCTTCCTCTGAGCGTTACGGCTGTGGCTGCGGATGAGCAATCTGGGACTTGGAAGATGAACCCTGCAAAGTCGAAGTACAGCCCTGGGCCAACGCCGAAAATTCTCATCGTAAAGGTCGACGCTGACGAGAACAATGTCAAGGTCACTGCTGACGGAACCAACGCGGATGGAACTCCGTCACATGTTGAATACAGCGCCAAATTCGACGGCAACGATTATCCGATTACTGGCACGTACGCCGACACGGTGTCAATGAAGCGCATCGACGCCCACACGATACAGTCAACTTTGAAAATGAAAGACGGCGAGCTAATGTTGACGGCGACGACGACCATCTCCACGGACGGAAAAACGAAAACCTCGACATTCAAGGGTAAGGATGGGCAGGGGCGTGACGTAAAAACCTTGTTGTGTACGACAAACAGTAGGCCGAGCGAGTGCCTCTTTTCTAAGGTTCATAGTCAAACTTGGTGGAATCACAATGAGTATGTGCTAGAGCAAAGGAACCGAGTAACAATCCCAGCAACCATGGATGGACCAGAAATGGCCTCTGCTGTCGAACGCAGACGCTTATGAATGAACAATGGTGGCTCTATTCGCAACCTTTTCAAATTCGGGACGTGAGTCGATTCCCATGTTCGCTTTGGGCGGCAGTGGAGATTACTGCAAGCCCTCTGCATCCGGGAAAAAGTCAAACTGACCCTCTCTCCTCCAAGCTAGATCGGCAAGTTCTCCCGCGGCCTGGTGGCTATTTTCTGATAGGATTCGTGCCACAATATCACGTTTCGTTAACAAGTGAGACAGTAAAGCGACGGGCAGTCATACGTAAATTTGTGCTAGAAAATGAACTAAAGGCCTGCTTTCGACTGGGGCCATTTGTGCTGAGGGAGAGATGTGAGATTCCAAAAGTCGATTGCATACAGGCGACTCATGTGGGTGTACCTGTTATTGCTCTCGTCGGCTTATACGCCCCT
>CAVPKZ010000076.1:0-11616 GCA_963705755.1 uncultured Acidobacteriota bacterium | reverse complement strand
GAAGAGCGGGCCTGCGGAACCGCCGGAGGTGGTGGCGGCGTCGTAGACGATTTTGTCATCGAGCACGTCGCCTATGTGGCCCTGTGTGGTGGTGGGGCGGATGAGGTGCTGGGAAGCGAGCTGCAGCATGATGCGATTGACGTCCTGGGTGCCGTTGCTGTCGATGATTTTCTGGGACACGTCAGGCTTACCTGCCCTGGCGAGAATGCCTTGATTCCTGTGGGATAACCAATCAACACGACTGCATCTCCAGTTACCGTGGCTTGGGTGCGATCATCCAGTTCGAGCACTGCGGATTTGGGCGGGAGCGGAGATTCGAGCTGAAGAGTGGCGAGGTCCGCTTTCGGAGAAATGCGATCGAGTTTGGCGTGCAGACCCTCCGACTTTCCGGGGAAGTAAACTTCGTAGGACAAAACGTAGGCGGTGGCGCCTTGATCAAGTAGTTGTTTCAGATCGTCGTCTTTCCACCAAGGTTCGACGACGTGGTGATTGGTGATGATTTTGCCTTCCCGTTTGACGACAAAGCCTGTACCGAAGAGCCGGTGTGGAGAATGCGGTCCGGTGCCGCCCCCTCATCGAGCGTCACCATGCCTTTGGCGGTTCGACCAGCGGCTTGCCGGCGGAATCGACGGCGACTTGAATGGGCTTGCCGGATTCCTTGTCGAGAAATTCGACGACAACATGCAGCAAGCAAACGCTGGGGCCGTAATTCTGGACGACGTTTTCGGCGATCTTGCCCTCGCTTTCCAGAAGTTTAAGGCGATTCTGGGTGTCCGCGAGTTGGTGCTTCAGGGACTCGGCGTCGGAGCCCCCGCGGGCGACGCGTTTGTGGAGATCTTCGGATTGCGCTTTCAGAGATTCGCGGGTGGCAGATTCGGAGTGTGCTTGCGCGTCGAGCACCCCGCGTGTGAAGTCAGTACGGCGCTGGAAGTCGCCTTGTAGGGGCCCAGGCCGCTGCTCAGCCGCGTGATTTCGGCGCGCAGCTGACGAGTCTCCTTGCGGGTGCTGCGGGTGGAAATGCCCAGATAGACGGCCGCAAGCACCGCAGCCGCGCTGAGCACGAGGATAGCGGGGGATCATCCGTAAGCGGCGTTTGGCGAGCGGGCCGCTCAAGGATTCGACGGCGATATCCGCGTAATGCTCTCGTTGCACGGCGTACTTGAGCATGGTCTTAAGCTCTTCTTGGGGCTTACGCTCGCGGAATTGGGCTCGGACGGTGGCGACAAACTCCACCGGTTCGAAAGGAAAGGAAATGGCGGCATCGCCGCCGAGGTCCAGAGCGCGAGCACGCTCCAGCGCGCCTCCTTCGACGAGGATTACGATGTTGAGGGGTGACTCGGTGTCTGGGCGCGATTTAAGCTGCGTGACGAGAGCACAGCAACTGAGGTCGGAAGGGGTGACTTCGGTTACCAAAACTTCAGGGGAGAGTGCCAACACTTGATCCACGGTCAGTCCGCTTTCCGTGACGAGTTCGTAGCCCTGTCCAGACAACGCGCGAGTTGTGGGTCAAGGGACTCCGGGCGGAGATTGAGGATGAAGATGCGCATCACTTATTCGATGCGCAGAGGCATTCCACGGGCACAGGCGACTTTGAGGAATTAGCCGGAGACAAATGGGCCGATTTTTCGACATGTTCGACTTTGATGCTCATCAGTAGCGACTCCTCGGGGAGTCGACTGGCCGAATCCCTCACGATCCGGCCTTTGTCGCTCCTCATTGTGTCGTGGCCTAAGTAAAGTCGCCGGCGGAGATGCATTCTACGCTTGAAACGTGGAAGTGAGCGAGCTTCTGTGTCTCGGATTTAGCTGCGAAGCAAATGAAAAATATGCTGGGTGGCCAACCATTGATTGCGATTGTGATCGATGTCCCCGAACAACGAACGGGTAGTGGTATAGGCGCCGTCGGCGGAATAAAATCTGCCGGTGCCAGGTAGCGGCAAGCCATAAAGAAATTCGCCCGCCAGTTTGAAGCCTTGTTGCTCAGCCGTTTTTCGGATGGCTGTCGCGGACAGAATGTTCATTTTGTATTTGGGCGGGTGAAACAGCCAAGCCAAGTGGTTGCGCAGCTGGTTGACGCGGTCCAGCAAATGATGCCCATTGGTACATTCCAGAATTAATGTTCCGCCCGGTTTTAGCACCGAGGCGATCTTGGCGATCAAATCCTGCGGTGAGACAACATGCGCGAGCACGCCCACACAGATTACTAAATCAAAAAAGTCTTTTTCAAACGGCACCTGCATGAAATCCTGATTTACAAATTTTACCCGCGACAACAATTCCTCGGGCACCCGAGACCGCGCAATGGAAAGCATTCCCGGCGACACGTCGAGCAAAGTCAGCCGGCAATTGGAGTTGAGCAGCGGCACCGAAATAGAGCCGTCCCCACAACCGATGTCCAGAATTTCGCTGTACTGCTTTCCCTGAACCACACGGTCAACGGTCTCTCTGCGGAGCCGGATATCCAGCTGTCTGCGGTCCAGATAAGCCGCGCGTTGATCGAAGAGCGAGCGGACTTTCTCGATCCTGTCGGTGTCGGAATGCCCAACCGGCACGGGGTTTTTGCCTGATTGGATTTCCGCAGCGGGAGGTTCTTTTGCGATCACGGTGTTCCTTCCGGTTTAGTGGTTGACTCGTTTCTCAAGCCTTTTCCGTAAACTACCACGCTCCACCTAATATCGCGAGCCGAATGCAGTGCATGATTGTTGCAATGTGAACGTCCTGGTAGCGGCCGATCACTTCGGCGGCGCGGCAATCGAAAGGATGAGCAGCTTCAGCAGGTGATGGTCAATTTGATCATGAACGCCGTGGATGCGACTCGATTTCCGAGGGTGCGCGTGAAATTATCATTCGGTCAGCGGAGGAAGCGGATTGCGTAGTTGTCACCGTGGAGGATTCCGGGACGGGACTAACGCCTGACCAGTTGGATCGAATATTTGAACCATTCTTCACTACTAAAGCTCAAGGGATCGGGATGCGCTTGTCGATAAGCCGTTCGATCGTTGAGAGCCACGTCGGGAAACTTTTTCTTCAATCCGAAGGCCACGTGGAGCGAGGTTCGAATTAAAGAAACTGCCGATGGCTGCTGCTAGTAGCGCGACGGAGACCTCGTGAAGTTGCAACGCTGGGGGCGCGCGTAATTCCTGACCGGTGCTATTTGATCGATCGATGATGGTTTGCGATGTGTTAGTCGGAAACGCATTAAAATCATCGACGATCGATCAGAGGCGAGACCTTTCTTCACACCTTCAACATTTCCAAGCATTTCCATCCCGGTAGTACACATACTGCCAGCTATTACTGATTTCAACCTAGCTCCCGCCGTTTGATAGGTCGGGGTAAAGAGGGGGCGACGCAATCTACGATTTTAGTATTAGTCGTATGCCTTGGCCTTGGCAGCCAAAAATTGTAGGAGACGCATTTCGTTCGGTGGCGTTGTATTCGGGGCGGATGCTGGCAGATTGCATTTGGACAGCGGACGGCGGTGGAGTAGGCGCGATCAATGGTGGTGGGTGGCCTGCGAAGACGCAAGTCCTGTTGCAAAACAAAAGGCCGCGTGAGAACGACTTCACGCGGCCCTGGACTTGTATTTGGGCTGAGTTTTACTGATAAGGCAGATATCTCCAAGCAGATCGTTTAGCAAGCTAAAGAGCTTTCCGGTTGAGCCATTGGAATCAAAGCCTTCGCCGCCGAACATCCCAGAATGCCTGGCCCATAGACGGCGTCGGACTGGTGGTCCAGTAGGCAGGAGCGAAGCGAGTTCCGGGTTCGTTTGTTACATGCGGCCATACTGTCGGGTTGGGAGCCACACCGTAATTGCCCGATTGGCTGTTCGCGTTGGGTCCCTTGATCCAGGTCCACTGATTCAACGCGATGGCCGCTGGGTTTCCTGGGTCTGTGGTGGTATCGATGGCGTCTCCCAAAAATCGCCAAGTGAGCCAAATCCGGTGGAGTCGAAGCCTTCTCCACCGTAGAGCCAGAGATTTCCGTGGGTGTCACTCCATGCGGCAGAAAGCCAGCGGGCTCCTGGTACGTTGGTGGAAGCCGCAAGTCCCCTGGAGTCCATAGTTTCCCGGGGTGCTTGTGGCCCCCTTGGACCCATTCACCCAAGTCCATTGCTTGGCCACAGCGTCAAACTTCCATAGATCGTTAAACCCGTTGGTGCCGCTCGTAAAACCGCCGAACATCCAGAAGTTGCCACTATTATCGACCCAGCCCGCGGATGCCTGACGCGCGGGCGGTTCATTGGCGGCTGAGGTAGTGCCTTGCGTGCCGTAAACGCCAGCGGAATCTCCCGTGGTAGAGCCGCTCACCCAAGTCCATTGGCCACCACTGTAGGTCCACAGGTCATTCAGCAACAAATTCGAACAGGGGTTCGTCGGATTAGAAGCTACTGTTGAGTCGCAGCCGAATCCTCCGAACAACCATATGGTTCCGGTGGCAGGATCCATTCTGCCGCTTGCTCCCCAACGTCCACCAGGCAAATTGTTGACTGAGGCTACGCCTTGCGTGCCGTAGACACCCGGCTGGTTGGCGCCGCCGGTATGATAGGTCCAGGCGTTTGTGGCAATGTTGTACTCCCAGAGATCGTTCAGGAACTCCAAGCCACCGTCCTGTCCACCGAAGAGCCATAGGTTGCCGGTGGTCGGATCGGTCCAGGTGATCGCCCCCCAGCGCCCCACGGGGGTGGGTGCCAGAGCGCTGGCAGGTCTCACCAACGTCCAGACGTTGCCGCAACTACCTCCATAGTTTGCGGTTCCGGTAAATTCCCACAGCTCGTTGAAGAAGCCCGGCTGGGTCGAGATTGGCGGAGTCGTGCTGGTGAAACCATAGCCCATCAAGAGCCAGAGGTTGCCGTTTTTGTCGGTCCAGGTCGATGAATAACTGGCCCCACCAGGGGTAAAGGTACTCACGGGTGGGCAGGTTGGTGGAGGAGGAGGCGGCGTCGGAGGTACTGTGGGCGGTGGCGGCGGTGCGAGAGCCGAGCCAAATTGATCGGCCGTGGTGGTGCCCGCCATCCATGTCCAATCATTGTGCCCGCAATCGATGAGGGGGATGGGGTTCACCGGGGTGGAGAGAGCGCTGCCGCTCCAACCCCAGAGGTAACAACCCTCCGGTTGAGTGCCCGAGGCAACAAATACGCTAACATCATAAAAACTCCCGTGGGCGATCGGCGTGGCGAAAACGTAGTCGCCGTTTTTGGGAGTCATAAGATTGTCGCCGCCATTGTCCTGCAACTGCATGGAGCCACTGGTGCCCAAGACGCCGACGACGCTGACGTTGATGGCGTGGAAGACAGCCGGGCAAACCACCGAAACGTTAGTAACATTCGCGGTAGCCGTCCCTTTGCCAAAGCTCACGGTGCAAGTCTGGTTTGGACCGGCAGGTTGCCCTGAAACCGTAACGTTATAGGCTCCGTTGACGGGGATAAGCGTCGCGAATGTGAACGCACCATTCTTCGTGATCGTCAGATTGTCGCCACCATTGTTCTGCAAAACAAAACCTGTGCCGCCGGCATATCCGGAAACTGAGCCTCCAATCGAAAGCGTTCCAAGAGAGCACGTGACCTGAACATTGACAGCGACGCCAGACGTGGATATGCCAGAGCCGTTGGTGACGGTGCAAGTCTGCGGCGGGCCGCTCGGTTGGGTTGAAACAGTAACGTTGTAGGGTTGACCGTAGGGAATGGCGGTCTTGAACGTGGTGGTCGTGTTGGTCCCGGAAATTGGCAGGAACTCGGTGCCATTTTGCAGAATGAGGCCGGTTCCTGAAAGGCCGGCAACGGTGACTCCGATGGCCTGGGTGCCGGTGGTGCAGCTCACCAAGACTGTGGTGACGTTGGCGGCCGCGGTGCCACTGCCACCCGACACAGTACAGGTCTGGGGTGGCGTCGCGGGGGCCGCCGAAACCGTAACTAAGTAAGGTTGATTGGCGGCAATCAAGGTCTTGAATGAAAAATTGCCGTTAGCGGACACTGTGAGACTATCGGTTCCGTTATCTTGGAGCGTCATGGACCCGCCCGCAGCCAAGCCGCTGACAGTCCCACCAATTGAGTAGGGACCAATACCGCCGCCACCGCCTGGGCCACCCGTGGTACCGCCTTTAACGCCGCTGCAAGCGGCCAATCCGAGTGAAATCACGATGACCGCAGTAAAAAGGGAAAATTTTAGAGAGAGTTCACAAAGATCGATTGCTCCTTGACACCTTGTTCCGAAAAGCGGCGGCGGATTTTTCAGGTTTCGCCGCGTTTGCGGCGCGGCCTCACGGAAGGACTTTTTCCTTCGCAGCCTGGGGAAAGACTCTGGTTGTTTAGTGAACGCCGCGCAGCGACAGCCTTGCGACATCTGCTTGCAGAGTACTGGGACTACTTTGGGAAAGGCAATTGAGATGGGCAGGGGGTGTGCCTACATAGGCATTATTGTTTTCTTGTCACGCCCAGAGTCGGATCACTCGGCTGTAACCGAATTACACGGCTGGCGGTCAACCGGCCGGGCTGCCGGGACACACATGGCCAGGGCTTCCTGAATGACACATGGGAATACAATGTGACAGCCGGTCAATGGACATGGTGGAAAGGTTCCAGCGATGTCAACCAAGGCGGAACTTACCTGCAACACGTATCCTTTGTAGGAGACGTGCCTGGGGCGCGTCGGAACTTCGCTCTGGCAACCTGATTTTCTGGATTACATCTGGGTCTTTGGAGGGCAGGGTTACGATGCCACTCCGGCTACGGGAAATGGTTACCTGGCGGACCTGTGGACATATCTCCGTATCCATGATGAACCGGGCAACATGGCGGTAGTCGAAATAAAAATCGTATCTAGCTGGTTGTAATTGTTAAATAGTTTTGACTTGGATGAACGGGCACGACGATACTCTAAGAGTCGTCGCGTCTCATTTTTTAGGGTAGAAATTTCGCTTTAACGAAACTGTTGATTGGCCTTGTTGCAGTGAAGCTATGGTAAGAATTTATAGCCGGTCCCATGCACGGTTCGGAAGTGCGTCGGGCGCGATGGGTGTGGCTCCAGTTTTTGCCGTAATCTCAAAATATGATTGTCTACGGTGCGGGTGCAGGGATAATTCTCGTATCCCCAGACGTGGTTCAGCAGTTCATCTCGTGAAATGGCTCTTCGCGCATTCTGAATGAAGTATTTCAGGGCCTTGAATTCCAGAGCGGTGAGGACGACCGGTTGTCCTTTGCGGCACACTTCAACAGACGAAAAATTCACGATCACATCGCCGAACACGAACGCGCTATCGCTCTCAGCGGTGTTAAAGCGGTCCATGGCTTGGCCGAACAGTTCCAGGAGGTTGGTCGATTTAGAAGTCTCGGGAAGGGAGTTGTTATTTGGCATTTCGCGAACAGCAAGTTTCTTCACGGCAGATTTATGGATGAGAACGATGACGGGAACGAAACGTGAAAAGTCATCGATTTTTTTCGAATGGATGGTGGAGATTCGGGCCAGTGACTCAGCGGCCAAAAGAGCCGCCGTTGGCCCGGACATAGGAACCTGCAACAATTGAGTAACTGGATTTTTCACAAGCACGCCCATTTAAAATCCTCCTTTAATGCATCGTCTATCAGGTTTTGAGCCTTCCTCTAAAGTAGCGTTCGCGGCGATCTCCGGAGCAAACCGGCAATGAAAGAACTCATAGTTAGCCACTCGCTCATAATTCAGATACGAGCTGCGGATAACTTGGAAACGTACCTTGATGTCCTAAGTTGGCCAAGGATTGGCGGAACCCATCACGGGCTCGCGACAAGCGGGACATAACCGTTCCTGCCGGCATATCGATGATTTCGGAGATTTCTTTGTAAGACATACCTTCGAGTTCGCGGAGAATCAGTACTTCACGATGACTCGGTGGGAGATCTTGCAGCGCCCGCCTAACCAACTTGCGGTCGTCCTTACGAGAGAGAATCTCTTCTGGGGTCAGCGCGAGAGGATCGGGTCCAAAGAATTTCTCGTCAAATTCCAAGTTAGGGTGCGGCGGACGGTTCTGATCCAGCCAGGTATAGGAGGTGTTGCGGACAATTCTGAGCACCCAGGAGCGGACATTCCCCCCTCGGAAGCTGCCAAGAAATCGGAAGGCCCGCATGAAGGCTTCTTGCACCACGTCCTGCGCATCCTGGTCGTTGCGGGTCAGCCATCGCGCCAAGTTATAAGCGGCATCGAGATGCGGTACGACATCTTCAACGAAATCCAGGGAAGCACTTGATTGCGGCATTGACACCTCCAAAACGGGTGATGCTTCACCAAACACTTAGCGCCAAGGCGCACACTATGGGCTCGGCGTAGAAACTCCGCAATGGACTGTCGATTCCTCTGCCACGGAATGTGCGTCCCCACCAAACTGCAAGTTAGGACAAGACTTACGGCGAGATGTCCTCTTTGGTTGGTTTGCGCAATAGGCTGAGCTCAGTGGTACACTCGCGTGCGCCAAGGTCCACGCTTCAATGCAAAAGGCAGAAAAATCATACAGGCGCCTCCGTTTTGGTGTTTTCGAGACGGATCTTCGAGCGGGTGAACTGCGCAAGCACGGCATGCAGGTGCGCCTCCAGAAACAGCCATTTCAAGTCCTTGCGATGCTGCTGGAGCACGCCGGTGAGGTGGTTACCCGCGAAGAACTTCAGAAAAACTTGTGGCCAGCGGACACATTTGTTGACTTCGATCACGGCCTAAACAAAGCCATTAATAAAATTCGGGAGGCCTTGGGCGACTCCGCGGAGAGTCCGCGTTTTTGGAAACGGTATCCCGGCGGGGATACCGTTTCCTCGCGGAGGTCAAGGATGTTGCCGGCGGTTCGGTAGCTGTCCCAACCCATGGAACCGAAGCTCTTTCCGGCCGACAACACTCCGACCTCGCGAAGATTGCTTCCGACTCGGTAACCGAGAAGCGGATTGCACCGTCCCTGCCCTGGAGAAGACTTGGCGCGGTTCTAGCTGTGGGGTTTGTGATTTTAGCAGCATGGGCACTCTATTTGAGGAATCGACCGTCATCCTCTTTGATCCGTTCACTAGCCGTCTTGCCGCTGGAAAGCCTTTCCGGTGATGCTTCCCAAGATTACTTCGCGGATGGCATGACGGACGAGTTGATTACAGACCTCGGTCAGATCAGTGCGCTGCGTGTGATCTCGCGTACATCGGTGATGTCGTACAAACGGGTGCGTAAGCCCTTGCCACAGATCGCGCGTGAATTGAACGTAGATGGTGTAGTGGAAGGAACCGTTCTGCGGTCTGGCAACCAGGTCCGTATTACCGCGCAGTTAATAAAAGCGTCCGACGACAAACACTTGTGGGCGCACAGCTACGAGGGAGATCTGCGCGATACCTTAGCGCTGCAGAACCAGGTCGCGCGCTCCATCGCCGAGGAAATTCGAATCAATGTGAGTCCCAGGGAACAAACCGAGCTGAAAACGGTCAAGGTGGTCAACCCGCAAGCCTATGAGTCGTACCTGAAGGGACGCTTTTTCTGGAATAAGCGAACCGCCGATGGACTCAAGGTAGCGGCAGCATATTTCAACCAGGCGGTCGAGGAAGACCCCAGCTATCCCCAAGCTTATTCTGGATTGGCGGACACGTACGCTTTGCTAGGAGATTGGCAATACGCAGTAATGACGCCGAAGGAGGCGCTGCCTAAAGCGAAGGCCGCAGCGATAAAAGCCCTGGGGTTGGATAGCAACCTTGGCGAAGCTCACAACTCGCTGGCATTCTGCCTGGACGGGTTCGACTGGGATTTCTCAGCTGCAGAGAAGGAATTCCGGCGGGCCATTGAGCTTAATCCCAGCTATGCAACAGCTCACCACTGGTATGCGTGGCACCTGATCCTATTGGGACGGGACAGCGAAGCTATTTCCGAAATGAAGAAAGCGAAGGACCTGGATCCGTTGTCGCTCATCATTAACGCCGATTTGGCGGAACTTTATCTTATTGCTCATTCTTATGATGAGTCGATACAACAGAGTCGCAGGACGATTGAAATGGACTCTAATTTTGCGCTTGCGCACAATCAACTAGCACAGGCTTACCTCCAAAAACAGATGTTCGGTGAAGCAGTTGGCGAGTTACAAAAAGCTATCAAGATCTCTGGTGGCAGTCCGACGTTCACTGCCAATCTTGCTCGAACGTATGCTGCGATGGGTAGAAGGAATGAAGCGATCGAGTTGCTGGATGATCTGAGGAAGCACTCCAGTCCCGGATATTCGCGCGCTTCAGAAATTGCCGCGGTGTATGTGGCCCTGGGTGATAGCGATCGAGCGATGACCTGGCTTGAAAAAGGCTTTGTAGAGCGATTTAATCCAGGGGTTCTCCTGCGACCGGGGTTCGATCCTATACGCGCTGATCCGCGCTTTCAGAACCTCTTGCGGCGTATTGGTCTTGGATGACTTAAACAATAGGACAGTCTGCGAATACGTGTAATCCACCGCTAAGAAGTTTAATCGGTGGTCTAAGTCGTCCACAGCGAGGAAGATCAGCCACGCGCTTAGTTCTGCAACTTAGTGTGCCCGTTGAGGTCGGCCACCTCTTCGCTGTTCCGCGGATGTCAAATGACTGCCATCGCAAACGTCCGACCCATCGAGACATTCGCGAAGTTTACGATCCTGAGTCACGCGTGTGACGTCCTGCTGCTCCTGGCTGCGCAGTTGCGCGTGGTCGCACTCACCCAACCCTTCCAGGCAACTCTGCAGATTGCGGTCATGGTTGGCGGTCACCACCTGCTGTTTTTGATCGGTGTTGAGTTGCGTAGGGTCACAGTCTCCGGTTCCGTACAGGCAGGCCTGGAGGTTTCGGACACGAGCTGACTTTGCGACCTGTTGACGCTCTTGGTCGTTAAGCGCGGCCAAGTTGCACTCACCGATGCCATCCATGCAATTTTGCAAGTCTTGATCGCGGATTTCGCGCCCAACTTCGAGTTGCTGTTCGGTGTTCAATTGCTTTTTGTCGCAGTCGGAAAATCCGTTGAAACAATCCAACAAATTCCGGTCCTGAGTGACGCGTCGCACCTCTTGCAGTTCTTGTACGTTCAACACCGATCGATCACAAGCTGAGAATTCGTCCACACAATTCGCAAACTGTTGTGGGTGGGAATTCTGTCGGCTCTGTGCTGCCGCCTGAGAGGCCCCGGCGCCGGACATGAGCAGTGCGATGGAAATCCAGAGTGTGAATTTCATGAAGTTCCCTCCAAAGGTGCCGCGAAACCGCGCGGCTTTCGGTAGAGGTGAATCGGCTGGAAGACGATCTTTGTGAAATGCGGTTTGGATTGTCTAAACAGCGACGGCGCCCCCCTGAACAAATAGACGCATCGCGGGCAGTAACGGTTGGCTCGCGCGGTAGCCATATATCGTAGTACGATACAACGCCAAAGCAACGCTTGACAGATATATCGCATCACGATATGGTGAGGCTTCATCCACACCTCCCGGCTGGGATGGCCGACCACGGCCAAGGGAGGTGAGCCGAGGCGGGGCCAGGGAACACTTTGCTCTTGCTGGCCCCGCCATTGAAGCCAGACACAAATGACTCCAAGCCCCAGCGGGAATCAATCCCAGGAAGGAGATTCTCTAAATGCGAACGAAAACTTTCGTTATCGCGACTTTGTTCTCGGCCATTGGTTATCTA
>CAVPKZ010000075.1:0-16681 GCA_963705755.1 uncultured Acidobacteriota bacterium | reverse complement strand
CGGAACCGACAACTTAGTGATGATTACTACAATTTGAATATACCCTTGTTTGAACCACAACCTATTTCAAATTGCAGAGGATATGGCTTCAGCGTGTTTTTAATAAGGTAGCGGTCTGGAGTTTGCCCTGGAATGCGGCTCCGCGGCTACGACATTCTTCGAACCCGTCTTCGAGTAAAACTGTAAGGGCATGCAAGAAGAGAACCGCATTGTTGCCTAGTGGACAGCGGATTCTCTCACGCCGCACTTCAAGAATTCAGCGAACTTGTCGGCAATTATCGGATGGCAAAACGAGTATTCCTAACCTCGCTGCGACCCTTCTTTTGACAAACCCCATTCCTTCGAGGGACGTGTCGATGTAAATGTGTCGGCTCAGCCTGAAATGGAGAGGCGACGGTTTCCGTTAGTTAAGGTTCTGCCCCCTGCGAGGCGGGATGTTTCAGGCGTCGAGGGCTGCCCAATACCCAGTTACTGACCTCGTAACCGCGATTCTTCAAAATCCCGGCCAGATTCAATCTGCGGGGCCATTAACGTCAAAGTTCTCTGACCTGACGGGTGCCCTCGCCCGCATGCTATATTGCTCGATTCGAATCATCCATCGCAGCGTTCCAGGTAAAACAACTGTTTAAACGTATGAAAGAGAAGAAGCCGCCAGTCGCTCAGTACGTCGTTCTTGGGCTTCTGTTCGTCGCAGCATGCGCTTATCAAGTTCGAGCCACTATTGCGTCATTTCCTGAATTCCTGGATCGCGGCGCTGCGGCATGGCCGTTCGTACCTGGGTACGTTCGGGGGGAACCGAAAGCGGTGTTTATCCGCCCAGAGGGCCGCCATGCCGGTGTCCACGACGAAGACGTACTCACGGAGGTGAACGGCCGGGCCTTCACCGGGTTCGCTGTATTCGGTGAAGCCATGGCGACGGCGAAGCCTGGTGATGCTCCGCGAATCATGTCCCGGACACCGGGTTCACAGGATTCGAAAACTGCAACGATTTTCCTTTGTCCTGCTTCAGATGTTAAAGGACTGGCACTCGGCGCCGTCCTCACACTTAAGGTCGTTCTACCGTTTTTCAGCATATTGCTGGGATTCTGGGTGCCCTTTGTTCGCCCGCGAGATAAGTCCGCCTGGTTGCTGACCGGTGTTCTGCTGGGCCTCAGTAACCTTTTCTCGGCTTACTCCGAAAGCTGGGGGCCCGGCATCCGCGATTTGGCCGAATTTTATCGTTTCTCCTGCAATAAGGCTTGGCCGCTATGCATGCTGTTTTTCGGGTTGTATTTCCCGCAACCGTTTCCGCCGGATAGGGCTCACACGTTGGTCCGGTTGGCGAAATATGTTCTGGCCCCGCTCCTGATCATCGACGGGCTTGTCTCCATTGTTGTCCACATCGGTGAAATCGAGAACTATGCCAAAATTGCCACGTTGGCGGCTGTCTGGCGCCACCTTGGATCTCTGCCGTTCTGGGTAGGTGTTATTGCAATCGGCAGCTTTTTTGCCAGCATCGCTTTCAAGTCCAGCACCGCTGTTTCGCCAGATTCGAAACGGCGACTACGCCTGCTGTATGCCGGTGCAATCGTATCGCTGTCCCCCACTTTTATTCTGATCGCCATTGGGCAGATCAAAGGCGGCGAACTCGAGCAGATCTTTCCAGAATGGCTGGTGCTGGCCTCGCTCACTCTACTCCTCCTTTTTCCCATAACCCTGGCCTACGTCATTGTTGTGCAGCGCGCTTTGGATGTACGCGTGGTCGTTCGGCAAGGATTGCGCTATGGCTTGGCCAGTGGCGGAGTTCGCATCTTGCAAGTGATTCTGACAGTCGCTGTCTTATTCATTGCCACTACGCTGACAATGTCGCACGGCAGCCGGACACAGAAGATGTCCATGATCGCCGTGGGCGTCTTTCTCGTTCTTATGGTGCGACGTGCTGCCGATCATCTGCGCAAATGGATTGACCATCGCTTCTTCCGCGACGCCTACGATGCGGAGCAGATTCTAGCGGGCCTCAGCGACGAAGTACGTTCGATGGTGGAGACACGGCCCATGCTGGAGCGCGTCGCTACCAGGATAGCAGAATCGCTGCATGTTCCGCGTATCGCAGTCCTGCTCCAGGAAGGCGCCTTCTACCGGCCCGCCTATGCCATCGGCTATGCCGGTGTGCCGCAAATGGAGTTGTCTGATAGGTCCAAGGTCATTGAACATCTCCGCAAGGATTCCGAACCCTCTCTCGCGTATTTCGACGACGAAGATTCGTGGGTGAATTCCTCGCTGTCCGAAGCGGAAAGGGTCAACCTCGCCGCGCTCGAACCGCGGCTACTTCTGCCTCTCTCTGTAAAAGACAAACTGCTGGGAGTAGTGAGTCTCGGGGAAAAACTTTCCGAGGAGCCCTATTCCGGGATCGATCTGCGGCTCCTGAAATCCGTTGCCACGCAAACGGGACTAGCTCTTGCGAATGCGCAACTGACCACCGCGGTCGCCGACGAAGTTGGACGCCGCGAAAAAATGAATCGCGAACTGGAAATCGCACGCGAGGTGCAGGAACGCCTATTCCCGCAAAGATTGCCGTATGTAGCTGGATTGGATTATTGGGGGCACTGCCGCACTGCACTCGGTGTAGGTGGGGATTATTACGACTTTCTGGCGCTACCGGACGGCATGCTCGGCATCGCACTTGGAGATGTGTCCGGGAAAGGCATAGCCGCGGCTCTGATGATGGCCAGCCTGCAAGCGTCGTTGCGCGCGGAGGCTGCCCGCGCCGGTAGCGACATTGGCGGGATGATCGGCAGACTCAATCAGATGCTTTACGACGCCTCAGCGGAGGATCGTTATGCGACACTTTTTTACGCCCAATACGATCCTGCCTCTCGCCGCTTCACGTATGTCAACGCCGGCCACAATCCACCGATGGTCTTCCGCTATAACGCTGAGAATGGCCACCATAGCTCCGGCGGACATGGTGGCCTTCTGGAGCGACTTAATGAGAAGGGTGGGCCAGTCGTAGGCCTTCTAATGGAATGCCGATACGAACAAGCCGAGATAGTCCTTGTGCCTGGCGACGTGGTCGTGCTGTACACCGACGGAATCAGTGAAGCCATGAACCCCGCATTTGAAGAATGGGGTGAAAAGCGCATCATCGATTCGGCGCGAGAAACGCTCGGCCTGCCAGCGCGAGAAATCACGGCACGCATCATGGGCGCCGCCAACGCCTTCGCCTCCGGTGCACCGCAAAGTGATGACATGACGCTGGTGGTACTTAGCCTCGCCCATAGCTCGGTTTAATCGGTCAAGTTCAAACATTTTCCCGCACCTTCTTCTTGACACCCAATAAGTCCGGATGTGGGAACTGCCGATTCGCGCGACGCCGATTGCGTTCTCCCGTCCGCGAACCCCGTTTCTGGCCTGATTCGAACTTGGCCGATTTTGTTTGTGCGCTCAACCATGTGGCTTGATGGAAGCGTCATTCGTAACGAAGGACGACAAGAGGATCGACGCTTGCAGCGCGTCGAGCGGGAAAGAGACACGCCGCGAGGCCTACCAATAGGACAAGCGTTACGACGGCAGCAAACGTCCATGGATCCGTGGCGGAAACACCTGATATTTGGCTGGCGAGAAAGCGCGTCAACGCACAACTGGCGAGGAGACCGATCAAAATTCCTGGCCAGATGAGGTGTAACCCATTGAGGATCACGAGACGCAAGATATTTGTCTGCTGCGCTCCCAGAGCCACGCGAATGCCGATCTCGTGCGCCCGCAGCGAAACCGCATAGGCCATCACACTGAATATGCCGATGACTACCAAGATAAGGCCAATACCCGCAAAAGCCGCGAGCACTACCAGTTCAAATTGCGGCCCACGATAGAATTCTTGGAGTGAGGCTTCTAACGTACCGGATGCGGTGATCCCCACACTTGGATCGAGAGCCTGCACTTCTTGGCCGATGTTTTTTAACAGTGAGTTTGGATCTACGGCGGTCCTGGCCAGAAACGTGCGCCAACTAAATCCCTGAACGCTATAAGGGAAGAAGACTTCCGGAAAGTTTTGCCACGACGGGCTGTCATAATCGCGTGTCTTGTAATCGTGTACGATCCCGACGATTTCAAAATAGGTGTCATGAGGTGCGTCCAGAAAGGTACGGTCGAGAATCTCCAACTTGACTTTGTGCTGGAGAGGGTCGGCGTTCGGAAAGTACTGCCGAGCGAAAGCCTCGTTAACGACCATCACATATCGGGCCTCAGTCACATCGTGTTCGGAAATATACCTGCCACGAAGCAATGGAACTCCGAGCGTTTGGAAGTAGTCTTCGCTGATCGACTCAAATCTGGTCTCCCACCGTTCGGCGTGAGGCCTGCCGGGAATAATAGTGTCGCTCCAGTCGTACTTCAGGGGCGGCTGCTGAACGGATTCGGAAGCGGAGATAACTCCCGGGACGGCTCTCAACCGCTCGAGGAGTTGACGTGTCAAAGCATTTTTCCTCTCCCTGGAGTCTGCATAATTTGCGTACATTGCAGGATTGAGTTGAAAGTAGAGAACATTTCTGGGGTTGAACCCCAAGTCAACGCGCGTGAGCACGAGGAAGCTGCGCATCAAAAGGCCAGCACAAATTAGGAGGATGATGGACAGCGCAACTTCGCCGATCACTAGACCCGCGCGAAGGTTATCGTGCCGAAAACTCCCCTCGATGCCTTTTCCGCTACTGGCTAGACTCGGCTGCAAGTCCCTCCGCATGACGTGGAGCGCGGGTGCAAGGCCGCAGAGGATGGTCGTCAATATAGTGACCCCGAGGACTAGCAGGCTGCTGAAAAAGTCAGATATTTTGTAACGAGGCGGCGCGTGGTACGTCTCATTGAGCATGCGAGGAACGGATCATCAGCAAAGTCATATGTTCAGTTATCTGTCGCCGGAAGCGCGGGTGCGGAAGGATCATCCGCTGCGGCCGATCCGGACGATGGTGGACGAGGTTCTGCGGGCATCTGTCGCCGGAGTTCAACAGCATGTACGCCAGCGAAGGCCGGCCGTCGATTGCGCCCGGAGAAGTTGTTGCGGGCGCAGTTGTTGCAGATGCTGTACTCGATCCGCAGCGAGCGGCTGCTGATGGAAGAGATCGATTACAGCGTGTTGTTTCGCTGGTTCGTGGGGTTGAATCTGGACGAGGAGGTGTGGGATGCGACCACGTTCACCAAGAACCGGGACCGGCTGCTGGAGGCCGAAGTAGCCAAGCAGTTTCTGGCACAGGTGGTGGAGCAGGCGCGGGCGCAGAGCTTGACCTCGGACGAACACTTCACGGTGGACGGCACCTTGCTGGAAGCTTGGGCCGGCGCGAAGAGTTTTCAGCGGAAGGACAAGCAAGAAACCGCCGCCGGGCGACGACGATCGCGGCAATCCCACGGTGAACTTTCATGGCGAGAAGCGGTCCAACCGGACGCACGCCTCGACCACGGATCCCGAAGCCAAGTTGGCGCGCAAGGGCGAGGGCAAGGAGGCGAAGTTGAGCTACAGCGGCAATCTGCTGGTGGAGAATCGCAATGGGCTGATCGTGAACAGTCGATGGCGTGGGAAGCCACCGGCACGGCGGAGCGCGATACAGCGCTGGAGATGCTGGAGAAATTGCCGGGAAGCGGACGGGTGACGGTGGGCGGCGACAAAGGCTATGACACTGCCAATTTCGTGCGCGAGTGCCGGAACATTTGGGTGACGCCGCACGTGGCGCAGAACCTGGGACGACGAGGTGGCAGCGCCATCGACAGACGAACGACGCTGCACCAGGGCTATGCCCGCAGTCAGAAGAAGAGGAAACGCATCGAAGAATGTTTTGGCTGGCTGAAGACCGTTGCGCTGTTGCGGAAAGTGCGGCATCGCGGAACGCTGAAGGTCGATTGGATCTTCACCTTTGCCTGCGCAGCCTATAACCTGGTGCGTATGAGGAACCTGATGCGCAGCGCGGTTGCGACGTAGTCGGTCTGGGTCGTAGTGTCTCTGAACGGCGCACCGTAGTACGAAAAATCGCGACTCAGACGCCCAAAAACTCCCGAATGACTCAAACCAACACAGAAATTGCTGGCTCAGCACGATTTTTCAGCAGCCTGCTAGAAGAAGGACCGGTGCATTCATCCGAATCGCCGTTTCCTCGGGAAGCGTCCCGGCGGGGATGAGTGCGGTAACTACTTTCAAGCCGAAGTATGCCAAGACACAGCCAGCTCCAGACGCTGCTGATGCGAGCATGAAACTTTCCACCAGCAACTGCTGGATGAGACGGCTGCGAGTCGCACCTAACGTGGCGCGCATGACGATTTCTCGCTCGCGGGCGGTGGCACGAGCCAATAAGAGATTCGCCACGTTACTGCAGGCAATCAAAAACAGTAGCAAGACCGCGGCGAGCAACGCATAAAGTGTTTTTTTGAAGTCTCCGATAAGGCTGTCGAGGAGCGTCTGCGAAACGATTGTGAATTTCGCCGGAAAAATTCCATCTGGATTCGCTTTTTGCAGGCGGTGGGCGATGGCATCTAGGTCTGCTCCCGCAGCCTGCACGCTAACACCCGGCTTAAGACGTCCGATCGGATAGCCTGAGCCTTGGTCGCGAACGGCTGGCAGCCAAAAGCTCGCGCCAAAAGCATCGAAGTGCAACGGCATGATTCCGACGAGGGTGGTTGACTTGCCGTCCAGGATAAAATTGGTGCCAAGGATCTTTGGATCGCCACCGAATTCGCTCTGCCAGAAACGGTAATTCATGACGAACACGGGCGGAACGCCGGGGTTGTCATCTTCCTGCGAGATCATGCGGCCTAGCAGCGGCCGGACACCCAGGTAGTCAAATGCATTGGCTGTTACTCTGGCTCCCATAGGAAAATAGCGAATGAATCCGCCACTGTCGTACGAAAGACGCACGCCTTCATGGGCAATGATGTCTTCAAACACATGATTCTGTTCACGGAAGGCACGAATTTCCGCCGACGAGAAGAAGGCGCGGCCTTTCCATCCTCCGGCACTTTCTAAATTTCGCACTTCAAAAACAACAGATCTATTGAAGTCTTTGTAGGGAAAGGCACGGAAGAATACGTTATAGACGACGCTGAAGACGACAGTGGAAGCACCGATGCCGAGGGCCAGGGCAAATATGGCTATCAAGGAAAAACGGTGATCTTTGCGGAGGTTGCGGAACGCATAGCGGAAGTCACGCAAGAGATTGTCGAGATGCGTTTCCCAGCGGGTGTCGCGGACTTCTTCTTTGACGCGTTCAAGGCCGCCGAATTCTTGTTGAGCGCGGCGGCGGGCTTCCTCGGGCGACAGGCCAGTGGCGCGGTAGTCGGCGACTTGCTGTTCGAGGTGAAAGCGCAGCTCCCTGTCGAGGTCGCTTTCATTGTGGGATTTGCGAAAGAGGCGGCGGAGCCTGCGCATGGCTAGGAGTCCTTTTCGGGAGTGCGCAGGACCAGAGCGACGGCGTCGCAAAGGCGCTCCCAATTGCGCGCTTCCTCGTTCATTTGTCGGCAGCCTTTTTTAGTCAGCGAGTAAAATTTGGCTTCGCGGCCGGTCTCGGATTGTTTCCATTTGGCTTCAAGAAAGCCACGATCTTCCAATCGATGGAGAGCGGGATAGAGCGAGCCCTGATGGACCTGAAAGAAGTCTCTCGATATCCGTTGAAGGCGCTGCGCTATTGCATAACCGTGACTGGGGCCCAAGGCGACAACCTTCAGGACCAACATGTCGAGAGTCCCTTTCAGCAACTCGATTTGGGCTTCACCCATAGTACACCTAGAACATCGACATATACGCCAGAAATGCTTAAATGTCTATACCCTCCTAGCAGCCCGTGGTGCAACCCCGACATTTTGATTTTGTAACCTGAAGTAACTTGTTTCCGTTTTTGTTTCTCGTAGAATGCCATTGAATTCTGGGAGAAGTGCCGATGGGAATGGGGACACGAAGGCGGAGACAGCGGCAAGAGCGGTTGTGGATCAGTCACAATGAATTGGCCAAGGGGCCGGGTCATCCTTTTTACGCGCGGGTGAATGAGTTATTGGAATCGAAACAGTTCGACGAGTTTGCGGAGCAGGAGTGCGCAAGATTTTACGCCGAGAACAACGGGCGACCATCGGTGACGCCGGGGATTTATTTTCGATTGCTGCTGGTGGGATATTTTGAAGGGATAGATTCGGAGCGAGGGATCGCCTGGCGAGCGGCGGATTCCCTCGGGCTGCGGAAGTTTTTGGGAGTGGGGTTAGATGAGCAGACGCCGGATCATTCGACGATTTCGCGAACGCGACGGTTGATCGATGTGGAGACGCATCGCGAGGTTTTCTTCTGGATTTTGGAATTGCTGAGAGATCAGGGACTGCTGCAGGGCAAGACCGTGGGGATCGACGCGACCACCCTGGAGGCCAACGCGGCGATGCGTTCCATCGTGCGACGAGACAATGGCGAGAGTTACGAGGAATTTCTGAAAGGATTGGCGAGGAAATCGGGAATCGCAACGCCGACACGCGAAGATCTGGCGCAGTTGGATCGCCCGCGGAAGAACAAAGCCAGTAATAAAGATTGGGTCAATGCGCATGATGGAGACGCGCGGATCACCAAGATGAAAGATGGTCGGACGCATCTGGCACACAAAGCGGAGCATGCGGTGGATTTGAAGACCGGTGCAGTGTTGGCGGTGACGTTACAGGAAGCCGACCAGGGAGATACCACGACGGTGATAGCGACCCTGGCACAAGCAGGTGAAAATGGCGCCGAGCTGATCGGGACAGAAGAACCGAATCAGAAGCCGAAAATGCATCTGCAGGGGATCGCAGAAGCAGTCACCGACAAGGGCTACCATAGCGGCGAGACGCTGGTGATGCTGAAGAACGCGGAAGTGCGGACCTACATTCCGGAAAAGAAACAGAAGGGTCAGCGGCACTGGGACGGCAAGGGCGAGCAACAACAGGCGGTGTATGCGAACCGGCGCCGCGTAAACGGGACCTATGGAAAGGGTCTGCTACGGAAGCGGGGCGAGCTGATCGAGCGAAGTTTTGCACATTGCTACGATACTGGCGGAATGAGAAGGACCCATCTCCGAGGTCACCGGAACATTCTTAAACGACTGTTGATTCACGTCGGCGCGTTCAATCTGAGCCTGATCTTCCGCTCTCTGCTGGGCTCCGGTACTCCACGGGAGTACAAAAACCGACAGTCATCGCTGCTTTTTGCGCTTTTGCTACTGTTCCATCGCTACTCAGCGCTCAAGATTCACTCAAATCGTTTTTCTTCCCGGCATCGACTGTGCCAGCCTCAAAATGAACGCTATCTCAGATACAAACTCCGCCACTCAGGAGAATGTGGTTCCACCACGGGCTGCTAGAGGAGGCCACCACTCCACACATTGGTCCAGAAATCCTGTTGGAGGTAATGAGGTGCTACGGAGCACATTGCTCTCTCTTCGAACTCCTCAAAACCCCGTTTCTCGACCATGACAGGCAGTTCTCTGGGATACGACTAAACACCCAAGTAAAGATTGCCAAGCACACCGAAGCGCCCATGATGAGGTCAATTCGCTGTTTCACTTTGTGCAGCTGTGAGGAGAACTGGTTCTTCGTTGGTAATCATCAGCGTGTGTTCGTAGTGTGCGGATGCCGATCGGTCAGCCGTTCGCATCGTCCAACCGTCGCTGGCTAGAAACACTCTGCCAGCCTGCGCCGCAATGATGGGTTCAACTGTGATTACCAGGCCTTCCGTTAGGAGCCCGTGCGCAGTAGGGTCAGGATAGTTTGGAACGCTCGGTTGTTCGTGAATAGTACGTCCAATTCCGTGACCTCCTAGCTCACGAATTACTGAGAATCCCCACCGGCGCACCTCGTGTTCAATGACACCACCAATCTCGGATACGCGGTTGCCAGCGCGTGCAACCAGCAATGCCAATTCGAATGCGCGCTGTACACATGACATCAAGTGCTGCTTCTGTTCCAAGACCACACCAACTGAAACCGTGACCGCAGCATCCGCCATAAACCCATTCTTCTCTATCGTCACGTCAAGCTTCACCAAATCACCTTCCTGCAGTTTCCTCCGGCCTGGAATGCCGTGTACCGCCTCGTCGTTTACGCTGATGCAACTCACGCCCGGAAATTTGTAGACCAGCGCTGGTGCTGACCGAGCTCCATGCTCCCGCATGACGCGAGCTCCCAGCGCATCTAAGTCTGCCGTTGTCACGCCGGATATAACAGCCTGTTTCATGGCTTCGAGCATATGGCGAACCACTGCGCCAGCGGCCAGCATTCCTGCCAGTTCCTGAGGACTTTTGATGGACATACTTACTCCGAGTCGATTCTCCATTGTATCTTACTGCCTTCAAAACAGCCGGCTCCATTTCGTCTCCTAGAGCGCAGTCCTTCACCGACCTACAAGCCTGTTGCCTTAGGCTATAGGCCTGCGTGCAGTCAGAAGTCCGCTTGGAGGGGATGTATTGATGCCGACTGCGGCTCGCGTTGCGATTTCCTCGAACCCCGTTTCTGGGGAGCTTCCGAGTTGACCATCCGTGAGTTGATCGGTTCAATCAATACAAGCGCGTCTAGTAGGACTTGAGGATTAGTTCCGGTTTGTCCGTCATCCATCAGCAACCGGGGAGCTCGTCAGCACGGCTAGTCGATCGTTTACGGCTGAGCTAAAATTAACCACCCAATTCGATAGTGGCTGCGGAGGCCTTAGCGTCATGACAATTGCGCACTATATTGCGATGGTTGCCGCATTCGTGCTGATCTGCGCTGGTGGTGCAACCGGCCAGACAAACGGTGTCATACGGTCGGAGACGGCTCCCCCAAAATTGGTAATGCTCGTTTATCAAAGATTCCCGTTCGATAAAGCAACTGAAAGTGGCAAGGCGCTCGCGGCCGCAGCACGTGCTTGTGCGAATCTGGAGGTGCCGAATTCGTGGATTGTGCTGGAATCGGTCACCGGAGATTCGGAAGTGCTGTCGTTCGATCCGTTCGATTCATTTGCACATATCGGCAAAGCCTTTGCTGAGTGGGGACCCATATACGCTGCTCACGCGGAGCTTGGAAAATTTCAAGCGCAGATCAATGGCGCGCTGGCGAGCCAGCGCACGATAGTCGCCGAAAGGCGAGATGACCTAAGCTACCGTGCGAACCACATTGATCTGTCGAAGGCACGTTTCTTGCGAGTGCTTGAGGTTCGCCTGCATCCTGGCCACGAGAGTGAGTTCACCGAAGCCTTCAAGACGCTTACTGCAGCGTACGAAAAAACGGAATCCGATTTGCCGTGGGTCGTGTATCAGGTGAACGCGGGGATGCCCTCGCCAACATTTTTTGCGTTTGTGCCGATGAGAGCTCTGGCGCAGAACGATGATTTGCTGAACCTACGGGATGTGCTGCACGAAGCAGAAGGCGAAGCCGCTGAGCGCATGCAACAGATCGCCCGCTCAGCGTACGCGCACACAGAGAGCAACCTTTACGCTGTTAGCCCCGAAAAGTCCCACGTATCGAAAGAGTTTGCGGCGGGCGATCCGGAATTCTGGACGCCAAAACCGCCAGCGCCAATGAGGGTCGCTGCCAAAAAAAGTGGAAAGAACAAGCCGACACAGTAACCTTAGAAAAATGAGAGCCCTCAGGTTACTTAGATACCGATTGGAACTGTCTTGACACTGACGGCAGGCCTGACGCTACCCAGACGATAACTATCGATGATGTTTCCCGAATACTGAGCGAATGGTCGGCAAACAGGAAGTAACTCGGTTACTGAGCGCGTAGGGGTAGCGTTCAATTATGGCTGTCCTTGGTGACCAATTTCTCAGCGGCCAGCTTTTCCGCGGTGGTCAAGGCGTCAGCAGCGCTGACCTTCACATCTGGTTCCACGCCTTTTCCTTCCCAGTCACCTTTCGTCACCGGGTTGATCGGCCGGCCGAAGGGGACACCAATCGTGAAGCGATCTCCGGCGGGCATACCTCGCACGGGATGAGCGCCGCCGCCCGTGGTTTCGCCCACGATGGTAGCGCGCTTTTGCGTCTTCAAATCGAAGGTAAATTCCTCCCCTCCCGAAAATGTTTCGTGCGAAGTGAGTACGTAGACGGGTTGATCGATAAAGCGTGGTCCCGGAATCCAAGGAAGTGTCCAGTACTGGTGGGTCTCGTTGTCGTGGCGGTTGGTGAGATCGTTGATATGGGTTGGCTCCCGGAACAGATAGGAAACCATGAAATCGACCATACTGGGATCGCCGCCATGATTTTCGCGCAGGTCAAAGATTAGGGCATCGGTATGCGCCACAAAGCTCATTGCGGCCACGACAGTAGGTCCGCAGATGTTCGGGTCAGGAAACGCGCCGAATTTGATGTAGCCAATGTTGTGATTGAGGATCTCAACCTTGGAGAACGTGCAGTTGTCATGTTCCAGCATGGTGCGGAACCTTGCTTCATCAGCCGGGCTCGGCTGGCGTGGCTGATCAGGAGAGCGGGATTGGGTGGGCAAGATGTACGGATCGTATCCGACAAAAAGATGCCGATCCTGGCTGACAGCGCGCAGATCACGCGAGAGCGCATCAGCGAATTCATTGCCATCCACAATCGAATTGTAATCGCCGTGCTTCTGATGGTCGCGGATGGCCTGGATCATCTTCGCCGCCACATCGGCATACACGTAATACTCGGTCAACCGCTCGCTGATGGCATCAATCGTTTTCTGCCGAGTGACTTCATCCAATCGCATGTCATCAAGTTTCGCGCCGGGCGGTATGGCACGGATGCCAATCCGCTTTACACGCGGCGGTGTAGTGCTGGCAAGTTGCAGGATTCCGTAGGCATCGACGTTGTCTCCGCGCCCGTGAACAAGAAATGAGAGCTTATCTGGGGTGCTATGCACAATGGAGACGAGTGTAAACCCGCCGGTCTGGCTGCTAAAAGAAGTCAGTTGGTCTGCACTGTTTTCTGGATCGTATTCCTTTACATAGGCGGCAATCCGGTCGTGCTCCCCGCTATTAAATGCATCGAGGAACGCCCGAAGCGTACGACCTGCTGGAGTATCCGGAGTGCTTACGTCCGCGCGTGCCCCAAGCGGCATGATGGCAACAACAAAGACAAAACACAGGCAAGCTCTGATAAGAGTGCTGTTTCGCCTTTCGGGCGCAGGAGATTGACGGAGCATCATGTCCTCCGAGGAGCGGTAGAAACAGCCGCCTCCATTCGCTGTTATTAGCGGCACATTTTAGCACCCACTTCACGAAAAATCGCGGATTGGACACTTCCAAAAGTACAGTGGCGAAAATCGCGATAGCGCTCACGACCGCACAACCGTCCCTCCCACGGACGGTTTGTCGGCAATACGGAAGTTAGTCCCGAGAAGTCCGGTTGTAGGAAGTTTCACCACATAGGTAACGATAAACGCTAGCTAGCGCAAAACGCTAGACGGAACTGGGTCTGGAAGCCACCTTAAGAACGCGGTAATTCGTGACTCTACTTGCTACTAATTTTAACTGATTTGAGGGTATTGGAATATGGGATCCGCGCGTTTTGGACAGTCCGCTAGCTAGCTCAGGGCGGCTGCTTTTGCACTCACGAGTCTTCCTTCGGACGTCGCCTTGTTTTAAAGCCTAGCAGCCCGTGGTGGAACCACATTCTCCTGAGTGGCGGAGTTTGTATCTGAGATAGCGTTCATTTTGAGGCTGGCACAGTCGATGCCGGGAAGAAAAACGATTTGAGTGAATCTTGAGCGCTGAGTAGCGATGGAACAGTAGCAAAAGCGCAAAAAGCAGCGATGACTGTCGGTTTTTGTACTCCCGTGGAGTACCGGAGCCCAGCAGAGAGCGGAAGATCAGGCTCAGATTGAACGCGCCGACGTGAATCAACAGTCGTTTAAGAATGTTCCGGTGACCTCGGAGATGGGTCCTTCTCATTCCGCCAGTATCGTAGCAATGTGCAAAACTTCGCTCGATCAGCTCGCCCCGCTTCCGTAGCAGACCCTTTCCATAGGTCCCGTTTACGCGGCGCCGGTTCGCATACACCGCCTGTTGTTGCTCGCCCTTGCCGTCCCAGTGCCGCTGACCCTTCTGTTTCTTTTCCGGAATGTAGGTCCGCACTTCCGCGTTCTTCAGCATCACCAGCGTCTCGCCGCTATGGTAGCCCTTGTCGGTGACTGCTTCTGCGATCCCCTGCGGATGCATTTTCGGCTTCTGATTCGGTTCTTCTGTCCCGATCAGCTCGGCGCCATTTTCACCTGCTTGTGCCAGGGTCGCTATCACCGTCGTGGTATCTCCCTGGTCGGCTTCCTGTAACGTCACCGCCAACACTGCACCGGTCTTCAAATCCACCGCATGCTCCGCTTTGTGTGCCAGATGCGTCCGACCATCTTTCATCTTGGTGATCCGCGCGTCTCCATCATGCGCATTGACCCAATCTTTATTACTGGCTTTGTTCTTCCGGGGGCGATCCAACTGCGCCAGATCTTCGCGTGTCGGCGTTGCGATTCCCGATTTCCTCGCCAATCCTTTCAGAAATTCCTCGTAACTCTCGCCATTGTCTCGTCGCACGATGGAACGCATCGCCGCGTTGGCCTCCAGCGTGGTCGCGTCGATCCCCACGGTCTTGCCCTGCAGCAGTCCCTGATCTCTCAGCAATTCCAAAATCCAGAAGAAAACCTCGCGATGCGTCTCCACATCGATCAACCGTCGCGTTCGCGAAATCGTCGAATGATCCGGCGTCTGCTCATCTAACCCCACTCCCAAAAACTTCCGCAGCCCGAGGGAATCCGCCGCTCGCCAGGCGATCCCTCGCTCCGAATCTATCCCTTCAAAATATCCCACCAGCAGCAATCGAAAATAAATCCCCGGCGTCACCGATGGTCGCCCGTTGTTCTCGGCGTAAAATCTTGCGCACTCCTGCTCCGCAAACTCGTCGAACTGTTTCGATTCCAATAACTCATTCACCCGCGCGTAAAAAGGATGACCCGGCCCCTTGGCCAATTCATTGTGACTGATCCACAACCGCTCTTGCCGCTGTCTCCGCCTTCGTGTCCCCATTCCCATCGGCACTTCTCCCAGAATTCAATGGCATTCTACGAGAAACAAAAACGGAAACAAGTTACTTCAGGTTACAAAATCAAAATGTCGGGGTTGCACCACGGGCTGCTAGGGTCGACAGGCTCGCTCTCAAGGGCGATGCTCAAGGTTCTCCTGGCGCCAAGAATCCCGGAGCTCTATCTCTCTGCACCACGCGGACGCTACCACGGTGCGTCGCAACTGGCGGAAGCGGCTGCGATTTCCGTGATGAGCGCATTCCGCTTCATCGAGCAGTTTTCGAAAGCAGGATTTCTTGAGGAAGAACGCGAAGGGTTGCGAGTCGTGCGGATCGAAGAATTGATGAACCGCTGGCTGGCGGCAAACCAGAGGAGCGTGTCCGAAATTGGGGTTCGTTGGGTTCTTCGCGGAAAGAAGGACGCGCTATGGAACGCGATCCGCTCTTACGTCAAAGAAAAGCAGCTCCGCCATTTGGAGAAGGATCACCTTGTTGTTCATCGGCCGCGGGCGTGTCTGGCGCTATTTGCTGCCGCGGAAGCGCTCGGGCTCGGGTTCGTTCATGGGGTGCACCCCTACCTTTATATAGAGCGCATTGAACCTAGGATTCTCGAAAAGCTGGGGTTCTCGGCAAGCAGCGTGGACGCCGATCCGGACGTTTATATCCGTGTTCCGCGGCACGACGAATCAGTGTTTCGCGCGGTGGTTCTGGAGGACAGTGTCCCTGTTTGCGACGTGCTGCAAGTGTGGCTCGACGTCGCCCAGCATCCCTCGCGAGGCAGCGAGCAGGCGGACTTGATTTGGCGAAAGATTCTGGCACCGGCCCTTCTCGCGAAGGAGAAACGTTGAAAGAGAACGCCGAACTCAAGCCGTTTGTACAACTCATCGAAGCGCTGGAGCCTTGGCTCGAGCAAGTGGTTCTCATCGGCGGTTGGGGGCACAGGCTCTACCGCCTCGATCCCCGCGCGCAGACACTGAGGTATCCGCCGCTCACAACTCTCGACAGCGACATCGCTGTACCGTTGAAGATCGAAGCCAAAGAGACCAGTATCCGGGACCGTCTGGTGGCGGCAGGATTTCGCGAAGAGTTTGTAGGGAAAGACCGGCCTCCCGCGACCCACTACCACTTGGTTGGGCAGGAAGGTTTCTATGCCGAGTTCGTCAGTCCACTTGTTTGGAAGCGAGTATGGCCGAAAGGGAGAACGCAAGGTCACCAGGGAATTCGGAGGAATTTCGTCGCAGCAACTACGCTATATCGAGATCTTATTGCTCGCACCTTGGCACATAAGCCTCAATAAGACTAACGGATACCCATTCGAATCGACGACGCACGTGCGGGTCGCAAATCCAGTAAGTTTTCTATGCCAGAAGATTCTGATTCAAGATGCGCGCGACCGCAAAGATCGGGCGAAGGATATTCTCTACATTCACGACACCATAGAAATATTTGCCGGACATCTGGCGGAACTGCAGGAACTGTTTGCCACGGAACTCCGGCCAAAGCTGCAGGCTAAAAAGGCGCGTGAAGTGAGCAATGCCGCGGACGCACTATTCGGACACGTGGACGACACAGTTCGCGAAGCGGTGCAAATGGTGGTTGGAAGGAAACTCAGCCCCGAAGCATTGACTGAGACGTGCCGTGCGGGATTGAAAGCAATCCTTTAATAGACGGACAGACCAGCACAGTCTTTTGCCTCTACTTTGCTA
>CAVPKZ010000074.1:0-6259 GCA_963705755.1 uncultured Acidobacteriota bacterium | reverse complement strand
CTTCTTGTCGCCATTCTACTGGTTCAGTTCAGGTTCTTGCTGGTGGGAACACGAATTGAACGCCTGCTATGACGGCCGCCCCTCCCATCCCGTTTTCGTGGCTCTCCGCGAAACCATCGTCGCCAAAGATATTCCCGAACAAATTCGCCGACCTGTTAAAAGCCTTTCGCCAGGATCAGAAAATCAAGCGCTACCCCAATTGGTCTACGCTCCTCCATTACTGCGAATATTCCGCCAATCCCGTCGGCCGCCTGGTCCTCTACCTTTGCGGATACCGCGATGAGCACCGCCAGCGCCTTTCCGACGCCACCTGCACCGCGCTGCAACTCGCCAATTTCTGGCAGGACGTTTCGCGCGACATGGAAAAAGGCCGCATCTACATTCCACTCGACGAAGCCGCCGCTCATGGCATCACGGAAAAAGACATTCTCGAGCGCCACTTCGACGACCGCTATGTCGCGCTGATGAAATCGCTCATCACCCGAACGCGCACTCTGTTCGCTGAAGGCGCCCCGCTGTCAAAAATGGTGGATGCCCGCTTAAAGGTCGACCTCGAGCTCTTCAGCAAAGGCGGCATCGCCGTCCTCGACGCCATCGAGGTCATGGGCTACGACACCTTGCATCGGCGGCCCTCCATCAGCAAAACCAAGCAGGTCCGCTTGCTCGGCCGCGCCTTGGTCACCCGCGCCGTGGCCACCAATCGCAAACCAGAAGACCTGCAAAATTCCGCTGCCATCAATTCTCTCGCGGATTCCTACAGGAATGCCAGCGCATTATCAAAGCCGCGCACAGTAATTTTTATTACGCCTTTTTCCTCTTGCCCAAGCCCAAGCGCGACGCGCTCACCGCCCTCTACGCTTTCATGCGCCTCGTCGATGACGTAGCCGATGAAGGTGACAACGTCGCTGATAAACAGCGCGGCCTGGCTAAATGGCGGGCCGCTTTCGACCGCGCCCTCACGCAGCGCCCCGACGCGCCGCTGGACGATGCGCCTATAAACGACGAACTGCACGGCGTCTCCGTTCTCCCCGCGCTAGTTGACACCATGCAGCGCTACAGCATGCCTTCGCGCTACCTTCACGATTTAATTTCCGGCGCCGAAATGGATTTAACCGTCCGCACCTATCCCACCTTTGAACGGCTCAAGGAATATTGTTATCGCGTTGCCGGAACCGTCGGCCTGACCTGCACTCACGTCTTCGGATTCCGCGATTCGCACGCCCTCGACCTTGCCGAAAAACTTGGACTCGCCTTTCAACTCACCAACATTATTCGCGACGTTCACGAAGACTATAAATTGGGCCGCGTGTATCTCCCCGAAGAAGATTTAGCGCGCTACAACGTATCACCGGCCTCCTTCGGTTTGAGTGAGGCCACCCTTGGCGTTCGCGAACTGCTGCGCTTCGAAGCTGAGCGCGCCTGGCTGCTCTACAAACAAGGCGCCGAGCTATTAAGCCTGATCGACGAAGACAGCCGCACCACCTTATGGCTGCTGACGCACACTTACAGCGCGCTTCTCGCGCGCATCGAGTCTCAGGAGTTTGCCGTGTTTGGTGAACGCGTGAGTCTTTCGCGCGCGGAAAAAATGGTGTTCATTGCCCAGGCGCGCTTCGGCCGCCTGACGGAAGAGAATATTATTGAAAAGCGCGATCGTGATCGGCGGCGGCCTGGCGGGACTGGCGTGCGGCGTCGCGTTAGCTGAATCTGGCTGGCGCGTTCGGCTGTTCGAACAGAAACCTTTCCTCGGCGGCCGCGCCACCTCCTACGTTTTACCCAATGGCGAGCACGTCGATAATTGCCAGCACGTAACTCTCGGTTGCTGCACCAACCTCGCCGATTTTTATCGCCGCGTCGGCTCCGCTGATAAAATAAAATTCTTCGACGAACTGGTCTTCCTCGATCCTCAGGGCCGCCGTGGCACCATGAAAGCCGGCCTGCTCCCAGCGCCCTTCCACATGACCGGTTCGTTTCTCACCTTCGCGCCCCTCACCATGCGCGACAAATTATCCATCGCTCGCGCCATGCTCGATATTGTCGCAGCCAAAGGAAAAACCGCCGACCCCGCCGCTCCCGGCGGAATCTCCATGCTCGAATGGCTCCGCCGCAGGCGCCAAACCAAAGGCGCCATCGAAAGATTTTGGCGCGTCGTCCTCGTCAGCGCCCTCGACGAAGAACTCGATCGCACCGATGCGCGTTACGGCGTCGATGTTTTCTGGAAAGCCTTCCTCATAAATAGCACCGGCTACCGCATGGGTGTCCCGGTCGTCCCTTTATCCGACTTATACGCAGGCTGCAAAGCCGCCATCGAATCCCGCGGCGGAGAAGTGACATTGCGCTCCCCGGTAAGAAGTCTAAACGCCGAAGACACTTCGATCAGTTCGGTGCAGTTCGACGCCGGCAGGGAAGAATCAGCCGATGCCTACGTTTTCGCGGTCGCCCACGACGCCCTCTTCGATTTAATGCCCGACAGTATTCGCCGCGCCGAGCCCTCGCTCGCAAATTTAAGCAAAATCAAAACCGCTCCCATCACCGGCGTCCACTTCTGGTTTGATCGCCCCGTAATGGACGAACCATTCGTCACCCTACTCGACACCAACACCCAATGGATTTTCAACAAAACCATGTTGTACGGGGAACAAAAAGGGAGCCGCCAACAACCAGGAACAATACTTGCAAATGGTAATCAGCGCGTCCTACGACCTGCTAAAAAAATCGCGCCAGGAAATCATCGACCTCTGCCTCCGCGAAGTTCGCCAAGCCTTACCGCGCGCCCAAGCCGCCCAACTAATGAAATCCACCGTAATCAAAGAAGTCGCCGCAACCTTTTCCCCACAACCAGGAGTAGACCGCTGGCGCCCCCCACAACAAACCAAAATCCCCGCCCTCTTCTTCGCCGGCGATTGGACCGCCACAGGCTGGCCGGCCACCATGGAAGGCGCCGTCCGCAGCGGCTACCTGGCCGCCGAAGCCGTCCTCCGCGCCTCCGGTAGCCCGCAAGGTTTCCTCCAACCCGACCTACCTCCCAGCGGCCTCATGTCCCTAATAAAAAATTAAACGACGAGGAGGGTGCCCCACCCTCGGTTTTTTGGAGGGTGGGGTTTGTAACGTGGGAACACCATGACCAAAACCCACGAAGCTCCGACTTTCTTTTTTTTCCTTTAATCTCATCACCACTCAATTATCAAAATATCCCAAACACCTCTCAAACGTAATCAACGACTGACACTCCCGATCCAACCTCAAATAAGCCGCATGATTCAATTCCTTAAACGACTCATAAGCGCTCCGCGACTCCCAAAAATCCAGCGTCACAAATTTATTCGCCTACACCGCATCCCGCACCAACCGCGTCTCAATAAAATTCTCATCGGTCCGAAATAGTCGCGCCCATTCTCCGTCAGCCCCGTAGAGCGAAAGAAACAGCTCTTCACAACCTGACTTGACTTCGAACTCCCAGAGGGCTAAAAACATATAGGCCCCATCTTCTGCTCCCCGGTCCTAGCATTCTGCATAGCAACCTTTGGGAACTATCGCGCAGGCCGGCCGAGTGTAGCAATCCGAGTGGATTCTAGCCAAGTTGTTGTGCGCAATTAGCGCCAATAGCAGGTTTGCGTTAGCAGTAGTCCGTCGATACGACGGACGGAGGCATCAGTGGATCGAAAGTACAGTCACCGCGGTTATCGCGACGCGGAAAAAGACGAAAAGAAGTCTAAAGTTCATCATGATCGCAGCAAGCCACCGTCCGGCGGCCCGCGTGGCGCCGATCAGTTCGGTCCACGCACCCCCAGAATGGTCGGCACCGTCACCCGCGGCCGCTGCGCAAATTGCGGCGCGGTCCTGACCCCCGGCTTCGACCCCAACGGCACCTGCCCGAAATGTCAGTTCGAACTTCACTCCTGCAAACAGTGCCGCTTCTTCGATTCCGGCGTCCAGTTCGAATGCACGCAACCCATTCCCGAGCGGATCACTCCCAAGGACGCAAAAAATAATTGCACCTTCTACGAATTCCGCATGACCATTGAGAAAGACACCGCCCCCACGTCGTACTCCCAGCCTTCCACCGCCACCAGTCCGCCTCCATCCCCATCGCGCCCCACCGACGCCCGGCAAGCCTTCGAAAACCTCTTCAAAAAAATGTAACGTGTTCTCGCCCCGATTTTCGAATCAACCCATTCCGTCGGCGACTTCCGCTTTTGCCGCAGCTATTTCTGCAATCGCTGCAATTTCCTCGTCCGTGTAGTCTTTCACATGATTCTCTGGAGCATCCGTTAACAAGCAGGATTCATTCAGAACGGAATAGTGAATTTCCGCGTTGTGCTTACCGAAGATTCTGGAGCGCAGTAAGCGATAAGGTCTGTACTTGGGATTGCCGGAATAGAATCGATAGCAGATGTTCGCAGAAATGTCAGCAATCTGGACGCCAGTAGAACTTTCCGACTTTGCAAAGTGAATATGGTTTCGAAAGAGGTCAGACCAATTAATCAAGCCTCGCGCTCGGCCATACTTTCTGTTAAAAGGGTGGTCTCTTTCAAACCATTCTTTCGGAACCATCATTGGGGTTCTGACTGACCGACTGTAGAGTGAGTTACGAAGCCACTCTTGCCAGAACTCTATATGTTTTGTCTTTTCGATGAAGCTCTGGTCTATCACAATTTCGATATTCTCAAACTCGAAATCATCTGGTTCTTCCGCAAATTGAACGATTGCGTGCTGAATCGAATGATGGATCGCGCCCTCAAGGGAGATAATCCACATCAAATTTTCCGGGCTGCGTTCTCCTATCCATCTCGCCATCCTTTTGAAAAAGTCTCCAACAAGCGGCCTGTTTTTTGCGGTAGCCCGAAGAATATTCGCAGCGTCTTTGATACTGTTCTGCGATTCTCTTTTCGAAAAGAGTTGTTTTAGTTCCTGCCAGAGTTAACCTAAGTTCCGTGCTATTCAGAATCACCGAGTTGACGAAAGATGCTTGCTGTAACGTTGACAGGTCTTTGCCCTTCAGTTCACCGCCAAACGTGAAGTGAGGCTGTCTACTTTTCCACACATTGAAATTGACCGATACCTCGTTATACGTTCGGTCTGAGATGGTCGCGGCGCAGAACAAAGACACACCGTGTGGGGTCCATGAAAAACCGCCGGAATCATCAATAAAGATCTTCACTTTAGAACCACGATCACGATAAGGTTGTGTCCTTCGCCGTACTACGTGCTTTGGAGCAGCATTACTGTGCGTCCGGCGTGATCGCTGTCGCTAACGGAAAAAGTGTCGGCTCGGCCGGTCGCGAAGCAGCAATGGCATCCAGCTGCGGAAAATGCTGCCGCAACGGTTCCGGCACTTTAACCTTCGTCTTCGTCAGAATATTAATCAGCTGCAGCGCGTTCACCACACCCTTTCCCTGATAGTGATTATTCGTAATCACAAAAACCGTCCCCGCCTGCTTGCTCACTTTTTGAATCCGCGCAGCCCATGGCTTCAGCTCTTCGTTGGAATAAAGATAGTTGTACCGTTCATGCGGCGACACTTCCGGATCGTCCGTAAACCACGTATCGTAGCGCCGCCCATGCAACCGCACATAACCCACCGCAGCAGTCGTCGCGGTCGACGGCTCTAAAGACCGCCCGATAATCGGCTGATCGATGTTACAAAACCCCGCGTTATGCTCCCGCAACAACTCAAACGTGTCAAAAACATTCCACGAAGAGTGCCGCACCTCCACCACCAACGGATAATCGGCAAACCGCTTCAGCAACCGCGAAAGATACTCGACCGTCGCCGCCTCACGATGAAACGAAAAAGGGAATTGCACCAGCAACGCTCCCAGCCTTCCACCCGAATGCAAAACATCCAACCCCGCACGCACCTCGCGCTCATCCGCCGCACTGGCATCATGTTCATGCGTAAATTTCTTCCAAAGTTTCGCAGTAAATAAAAATCGTTGGTTCGCGGAAACCCGCTCAATCCATTGCGCAGCATGATTCGCCTGCATCGGATGATAAAATGAAGTATTAATCTCAATCGTGTCGAAATATTCCGCCAGAAAAGTAGCCGGATGAAAATTTTTCGGACGCGGCTGCGGATAAACATAGCCCGCCCAGTCCTTGTAAGCCCACCCCGCCGGCCCAATGCGCAGCAGCGGCGTGCCACCGTAACTTTCAGATGGCGCCGAACTATCGCCACGAGATGTTTGCGAAATCTTAGAAGCCCGTGATCGTGGACTCATCGTTATTCAAACCAGATTCAATCAAATTTCGAAATGAGCTT
>CAVPKZ010000073.1:0-52264 GCA_963705755.1 uncultured Acidobacteriota bacterium | reverse complement strand
AAGACTCTGCCGACCTTTTCACTCTAGACACAACTGGCGACTCCGGAATCAACATAAAGTACCTGAAAAATAGGAAGCCTCTTAAAGCCGACGAGATAATTGCACAGCGCTCCGCCGTGTCTGCTGTTACTCTACGAAAGCGTCCTGGCGATAAGATTTCTTTGATGGGATTGTTGAGCCGAAGCGCCAACGAACTAGCTATGTCTCCCATAAAGAGCTGATGCGACTACGAAACATCGCCGATGGACGTCACCAAGGCCAGGATATTGTTCTGGTTACGGACCCAGCCAATGATCCATGGAACGAGCAACTTGACATACTCGCACAAGTCCAGGATCCTAGATTCTCCTTTCTCCCGAAGCCAGAGAAGAAGAAAGCACCAAAAACACTCCAACACAAACCCATCTCGTTGGCGGCAAGTGGTAAAGCTATCCCGGCCGTCAAAAAGCCCGAGGGTGGGTATAGCTATAACCCTACGCATACGGAATATGAGGAACGTCTCCTAACTGAGGGAGAGCGAGAGGTGGCGGCTGAGAAAAAGCGTCTTGCTATTGCTGAAGCTGAACGTCTCAAGCTTAAGGCTGCGGCAAAGTCAGCTGCTGAGGCTGCAGCCGACCGTCACAATTGTATAGGGGAGGGTTAATGAACCTGTCAATCACAATTAATATCTGAGCTTATAAATCTGCCACTAATACTTAATCCTTTTAGACAATATAGTAGAGGGATAGTACTAATCTCTCTCACACAAGCGTCGCCCACAACTCACACCATAATTCGCCAAGACTCTCATCTACGCTTCTCTTCTCGTCGTTATTCATCTCCTTTCTAATTAAATCTGTCACTCTCAGAGACTACATTGCTCAATTGTAGCTGAATAGCCCCTACATCCAATGACCAAGGTAGTCACGCAATCAAAAACACTCCATTCGTAAGAAGTATAAAGACAGCCATATAAAACCTCACGGTTTCGTGTTTCGCTACTTCCAACCTAGAAGTAACAATAATCTTACAGTAGAAAATTTGCAAACGAAACCAAAACCGGAATTTACTCGCTCGTATATTGGAATGAGCTCCTTAGTCAATATTCTACACACTAGATGACTTCTCGATCCATCAGATCAAGATCCCGCAAAAGACCAAGAAGATTCGTCTGCGAAAAGTCGATTCAGCTCTCTGTTTACCCCAACTCCCGATCTCATCCCTAGAACACCCTACCTCCTCTAACCCCTCTCTAAACTCTAACTTCCCTTTCTCCTCCCCAAAAAACTCCCCCTCCACACCCCAATCATCCCATCCCATCCTACCCACCCCTAAAACTTCCTCAAAGCATCATTAACCATATCCCCCCCAAACGTCGCCCCCGCCCCAAACATCGCCGCATTCCCAAACTTCATCGCCATACCCTTGATCCACTCATGATGTGCCGGGTTCTGCGGATTGGCGGGGTGGGCCGGGTCTTGCGCCTGCTGCGCCATGACGCCGGGGTTGAATTGTTGTTGCGGGTTGGGGTTGTAGCGCGGGTCGATGTAGTGGGATGGTTGGCCGTTTTGCTTGAGAGTGTTAGTTTGGGTTGGAAAGGGGGCAGTGGGAAAATGGGAGGATGTGGGGAATGGAGGCAGGGGAAAGGGAGGGAGGGAGGGAGGAGACGAACGGGGAGCTGGGCCATGATGGATTGGAATTGAGGGCCGGAGAGGACGTTGCTGGCTTGTAGGAACTCGAGCTCTGTCCTGATGGTGGAGAGGGAGCGGTTGATCGATGCTGCGTCTGGCATCTTGAGTTGATTTCAATTGACTTTTGCAAGAGAGAAGGGGGAATTTGGAATTGAGGTTGGATTGAGATGAAGTACTTTGATGTCTTGATACCAAGGATTTAGTGCAAGGTACTTGTATGTGTTGGCACATGCAAAAGCTTGTCTCAGTCCAGCTCAGCTGGGAAAGGGAAGGAGGAATTACCCCGCCGACCCCACTACGTCACCATTGCTTGATTCTGCCACTTTCTCACTTCACCGCCTTCACGAGCTTTACTTCCATCGCGTTCCCTGTCTTCCAACGACATTCTGCAAATGCACCGCATCTCTATTCTTCGATCCCAATTTTCCATAATGGCTTCCTCTTCAAATTATTCGCTTGCGAGCACGATCAAATTGAACAATGGCATCCAAATGCCTCGTATACACCTCGGTGTCTACCTGACTTCGGGACGCGAGACTAGCACAGCAGTAACCCACGCACTCGAAGCCGGATACCGCGGATTTGACTCCGCAGAATGGTACGCCAACGAAAAAGAAGTCGGTTCAGCGATCACTAAGTACATCTCTTCGCACTCATCCGGAGCGACGAAGCTCGATAGATCTGATATCTGGTTCACGACGAAACTGAAGACGAACTCGAGTTATGATGCGACGAGGAAGGCGATTAAAGAGAGTGTGAGGAAGTGTGGACTCGGATATCTGGATTTGTATTTGTTGCATAGTCCGTATGGAGGGAAGAGTAGGAGATTGGAGTGCTGGAGGGCGGTTGAGGATGCGATTGAGGAGGGGGAGGTGAGAGCTGGTGGAGTTAGCAATTTTGGAGTTAAACACGTACGTTTTGTATCCTCGAGAATAGGACTTGTGCTGATGGGTCCACTGAGACAGTTACAAGAACTCCTCGACTCGAAACCGAAGATTATCCCTGCCGTCAACCAAATCGAAGTCCACCCTTTCAATACACGAACTGATATTACGTCTTTCTGCCGGGAACATAACATTGTGGTGGAAGCATACGCTCCCCTCGCTCGCGCGCTCAGAATGAAACATCCGAAGATCGTGGAACTGAGCAAGAAATACCAATGCGAACCTGCGCAATTGTTGGTGCGGTGGAGTTTGCAGAAGGGATATGTGCCGTTGCCGAAGAGCGTGAAGAAGGCGAGGATTGTCAGCAATGCGCAGGTGGAGGGATTCGACATTGAGGAGGAGGATATGAAGGGTCTGGATGGGCTGGATGAATATTTGGTAACGGATTGGGATCCTACTGATGCTGATTAGGGCCGACGAAGATGATCTGCGACAATTGAGCGATATATTGGTTCGTGATTCTCCCAAGGTAATTCGAGGCTGAAATGGGTTTCTGTTGCTTTCATCCGAAGGCTGCGCTAAGGTTTTTACACTTCGCTGCCTTTCGACCCACATTTCGAGCCTTGCGCCTACATCAAAAGGCGCATCGGCAATGAAGCAAAGAGATGAGGTCCATGTACTATACTTTGTCAAAAGTGTTTCGATGCATTTGGTAGCTCGTCTGTCCAAAACTCGATGACAGGAAATAAACAGCAATGAAAACAACAAGGCTGATGTTTTGCTCTGCCTCGCCCCGCTCCGAAACCGGTGTGTGGCAGCCGGGTGTGGGAGGCACTTCGCGGCGAGAGTCCAGCTCCGCTTCCCGTAAGCTTTGGCTTCCAATAAACGCTTGCGAGGCGTCCTTCAGAATGGTGCGAGTGTGCAGGCGGATTTTCGTGAGTTTGGCTACTTTTAAGCCGAGGCGCTTGGAAGCTTTGCCTATGACTCTAACCTCAACGCCGGCTTTGGCCCGTTCCTGCAGGATGCGCACAACCTCCGGGTCGGAGATTTCGGGATCGTAAATAAGCAATTGTTTTCTAGCTTTCTTAAGGAAAGTTGTCAGTACCTTGCGGGAATTCACGGGACTAACCACAAATGTTTCGAGACCGGCAGTGTAGGAAGTGCGGGTACAATCCGCCTCAAACAACTTTATTGCTTCCTGCACAATTTTGGAGTTGCTGGTGATGATCCCAAAGCCGCGGCTATGGTCAATATCCAGATGCGTAAAATTGAAAGACAACATAAATAGAGTCTTGCGATCGAAAATGATCAGTTTGTCGTGATAGCGGATCAGGTCGTCGGCGGTGCGCGCGACGGTTATCCCGGCGTCGAGGAAACGCATCTCCAATGCGCGAAGATGTTTCTCGCCGCCGCGATTCACGTAAGCGATGAGCGCCTTTACCTTGACGCCTCTTGCGGCGGCGGCTTTGAGCTCCGCCTCAATGTCGATGCGATCAAATCGAAAAATCGCGATATCAATCGATTTTTTGACTTTTTTGATGGCCGTGAGGAGCGGAGTGGCGCCATCGCGAGGTTGATAAATTAGCTTCACAGGTAAATCCAGAACGATGAGACGCGCACGTTTACCCTCATATCATTGTTTGTGGGCATAAGTTGAATGTGATGCTTTTCGAACCGCGCTTGAAAGAGACCGCGTGCGGTCATAACGCATTCAATGCCGCGATTCTATTTTGAATTACCGCCGAGTAGCCGTCGATCTCTTCCTGGGTGTATCCGCCGGGCCCGGAAGCAATCGCGGATTTGTTGTTCGGTGAGTTGGGAAAGTCTTTCGCCTAGCCATTTCGCGTCAGCCCGAGGGATATGTTTGGTTACGTCCTTGCATGTGCGTACGTTTTTCATAATTCGGTATGTTGACAGCGGCTAGTAATGGTGGGCGGCTATGCATAACGAAGTCCACGAAATCACCGCTCACTTTGTCGATGAACTTGGAATCTTTATAATCCTTTAAGACGCTTTTGGATCGGTGAACAGGGTCCCCGGTTTTCCGAACGTCGCGCCCACGTCGCTGACTACATATTCGGCTTCGTCGTTGACTTCGTAAATCGAATTATTGATGGTTTTTAAGTCCCAGTTGTTAACCAGGGACATCATAATTCGAAGGCCGTTGAATTCTTTAGTGCTAACGAATGGACCGGAAGTAGGCTCGTCAAGGATGAGTATGGGGTGTCACGAATAATCGCACGGGCGATGGCAATTCGCTGTCGCTGTCCTCCCGAAAGCGAAATTCCTCGTTCACCGACCATCGTGTCATAGCCTTCGGGCATTTTTTCAATGAACTCGTGAGCGTTTGCTAATCGTGCAGCCTCCTCGATCTTCCTGCGCGGAGCATCCGGGCATCCATAAGCGATGTTTTCCCAAATTGTGGCGTGGAACAGCAGCGTGTCAATGGGGACGAAGAAGATCGACGATCTTCAACTTAGTTGATAAGTTGAATTTCCGTTTGGGTTCGGGCGTAGTTGCGGATTGAGCAGTTTTCTCAGGCATCTATTCGCTGTGCGCCAACGGAACGTCTCCGAGGAGTGAGACGGGTCAGGCTAGCTGCCATGATACTTTGGGCATGCAATAGTTTGAAAGATAGTTACCCCCTGATAGTTGATAATTTAAAACCTTAGAAACGTCGGGTGGTAGCCAACGAGCGGACGCTTCGAAAAAGGTGAAGCTCATTCAAAAGTCCGTAACTCCATGAAAACACGCACACGAGTCGGAATTGTAGGGGCTGGTCCCGCTGGGTTGATGCTTTCTCACTTGTTGCATCTTCACGGCATCGAGTCAGTAGTTTTGGAAGCCTCCAGCCGAAAACGCATCGAAGAGCGCATTCGCGCCGGCGTGTTGGAGCAGGGAACCGTTGACCTGCTGGTCGAGACGGGTGTCGGTGAACGACTGAAACGCCAAGGGCTTTTCCATGGGGGAATCGAGCTTAGGTTTAGCGGCACTGGGCACCGCATCGACTTCCGCGAGCTTACGGGAGGTAAAGGCGTCGTCATCTATGCCCAACACGAAGTAATCAAGGATCTGGTTGCCGCGCGCCTGTCTGCCGGAGGTCAAATTATATTTGAGGCCGCAGACGTGCGCCTCCAGGGACTCGACGAGCTAACGCCTTCAATCCATTTTGAAAATGAGGGAACAAGGCATGAATCGACCTGCGACTTTATTGCCGGCTGTGATGGTTTTCACGGAGTTTGCCGGCCATCCATTCCCGAAGGTGTCATCACCGCATATGAACAAATTTTTCCATTCGCCTGGCTGGGAATTCTTGCGCAAGCCGCTCCGTCTTCCGAGGAACTGATCTACGCCCACCACGAACGAGGCTTCGCGCTGCACAGCATGCGTTCGCCGGAAATCAGCCGGCTGTACCTGCAGTGCTCTCCCAATGAGGATTTGAGTGAGTGGCCGGATGAGCGAATCTGGGCCGAGCTTCAACGCCGCTTCGAATTATCGAAACACTGGAGACTGACGGAAGGACCCATCCTGCAAAAAAGCGTGACGGGAATGCGCAGCTTCGTGGTTGAACCAATGCAATTCGGCCGGTTATTTCTCGCTGGAGATTCCGCACATATTGTTCCGCCAACTGGAGCGAAGGGTCTGAACCTCGCCATTGCGGATGTTCGAGTGCTCGTGGGCGGTCTTAGGGAATTTTATAAATCGGGCAAGATGGAACTGCTCAATCGATATTCAGAAATCTGTCTGCGCAGGGTTTGGAAAGTGCAACGCTTCTCCTGGTGGATGACTTCGATGCTGCACCGGCATGCGTCGACAAATCCATTTGACGAACGGCGTTAACTTGCGGAACTGGATTACGTCACAAGCTCGCGCGCCGCTTCGCAAACACTTGCGGAAAACTACGTAGGTCTGCCCATGGAAGGCGCGTAAGCATGCTGATTGGCAGAATGGCAAAAAGGCAGTATTTTTAGGTACATGGATACCGATAAATCATTAAGAAAACATCTGATCAAGATGCTCGAAGGTGGCGAAGCCCACGCAACATTCGATGACGCCGTGGCCAACTGCGCAGCGCTTCAGGGCAAAATTCCCACCGGCGCTGAGCACTCGCCGTGGCAACTGCTTGAGCACCCTGCGCATCGCTCAACGGGACATCCTGAATTTGCGATGAATGCAAAGCATAAATCGCCCAAATGGCCAGAAGGTTATTGGCCGAAGGCCGCCCCTGCGGACGACAAGGCGTGGGGTAAGAGCGTTCAGGCATTTCGCAGCGACATGAAACGATTCACTAAACTTCTGTCGGATGATTCAACGGACTTGTTCGCCAAGATTCCCCATGGCGATGGGCAAACTATTTTGCGGCAGGCATTGCTGGCAGGAGACCATAACGCATACCACCTCGGGCAACTCGTTCTCGACCGCTACTTGGCGCCTGGAAGTAGCCTCGCCACCACGGCTTTTTTCTCCAGCTTCACGTAAACAGCCGACCTCAGGGCGTGCACCGCTTGAGCCTTTCGTTCTACGATGAGTACTTACGTGGGCGTTGGCGTGGCCTGCGCAATGTCCGGGCGGATGGAGTGATCTATTGGCGCTAAAAAACCAGGCAAAAAGGTCATTGCGGGCAAAACGATATTGCTGACTGGCGCGGGCGGTTTCATCGGCTCGGCGTTGGCCCAATCCATTGTTCAATTGAAACCCAGTCATTTGATCCTTCTGGACCACTCCGAGCGAAATCTGAACGAAATCGATTTGAAGTTGGAGGCCACCACGGCTCGTGATTTGTACATGTCCGGGCTCGGCGATATTTGTGATACGAAGTTGGTATCCGAAGTTCTGCAACGCTATCGCCCAAACATTGTGTATCACGCAGCTGCTTTCAAGCATGTTCCGCTGATGGAGACCAATCCTATCGCCGCGGTCGCCAACAATGCTTTGGGAACTTACTACCTGGCCAAACTCGTGCGCGCGTCAGGCGTGACCAACATGGTGATGATTTCCACCGACAAGGCCGTAAATCCCATCTGTATTATGGGCGCCTCGAAGCGAGCCGCCGAGCTAGCGTTGCTACATTTCTATAGCCCCAGAACGTGCATGAGCGCGATTCGCTTGGGCAATGTTTGGGGTTCCCAAGGCAGTGTTGTCCCAAGATTCGTAAATCAAATTTCGCAGGGTGGTCCAATACTGTCACGCACCCAGAGGCATCGAGGTACTTCTTAAAAATAGATGAAGCGGTGGATTTGATTTTCCTTGCATCTGGAGTTGAAGACGGAACAGGAATATTCATTCCTCGATTGGGCGGTCCAATTAAAATTGCAGATGTGGCCCAGCAATTGATAAATGAGGGACGCTCGGACGGTGAGAAGGCAATTGCGATTACCTTCACCGGGCTGCGAGCCGGAGACAAGGTGTCAGAAGAATTTCTTTCGGAAAACGAAGTGCCGGAGCCGACGTTCGATGGCAGGCTCTTTCGCGTAACCGACAACAAAATGCTGAATGACAGGTTTCATCTTGATATGGATGATCTGTCGAACAATGTGCGGCAGCGGGACTGGACTGCCATGATCGAGACGCTTTGCAGAATCGTTCCTACCTACCGGCCGACCGAATTGTTGCGTCACGCAGCGGCGCGGGCGTCCGCTTAGCTTCATGAAGCGAACCGTTGCGGTAATCACCACTTCGCGAGCCGACTACAGCCATTTATATTGGCCGTTGCGAGATTTATCGGAAAACGAAAATGTAGATCTAAGAATTATTGCTCTCGGATCGCATCTGTCGTCTGAATTTGGACATACCGTTCGGGAAATTGAGAAGGATGGATTTCAGATCGCTGCGCGGATTGAGTGCTTGCTCAGTTCCGACAGCGACGTAGGAATGGCCAAGACCATTGGCGTGGCGACATTAAGTCTTGCTGACCTGTTAGGCAAAATGCGGCCAGACTTGCTTTTGTTGATCGCCGATCGTTACGAGATGCTGGCTCCCGCAGCGGTGGCTTTGGCGCTGCGCATTCCGGTGGCGCACATTGAGGGTGGGGAGATCAGCGAAGGAGCTATCGACGATGCGGTGCGGAATGCTGTGACCAAGTTAAGCCATATCCATTTTACTTCCACGCTTGCCGCGCGTGAGCGAGTGATCGCTCTTGGGGAGGAAGAATGGCGCGTTCACCGCGCAGGCGCTCCCTCACTGGACCATCTTCGCCGGCAACCGCTGTTGAGCCGCGAGGAAATCGAGGAACAACTGCAGCTCAATCTTCAAACGCCAACCATACTTGTCGCTTACCACCCGGTGACCATCGCTCGCGACACTCTTCAAGAAGTAGAAGCTGTCTTCACGGCGCTTGGTAATCGGAGAGAACAAATCCTGTTCTGCTACCCGAACTCTGACGCCGGGAGCAGGGAATTAATAGAGCGGACAAAATCGTCCATCGCGAGCCGGGGACACGGAAAAATCTTCACCAATCTAGACACGGTTACGTACTTAAGCCTTTTGCGTCAGGTCGACATGTTGGTTGGAAACTCGAGGAGTGGAATCATGGAAAGCGCTTCCTTCGCGCTGCCACCGTAAACGTGGGATCGCGGCAACAAGGTCGCGAGCGGCCGAGAAATGTTTTGGACGCGGACCCAGATGCCAATTCGATTCTCCAGGCCATCGATCGTGCACGAGCGCGCGAATTTCGCGAGTCACTGGCTGGCATGGCCAATCCTTACGGAGAAGGATGCGCTTCCGAGACCATCGTCCGGGTGCTGACGACGGTTCCGCTTTCGCAGACCCTGCTGATGAAGCGTCATGTCAAATTCCTACAGCAAAGTGGGGATTGACCCTTACGCCAGGAAACATCAAGCTCGCAGTTCTACGTAATCTGCACGACCGCTATTTTATTTGAGTGACAAGGGGGACAAATGAGACAGGTTGCAATTTTGGCGCTAGGTGTTTTTGCTTTGTACATCGCGGTAGTGACTGCGCCGGATGTGGCGCGCTATATAAAAATCAGCCGGATGTGAACTTAAGCTGGTCTCGCTTTGCTTTTCGGGTGCCGTTTCTGAACCGTATCTCGCGGCAGCCTGAGGACTATGCTTCCGAGACATTCCTCGACAAGCGACCCTAGATAATGTAGAACGTCGGTCTGTAGTGCCTCGTCGTTTCAGTATCACATGCGACGGAGTTTCCATGAAGGAATCCGCGTTCAGCCACGAAGACCAACTCCGGCAAACTCAGGCAATCCCCGAAATTGATATTCTGGGATCACCGCCGGCTTAAGCTGCGACGGCGACACTATCGCAATGACTGCGGCAACGCAGCCCAGCATTGAAGAAATACTCCTCGGAGGGATCCCCTGGATTCCAAAAGTCCGGCTGCACAATCCATTCCTGACCTATGACAATGGTGCAGAGTTCATGGAGCACTTCTATTCCGCAGCCGCAGGTAACTCTCTCCTTTCATTTTGGTGATAGAGGGTTCTATTCCTGACGAGACCAATAAGAAAGAAGGTTATTGGGCGTCTTTCGGCACCGATGCAAATAGCGGCCAGCCTATTTTGACATGCGACTGGATTGACCAGTTGGCGCCGAAAGCGTGGGCCGTGGTGGCGGCTGGAACTTGCGCGGCGTACGGCGGCATTCACGCGATGGCAGGAAATCCTACCGGCTGCAGGGGCCTACCGGACTTCCTGGGATGGGAATGGAAATCGCAGGCGGGTATCCCTATTGTGTGTGTACCGGGATGCCCAGTGCAGCCTGATAATTTCATGGAAACGCTGCTCTATTTATTGAACATGGCGGCTGGCAGAGCGCGAATGATCCCCTTGGACGATGCGCTTCGGCCGAGGTGGCTTTTTGGTCAGACGGTGCATGAAGGATGCGACCGCGGCGGCTATTACGAGCAGGCGGAATTTGCGGATAGTTACGGCAGCATCCAATGCATCGTGAAACTGGGATGCTGGGGGCCAGTGGTGCAATGCAATGTTGGCAAGCGCGGGTGGATGAGTGGGATCGGAGGTTGTCCAAACGTGGGAGGGATTTGCATCGGGTGCACCATGCCAGGGTTCCCGGATAAATTTATGCCCTTCATGGACCAACCTCCCGGCTCACTTCTCTCTTCTAATGCCGTGGCGACGTACGGCAAAGCAATTCACGCACTCCGCCGCTTCACGCAAGCATCTATGAATAAGGAACCCAATTGGCGGGGCTTACGTCATCCGGCGTGAAGGCGGATTTATCTTCGCAAATCGCCGACATCAATGATCGCGTGGTTACGAAGTCGAATATGAATTCAGAATCACAATCCCAAGATAGTTGGAATGCTTCGACGGTTCCCTGCAAATTCTTGGACGATAACGCCATCCTCTTTGAGGCGGAAAAAACCTTGAAGGGCTTGGCGGAAGTTTTTTTCCAAGGGCGCGCGGTTTTGCTCGACCCGCGTGAACCTAGCTCAGAAGCCGATCCTCAACCTGTTTCGCGCAGTACTTAATGTCGAAGAACGCTACCGCGCACTCGTGGAGCAGATACTGGCCGTCGTGTTCATGGCGTATCTCGATAAGGTATCGGCGAAGCTTACGTGAGCCCACAAATCGAAGCGGCCTTGGGTTTTCGCAAATTGAATGGTTGGAAGATCCTATGCGCTGGTATCACCAAATCTCATCCCGACGACAAACAGCGTTGGAGCACGGAAGCTCGCGGAGATGTTTTTGTCAGGGCAGCCGTTAAGTCCGGCACCGCGTTTTGGACCGGGATGGGCGGGTGCTGTGGTTTCACTGCGAAGCAAAGATGATCGGCGCGACGACGGTCAACCATGGTTCATTCACGGTGTCGGCGTGATATTACGGAACTGAAAAAGCTGAAAACGAGCTGCAGCAAGGACGAACGTATTATCGGCGATTCTGGACACCGTGGGAGCGTTGATCGTCGTTCTGGATCCTGAGGGCAGAATTGTTCGTTTCAACAGAGCGTGCGAGCAGACCACCGGCTATAGTTTTGCGGATGTACAAGGCAAACACATCTGGGAATTGTTCTTGGCGGCTGAAGAAATCGAGGACTTCAAGGCGCTGCTGGAGCAATCCAGGTCCGGTCATCCTCCGAAAGAATATGAGAGTCATTGGTTGACGAGGGATGGAGTACCGAGATTAATTTCCTGGTCGACCACGGTGTTATTTCGCGGCCAGGGAGTATCGCACACGATTGCCACCGGCATTGATGTGACAGAACGCAAGCGCCTCGAGAAAACTATTCTGGAAGTCAGCGCGCGAGAACAGCGACGCATCGGCCAGGACTTGCACGACGGTCTGGGGCAGCACTTGACGGGCATAGCGTTCCTGAGCAAGGTGCTGGAAGAAAAATTGTGTGAAGAATCGGTCTCGGAATCGGCGGATGCGGCAAAGATCGTGTTGCTGGTGAATGACGCTATTCGAAAGACTAAAGAATTGGCGCGAGGTCTTTTGCCGGTGGTGTCGGAAGCGCAGGGACTCATGGCGGCACTGCGGCAGTGTGCCGAGGAAACGGAAGATCTTTTTCGGGTAACTTGCCGCTTTGAATGTGACTCCCCGGTTTTGATAAATGATGTCAGTGTAGCCACGCACCTCTACCTTATTGCACGCGAAGCCTTGAACAACGCTGTGAAGCACGGGAAGGCCCGCCAGCTGGTCATTAGGTTGTCAGCCAGCAACGGTGAAGGCATTCTGGCGATTCGCGACAATGGGGTCGGCTTACCGGAAATTCCGCTGAGGACTGGCATGGGATTGAACATTATGAATTATCGGGCCAGAATGGTCGGCGGCTCATTGGATGTGCGAAACAGAACGGACGGCGGAGTCATGGTTTGCTGCACTTTTCCATTACCGATTCTCTTGAAGATTGGGGAAGCGTTTGCCAAATAGGTTCCAATCCGCATTTCAATCTGGAAAGGCCAAGGTTTTTCTGGTGGACGATCACCCCATCGTGCGCCAGGGTCTCGGTCTGCTGATTAATCGCGAGCCGGACCTGATGGTCTGTGGTGAAGCTGAGGATGCGCCGTCAGCCCTGCAGCGGATGGCAAGCGCGCAACCCGACCTGATGGTCATTGACATATCGCTGGATGGGCCTGACGGACTGGAACTGCTGAAAACCATCAGGCTGAAAGAACCGATTCTCCCTGTCCTGATTTTGTCCATGCACGAAGAATCCACCTATGCTGAACGGTCGCTGCGTGCTGGCGCTAACGGCTACATCATGAAGCAGGAGGCCACGGAACGTGTATTGGTGGCAATCCGACGGATTTTAGAAGGCAAGGTTTACCTCAGCGAGAGATTGACCAACAAAATGTTGGAGCAATTTGTACACGGATCAGGATCTTCGAAAAATAATCCGCTGACGACCTTGAGCGATCGGGAGCTGGAAGTGTACCGGCTCATCGGAGCTGGTCACGGCACGCGCCAAATCGCGGACGAGTTGCACGTCAGCGTCAAGACGGTGGAATCTTACCAGGCGCATATCAAGGAAAAGCTCTCGTTGCGAAATGCCAGGGAGTTAGTTCAACACGCAATTGAATCGAGCCTCAGCGAGAAAAGCGCCTTTGGCGCAGCCGACTGAACAGACAGCACAGAAGTTTTTTATCCCTGCCGAAAACATTGCCTCAGAAAATTATTTCTTACCGAGCATCAGATAAATTTATGAAGTTAATGCATGCGTTCGAGATTTCTCTTCTATCGCCAATAAATAGAGACGCTTAGATGCCATCAGGAAATCCCTGAGGCACGTTTTAGCAAAACCCCTAAGCAGAAATTAGCCGCCGCCTACTTGTGGCTACCCGGACACGGCGAATATATCTTGTCTCTCATGTTTGTGCGCCCACCGCTCGATTCATCGCACCCCACCAAGAAAAGGAGAAAGCCATCATGGCCGCAGACGCAGTTCCGTACGGTCGAGTAACTCAAAAAAAATCTCCAGTCTCTGACATTCACATCGTCTGGATGACAGCCGGGCTTGGCTGCGACGGCGACTCCGTGTCCATCACCGCCGCCGACGCAACCCAGCATTGAAGACGTGCTGCTGGGCGCCATTCCCGGTCTTCCAAAGGTTCATCTGCACAACCCGGTGCTGGCTTACGAAGTCGGCGATGATTTCATGAAATTCTGGTATTAGGCGGAAGCCGGAAAGCTGAATCCGTTTGTTTTGGTGGTCGAAGGCTCCATTCCCAATGAAAAAATCAAGTAAGAGGGTTATTGGGCGGCGATGGGAACCGATTCCAAAACCGGCCAGCCGATTACGACCAATGAATGGATCGATCGACTGGCGCCTAAGGCGCTGGCGGTCGTCGCGTGCGGCACCTGCGCCACGTACGGCGGAATCCACGCCATGGCAGGAAATCCGACCGGGCGCAATGGGGCTGGCCGATTATCTGGGCTGGGATTGGAAATCAGTCGCGGGACTTCCGATCGTGAACGTCCCGGGCTGTCCGGTGCAACCCGACAATTTCATGGAGACGCTGCTCTATCTGCTTTATCAGGTCGCCGGCCTGGCGCCCATGATTCCGTCTCGATGAGCAGTTGCGGCCCACGTGGCTATTCGGCCAGACCGTGCATGAAGGCTGCGACCGCGCGGGTTACTACGAGCAGGGCGATTTCGCGACGGACTACGGTTCGCCCAAATGCATCGTGAAATTGGGCTGTTGGGGGCCGGTTGTGAATTGCAATGTGCCCAAGCGCGGCTGGATGGCGGGAATCGGCGGGTGCCCGAACGTGGGTGGAATCTGTATCGGCTGCACCATGCCCGGATTTCCCGACAAGTTTATGCCGTTCATGGATGAGCCGCCGGGCGCCAGAGTTTCCTCTACAACTATCAGGGTTTACGGGCGCAGCCATTCGCGCACTGCGCCGCTTCACCAATGACACCGTGAACAAAGAACCGAAATGGCGGCATCCGCGTCCCGAACTCACCACTGGCTATAGCCCGAGAACTTACTAGACAGCGAATTAAAGAAATAAAGGATCGAGGAAAATGAGCACAATCACCACACCATACGCACGAGATACGCCAGCGAAGTCCGGCAAATTGGTGGAGATGAACTGGGATCCGATTACCAGGATCGTGGGTAGCCTGGGAATTTTCACCAAAATCGATTTTGAAAATCGGCGAGTGGCCGAGTGCCACAGCACGTCGTCGATTTTTCGCGGCTATAGCATTTTCATGAAAGGCAAAGACCCGCGGGACGCCCACTTCATCACCAGCCGCATCTGCGGAATTTGCGGGGACAATCACGCGACGTGCGCCACCTACGCGCAAAACATGGCGTTCGGCGTCCGCCCACCGAACATCGCCGAATGGATCGTCAACCTCGGCGAAGCCGCCGAATACATGTTCGACCACAACATCTTTCAGGACAACCTGGTCGGCGTGGATTTCTGCGAGCAGATGGTGAAGGAAACGAATCCCGAGCGTGCTGGCCAAAGCGGAAACGACGCTCGCTTCGGGTTCCAACCTGCACGGCTTCCGAACCATTGCCGATATCATGCGCGCGCTGAACCCGTTTACCGGCGCATTTTATCGGGAAGCGCTGCAGATGAGCCGCATGACCCGGGAAATGTTTTGCCTGATGGAAGGGCGGCACGTCCATCCCTCGACGCTTTATCCGGGCGGAGTGGGCACCGTCGCCACCGTGCAACTTTTCACCGATTATATTGTGCGATTGATGAAGTATGTCGAATTCATGAAGAAAGTCGTGCCTCTGCATGACGACCTGTTCAACTTCTTCTATGAAGCGCTTCCGGGCTATGAAGAAGTCGGGACAGCGCCGCATTTTGCTGGCCTGCTGGGGCTCGTTTAACAATCCCGACGTATGCGACTACCATACAAAAACATGACTGACTGGGGCCGCAAGATGTACGTCACGCCGGGCATCGTCGTCGACGGCAAGCTTGTGACTACCGACCTGGTGGACATCAATCTGAATATCCGCATTCTGCTGGGCAGTTCTTATTACGACGGGTGGGAAAACTCCGAGACGTTCGTAAAGACTGATCCGCTGGGAAATCCCGTCGATCAAAATCATCCGTGGAATCAAACCACGATCCCGCGGCCGCAGAAGCGCAACTTCAAAGACAAGTACACCTGGGTAATGTCGCCTCGCTGGCTCGATAAGCGCACTGGCGACCACCTGGCGCTCGATACGGGCGGCGGACCGATTGCGCGGTTCTGGGCAACAGCGCTGGCCGGCATCGTTGACATCGGTTATATCAAAGCGACAGGCAACAGCGTGAAAATGTATTTGCCCAAGACCATGTCGCTGCCCGAAGTCGAGTTCGAGTGGAAGATTCCTAAGTGGAGCAACGCCATCGAGCGCGACCGGGCGCGGACGTACTTCCAGGTTTACGCGGCCTGCGCCGCTTTGTATTTTGCCGAACAGGCACTGACTGAGGTGCACAAGGGCAATACGCGAACCTGGACGGACTTCAAAGTGCCGCAAGACGCCATCGGATGTGGCTTCCACGAAGCGGTTCGCGGGGTTCTCTCGCATCACGTAGTTATTCGCGACGGCAAAATTGCAAATTATCATCCGTATCCGCCGACTCCTTGGAACGCGAACCCGCGTGATATTTACGGAACGCCCGGGCCCTATGAAGACGCGGTGCAGAACACGCCGATCTTCGAAGACAACGGCCCAGACAAGTTCAAAGGTATCGACATCATGAGAGCGGTCCGCAGCTTCGACCCGTGCCTGCCTTGTGGCGTGCACATGTATCTCGGTGATGGCAAGACGCTGGAGACTCACCATTCACCGATGTTTGGTTTGCAACCTTAGAAGGATGCGTCTCCGCGGTGTCGCCAAGCGGTGAGTTCGGAGGCGTTAGCCTTTCGGTTCTCAGCGCTTTCGTTCCAAGAGTTCTGCTATCGGAAAGGCATGAATGGCGAAACAAAAAGAAGTTGAGAGCCAGATCGAATCGATCGACAAGATGGTGCGCGCTTTAGAGGAGGCGAAGGATCCAGTTCTGCGCGCAAACGCCAAAGAGTTGGTGCAGGCGTTGATGGCTTTGCATGGAGCATGCCTGGAACGCATGTTGGAAGTCGTCGGTCAGAGTGGCGTGTCCGGGAAATCCATCATCGATACATTCGCGCGCGATGGAGTCGTCAAAAGTATGTTGCTTCTTTATGGGCTCCATCCGATCGACATCAAGACCAGGGTTCTGGAAGCGCTCGAGAAAGTGCGGGCTTCCGTGCGTTCGAGCGCACGCACTGTAAGTTTTGTCGGAATCGACCATGCCGGAATGGTCACGTTGCGTATGGAAGGCAAGAGGGAAGGCTGCGGGTCGCCGGATTCGGCGGTGAAACAAGCCGTGGAGCAAGCTATCTACGAAGCGGCTCCAGACATTTCAGGAATCGTCATTGAAGGTTTTGTCGAGAAAACTTCCACCACCGGATTTGTTCCACTGGCCAGCTTGGCGGCGACTGCACAACAAGCTATTCCAGAGAGCGTCTAACGTCGCTGTGGCCTAGAAACGGAGTTTTTTGAGTAATCGTGGCTTCTTCAAACCTACTGCCAAAGGCATCAGCCTTCGCGACACTCCGCCAATTTGCGCGGAAGCGGAATGAGAACGTAGAAACTTGTGAGATGTGCAGTCGCGAGCTCGCGACTGCACACGCTCACCTGCTTGAAACCGCCAGCCGAAAATTAATTTGTGCGTGCGAAGCTTGCGCAATCTTATTCAGCGGAAATCAGAATCTAAAATTCAAACGGGTTCCGCGGGACGTGCGCTTCCTGAGTGATTTCCGTCTGACGGACGCACAGTGGGACAGCTTGATGATCCCCATTGAGATGGCTTTCCTTTTCTATAGCACTCCGCACGGAAAAGTTATGGCGTATTATCCGAGTCCCGCCGGGCCTACGGAATCGCTGCTGTCGTTGGATACCTGGAATGACGTGGTGCAAGAAAACGTAATGTTGAACGAACTGCGATCCGACGTTGAAGCGCTGCTCGTAAATCGTGTTGGCGCCACGCGCTGCGTGAAACCGGAATATTTCGTCGTTCCCATCGATGAGTGCTACAAGCTTGTGGGCTTAATTCGCATGCACTGGCGTGGGCTGTCTGGCGGCACTGAAGTTTGGCGTGAAGTGGGCAACTTCTTCAAGGAATTGAAAGTCAAATCGGGCGCAGCAGTGGGTGAGCCGCATGCCTGAGCTAGATTTCCGTATGGAGAGTGTTGCTGCCGTTCCTTATGCGGCTGCACCTACGCTTGCCTTTCGGCTGCGAGTAACAAATGCGAATCGCGAAGAGATCATCCATTCGATGGCATTGCGTGCGCAAATTCAGATAGAGGTTACGCGGCGACACTACTCCGCCCAGGAGCAGGCTCGCTTGAGTGATTTGTTTGGCGAACCCGGGCGCTGGGGCCAGACACTAAAAACGATGCTATGGACGCACGTTGCGGTGAATGCTCCGCCATTCCAGGGAGAGACCACCGTTGATATCCCGGTGCCATGCACGTTCGACTTTAACGTCGCATCCACAAAATATTTTCACGGCCTGAATGAGGGTGACCTGCCGCTAAATTTTCTTTTCAGCGGAACAGTTTTTTATCAGAGTGAACAGGAAGGACTCCAGGTTGCGCCAATTTCTTGGCAAAAAGAAGCCAAGTTCAGATTGCCGCTGAAGATTTGGAAGCACATGATCGACGAATATTATCCCAACACCGCGTGGCTTTGCCTTCGGCGGGATGCTTTCGAACGGCTCTATGAATACAAAGTGCGCAACGGTATCCCCACGTGGGAGGAAGTTATCGAGCGCATATTTCAGAATGCCGACGAACCGGTGCGATCGTGAACGCAAAAGTAATTGAAGAGATTGCGAACGCTGTGCTGTACGAGGGATACATGTTGTATCCCTATCGCCCTTCGTCTGTGAAAAATCGCCAGCGCTGGAATTTCGGCCTGGTTTACCCGCGAAACTACAGCGAAGCGCAGCACGGAACTGACCCGTGGTTCACGCGAACTGAATGCTTGGTGAAGGGCGGCGCTCAAACTGGGCTCACTGTGAAAGTCCGGTTCCTTCAGGCCATATCAAGAACTGCGCGTCGAGCGCAAAGCTCACAAACGGCAGAGCAACCGTCCCAGGGATGGCAGGAAGCCGCCGAACGTGACGTAATTGTCGAAGCGCCTCACCTCGATGAATTAATGTACGCGCCAGTAAGCAAGGTGATCGTATTTCCACCTAGCGAATCCACGGAGTCGGTGTGCGACGCGGACGGTCGAATGACGGCGATCGTGCGCACACAGGGATCCATCCTCGCGCGAGTCGGCTTGAGTGCCTCTCGTATCAACGAAGATCTTTACAAAATTACATTTGAAGTTGCGAATGAGGGCAGTGTCTCTGATCCCGAGTCCGCCAGCCGCGATAGTGCGTTGATGCGTTCTTTGCTTTCCGCGCACAGCATTCTTGGCGTTGAAAACGGGGAATTCGTTTCGCTTTTGGATACTCCCGGAGAACTAAAGGAATTTGCCGCGCAGTGCAAAAACGTGGGGACCTGGCCGGTTCTCGTAGGCGAGGAGAATCAACGCGACGCCATGCTATCGTCGCCGATCATCTTGTACGACTATCCGCAAATTGCTCCCGAAAGCGCGGGCGATTTGTTCGATGGTACGGAGATCGACGAGATTCTCGCCCTGCGAATTCTGACTTTAACCGAAGATGAAAAACGCGAGATGCGTAATGGCGACGAACGCGCCCGGCAAATCCTGGAACGAACTGAAGCGTTGCCCGAGGAACAATTCCTGAAGCTCCATGGAGTCTTGCGTGGAATGCGTCCAACAATAGAGGACCAGCAATGAATGAGTGGGAGTGGAATCTGCTTGAGGCTAAAAGTCCGCTCGATACTTTGCGGATTGGCGAAGCTGATGTGAAAGTCGGGGATCGCGTGCGGCTGCGTCCCGGCAAGCGCGCTGACATTTTCGACATGGCGCTGGCTGGCAAGACCGCGGTCATTGAGTCCATTGAACAGGATTACGAAGGAAAGTTTCACATCTGCGTTGTGGCCGACGATGATCCCGGCCGTGACATTGGAATGATGCGCCAGCCAGGGCATCGTTTTTTCTTTTTTCCCGAAGAGGTTGAGCCTCTCGGTCCGGACGAGCCCATCGCTTCAACGAACGTGTCGGCCCCCGCGATACTCGTAGCCGGCATTGGAAATATTTTCCTGGCCGATGATGGATTTGGCGTGGAAGTCGCGCAACGTCTGTCTCAGCGGACCTTCCCGGAAGGTGTGCGCATTATTGATTTCGGCATTCGCGGACTAGACCTTGCGTATGCCCTGACCGACGGTCCGCAGGTAACGATTCTCATCGATGCGTGCCCGCGTGGTGATGAGCCTGGCACTTTATACGTAGTCGAACCAGATTTGACTTCAGTTAATTCGCCGAATGGTTCGCAAATCTCTGTCGACGCCCACGCCATGAATCCCATGAATGTTTTGTGTATGGCCAAGTCCATGGGCGCGCCACTCCAGCGGATTCTCCTTGTGGGGTGCGAACCGGCAACACTCGGGCCCGAAGAAGGTCAAATGGGGCTTAGCGAGGTTGTTGAGACTGCCATAGAGCGCGCCGTTGAGTTGACGGAGTCGCTGGTAACCAGAATTCTCAACGGCGAATGGCCATTGGTTGGCGACGAACGCGAAGAAAGAAAATCTCAGAAAGGATAGGCAATGGCGATGAAACTGAGCACTACAAACGTAGCGCATCACGAGGCCCGGCCGTCGAATGAACGAGACACGCTAGTCATGCTGGGCGGCGTAGCGCTTCTCGTGATCGACGCTGGAATTATTCTGTCCAACCCAGCGGTACGGAGGTATGTGGAACAAAGTCCGCTCAAAAATGTGCTTGGCAATCTGATTCCGGATGTGGAGCGGTATTTCAAATTGCGCGCGATGTGAGTGGTGTTCGAACAGGTAAGGCACTATGGATTCAGCAACCGGGATAAAAATGTCGCCAGAGACTTCGGCCGTGCATTACACGATTGATACCGCGGCCAGCCGCTTTACGGTGCGCGCTTTTGCCGCCGGCCTGTTATCAGGATTTGGCCATAATCCGGTGATCGGGATTCGAGATTTCTCCGGTGAGGTGACCTTTTCGCCCGACAACCTGGCGGCGAGTTGCGTGGGGATTACCATCAACGCCGGTTCGTTCGAAGTGCAGAACGATGTTAGCGAGAAAGATCGCGCCGAAATTACGCGCACCATGAATGACCAGGTGCTGGAGGTAAAACGATTCCCGGAAATCGCCTTTGAGAGCAGGCAAGTTTCGGGAATGAAGCTTGGTGAATCGTTCTACGTCCTGAAGATTGAAAGCGATTTGTTTCTCCACGGTGTTACCCGGCCGCAGACTATATCCGCGAACGTGGCTCCTGGGGACGATAAGCTTCGCGCTTATGGCGAATTCTCGATCAAGCAGTCAGATTTCAAGATCAGGCTGGTTTCTGTTGCAGTCGGAGCGCTTAAGGTGAAGGACGAACTTAAACTGGCGTTCGATATCATCGCGAAAAAAGATTCCTGAGTTGCGTGGGATTTGGCATGGATCATCGGGGCGAAAAACTGGAAGCGACGGGAGGATGCAGAATGTGCCTGGCAATACCGGGGAAGATTATAGAGATTACTTCCGACGCTACGCACTCCGCGCTGGTTGATGTGATGGGCGTGCGGCGAAGAGTGGACTTGGGATTGTTGCAGGAAGATAAGCCCAAGACGGGCGATTGGGTGCTTATCCACGTTGGCTTTGCCATGAGCAAAATCAGCGAAGAAGAGGCTCTCGACCAGATGCATATACTGCAGATGTTGGGAGAAAGCGAAGCGGCGATCGAAGAGGTTCGTGGCTATGGCCTAGAAGACGTGGAAGAGAAACGAATCACCTAGCTCTGGGGAGCTAACATGAAATTCGTAGACGAATTCCGAAATCCAGAATTAATTATGAAGACGGCGGAAGAAATCCGCCGGCTCACTGATCCGCATCGGCATTACCGGCTGATGGAGGTTTGCGGCGGCCACACGCATGCAATTTATCGCTTTGGATTGAAAGATGTGCTGCCCGAAAATATCGATCTCATTCACGGGCCCGGTTGTCCGGTGTGCGTGTTGCCCATGGGACGCATCGACGATGGACTGTCTATCGCGGCTCAGCCGAATGTAATCTTTGCGGCCTTTGGCGACATGATGCGGGTGCCCGGCGCGCACGGAAGTCCGCTGGAACATAAAGCACGCGGTGCGGATGTGCGCATCGTGTATTCGCCTACGGATGCGATTAAGCTCGCCAAAAAGAACCCTGACAAGCATGTCATGTTTTTTGCGATTGGATTTGAAACGACCGCTCCGTCCACAGCCTTAACGCTGCAGCGAGCCAAGGCGGAAGGGTTGCAGAATTTTTCCGTGTTCTGCAATCACGTGACGATCATTCCCGCGATCCGCGCGATTCTGGATTCGCCGGATATGCGGCTTGATGGTTTCATCGGACCCGGCCACTGTTCGACGGTAATTGGCTGTCGGCCCTATGAATGGATTGCCAGCGATGAAGGCAAGCCCATCGTGGTGTGCGGATTTGAGCCGCTCGATCTTTTGCAATCCATTGTGATGTTGCTGCGGCAATTGAGAAACGGCGAAGCCAAAGTTGAGAATCAATACAAGCGCGTCGTCCCGTGGGAAGGAAACCGCGCGGCGTTGAAAGCCATGAACGAAGTGTTTCAACTGCGGCCGTATTTCGAATGGCGCGGCCTGGGGTTCATTTCGCAGTCGGCTCTGCGCCTAAGAGATTCCTACGCGCAGTGGGATGCTGAGCGTCGATTCAATGTTCCAGGCATCCGCATCACCGATCCTAAGGCCGCTCAATGCGGCGAGGTGTTGAAGGGCGTTCTGAAGCCTGCGCAATGCAAGCTATTCGCGCAGGAATGCACGCCTGAAAGCCCGGTTGGGGCGTTGATGGTGTCCTCGGAAGGTTCATGTGCCGCGTTTTACAATTACCAGCACCGCAAGCCGGTCACGATTTCGAATGCAAATCTTGCCAGCGTAGTGTGAGTGTGTGAAAAGAAAATGGAAAACTTTGCTGGCAAGATCAGGTTCCGCGAACCGCAGATCGAAATGGCGCATGGCGCCGGCGGCAAAGCAAGCCGGAGATTAGTGGAAGGATTATTTGCTCCACTACTCTTTGGCTCTAACTCAGGCCCGCTTGGCGATGCCGCTCATATCCAAATTAATGGCACGCGAATCGCCATGACCACCGATAGTTTTGTGGTCAAGCCGCTGAGTTTTCCTGGCGGTTCCATTGGAGAATTAGCGATAAACGGCACGGTGAATGACCTTGCTGTATCCGGTGCGAAAGCCGAAGCGATTGTTGTGACGTTTGTACTCGAAGCAGGATTACCCACCGAGATTCTTGAGGCGGAAGTCCGTGCCATGGGGAAAGCCGCGCAGCAAGCAGGACGTGGTTATCGCCGGCGGTGACACGAAAGTCGTCGAGCACGGCAAGGCTGATCATATGTACATCACTACAACAGGAATTGGGCGGCTGATTCCGGGAGTTACAATTTCTGCGAGCTCCGTGAAGCCGGGCGATAAAGTTCTACTTTCCGGACCTGTTGGAGATCACGGCATAACCATTCTGCTTGCCCGGGGTGAGCTTGATCTGGAAGCGGAGCTGCGCTCGGATACACGCTCAGTGCTTCCACTGGTTCAGGCCTTGGTGCGTGCGGCGGGTGCTGGTGTGCGGTGGATGCGTGACCCGACGCGCGGGGGAGTGGCTACTTCACTGAACGAACTTGCCAGGGACTGTGGGCACGGAATTGTTTTGTTCGAAGAAAAAATCCCTCTGCGAGATACGGTACGCGGAGCTTGCGAACTTTTGGGACTAGATCCTTTGCACATTGCTAATGAAGGTCAATTTCTCGCGATTGTTTCGGCTGAACTTGCGGAGACCGCGTTGCAGGCATTACGCGAAGCGCCCGGCGGAAACGAAGCGGAAATAATTGGTGAGGTTAGGGAGCAGCCCGCTAGCGCCGTTCTCGTCACCACGCTTTATGGCGGCATGCGATTGGTTGATATGCTCGTTGGCGATCCGCTGCCTCGTATTTGTTAGGAAATTTATGGCCACGCGTTGCGAATTTGGAACCCAAATCGAGCAAAAGCTGCTTGCACGCAATGTAATCTTTGAAAAGTTTTTCGCGCGAGAAGCCTCACGGCTTGCCGAAGCCTGCCGCGAAATGTCCGAGCGATTTCTTCGCGGAGGCCGCTTGCTGGCTTTCGGCCGCGGACCTTACGCCACCGACGCGCAACACGTTTCCGTGGAGTTTGTGCACCCGGTTATTGTAGGTAAACGCGCGCTCCCGGCGCTTGATCTTTCTCTGCTGTTCCGCCCATGGCTTGAAGTACTCCTCCAACCGGACGATATAGTCATGGGCTTTGGTCCGCCGGAAGGCGATCCCGAAGTTTGGGCGGCACTGGAAAGTGCGCAGAAACGCCAGGCGATGACATTTGCGCTGCCCGGTCCACAAGGTTTCTACGCGGTAGTACCCAGCAAACAGGATGCTTTCATACATCAAGAAATGATCGAGATTCTGTACCACACGCTGTGGGAGAGCGTGCACGTCTTTTTCGAGCATCGTGAAATGGGTCATGAGGTGGGCGACGCGGGATTTTTGTATCCCTTCCTCGGCAAAGACAAGCAGAAAACGGTTACCGCAGTCGCAGAGGTTGCCGCGTCCATTCAGATGAAAGTGCGTGATGATGCACATCTGCGCGAGCGTGTCGCCCAGGAGGAATCAGAGATTATAGGCAACGCGGCGATAGCGATGAACGAGCGAATCCAGCGCGGGGGCAAGCTGATCATTTTTGGCAATGGGGGTTCCGCGACGGATGCCAATGATTGGGCGCTGGATTGCGTAATGCCGCCCTCAAATTACCGGCCCGTACCCGCGGTTTCACTCTCAATGGAGCCTGCGAATATCTCCGCCATCGCCAACGATGTGGGAACCGAACTGATTTTCCTGCGGCAGCTGATTGCTCACGCGCAAAAGAATGATGTCGCAGTGGCGATTTCCACTAGCGGCGGCTCTCGAAATATTGTTATGGCGCTGGAAGAGGCCCGCAAGCGCGGAATGCTCACTGTTGCGTTGCTAGGTTATGACGGCGGCGAAATCGTTCGTCGTGGTCTGGCGGATTTTCCGCTGATCGTGCGCTCCGATTACATTCCGCGCATTCAGGAAGTTCAGGCGTCGATTTATCACATTCTTCGCGACGCGATGGAGGGATTCGCGAATGCCTAACCTGGAGCTCTACGGCACAGCGAGTTGCCCGTACACCAGCGAGATGCGCGAATGGCTGGAATGGTCGGGGAAGCATTTTCAGGAGTTTGACGTGGAATCGGACCCGCAGGCGTTGGCTCGCATGCGAGAGATCGCCCCCGCACCTTACAGCGTGCCGATTCTTGTGGAGGATGGAAGGGTCGTCCGCGTGGGGTGGCAGGGTAGGGGCTGCATCGTAGCCGCAAAGTGACGCTATGTTGAACGCATATTCCATCAAAGTACGCGGCGTGGTGCAGGGCGTGGGGTTTCGTCCCTTCGTTTATCGCTTGGCACGCACAAACGGACTCACTGGCTGGGTATTGAACGAGGAAGAAGGGGTTGAGATTCACCTCGAAGGTGAAGAAAAGACGCTGCGAGTATTTATTGAAGAGCTGAAAACCCAGCCGCCGCCTGCTGCCTCGATTGTGACGCTGCGAGTGATGCCCGCCGAGGCCGCTGGATGTACCGAGTTTTTGATTCTTACCAGCCAACGGCAGCGCAAACCGACTGTCCGTGTGTCTCCAGATTTGCCGGTCTGTGCAGATTGCTTGCGCGAAGTTTTCGATCCGCAGAATCGGCGCTACCACTATCCATACATAAATTGCACCAATTGCGGGCCGCGCTACACGGTGATTGAAAGGTTGCCGTACGATCGCTGCAACACGACGATGGCCGAATGGCCTCTCGACGGCTACTGCGCTGCGGAATATGGCGACCCAGCAAACAGACGTTTTCATGCGCAGCCGGTTGCGTGCCCCTGTTGCGGGCCACATTATTATTTTCAATCGGGCAAGGAGACTGAGCGTGGCGATGATGAGGATGAGGTTGTTCGCGTAGCAGTCCAACGCCTCACAAACGGCGAGATTTTGGCGATCAAAGGTTTGGGCGGTTATCACTTGGTCTGCGATGCCCGAAATGCGAATTCTGTCGCAGCGTTGCGAATGCGGAAATATCGCAAGGAAAAACCGTTTGCGTTGATGGCTGCGGACATGTCTGTCGCTCGCGGCTTGGTCGAACTCACGCCCGAAGCGGAAGAACTGTTGATGTCTGTGGCCCGGCCGATCGTGCTTGCTCCTGCAAAAGTACAGTTACCTGAAGTTGCTCCAGATAATGATGAGCTGGGCGTAATGCTGCCCTACACTCCTTTGCACCACTTGCTATTTGAAGCTGGCGCGCCAGAGATTCTCGTTATGACCAGTGCGAATCGCTCGATGAGCCGATAGCGTATGAAGATGATCAGGCGATAGAGCAGCTTTCAGGTATCGCGGATGGATTCTTGATCGGCGAGCGCGGCATCGCGCGTCGCGTGGACGATTCCGTTGTTCGCGCCGGTGTTTTTGGTCCCGCAATTCTTCGGCGTGCCCGCGGATACGCCCCTGGCGCTGTTGCTGCTCTTCCGTCGGAGCGCCCAATCCTTGCATTGGGGGCGGATCTAAAGAACACCATCACGTTGGTCGTCGACGGCCAGGCATTCGTGAGCCAGCACATTGGCGACCTCGATCATTACCAGGCTTTTCGCGCGTTTCAGGCTACGGTGCGTGACCTACTCGCCATGTATGAGATTCAGCCCAACAAATTATTGATCGTGCACGATGCACATCCCCAGTACGTATCGACCTTGCATGCGCTGGAACTTGCGGCCGCCGAGAAACGAGCTGTGCAACATCATCGTGCCCACGTTGCTTCGGTGATCGCTGAACGCGGCGCTTGGGACCAGCGTGTGATTGCGGTGAGCTTCGATGGAACCGGGTATGGTGACGACCACAGCATCTGGGGCAGCGAGATTTTTGCCGGCAGCGTGCGTTCCGGATTCGAACGCGTCGCACATTTGCGGAGTGCGTTGTTGCCCGGTGGGGATGCGGCCTCGTCATATCCAGTTCAAGCTGCAGCAGGTTTCCTCGAACAATTGCATGACCTGCCGGATGTCACGGCTCAACCCTTTTCGTTTGGAGTCCGTTATCACGACGCTCAGCGCCTGGTGCGCAAAAATATGCGCACCTTCCCCACAACTTCGATGGGACGACTTTTTGATACGGCCGCTGCCTTGGCCGGTTTTACGCGCGAGACAACGTTTGAAGGCCAAGCCGCCATGTGGCTCGAACAGTTTGCGCGAAAATCAGCCGGGACCGAAGGTTATCCATTTCCGTATTCGGGTGGCGAATTGGACTTTCGTCCGTTGTTGCGGGGAGTTGTTGAAGATCGCGCGCGCGGACGAGATGTGCATGAGATTGCGCGCGCCTTTCATCGTGGAATCGCTTTAGGAGTTTGCGACGCTGTGAAGGAATTGTGTTCAACGTACGATACGGACACGATCGTCTTGTCAGGAGGCGTGTTCCAAAATCAGATGCTGCTGAGCGACTTGAAAACTTTGTTGGAGCGCGACTCTTTGGTGATATGGACGAATCATGCGGTACCTGCGAATGATGGAGGCATCAGCTTGGGGCAAGCTACTTTGGCGGCATTCGATACTCCGGAAGTATTCGGCTTTTTAGGAGAAGAGAATTCCAAATGTGCGGAGCGGGCTGCGTGACGGGCGCAGATGATTTCATGTTTGTAGGCGGGACGTTAAGAAATGCATGAACTATCGATAGCCATGAGCATCGTGGAGATGGCCCAGGAAGAAGCGGAGCTCCGCGGCAACGTGCAGATTCAAGCCGTACATTTGCGGCTGGGACTTTTGTCGGGTGTCGTTAAGGACGCATTGCTCTCCTCGTATGAGATGGCCTGCGAAACTACGCCGCTGGAAGGATCGCAATTGATCATTGAGGAAATTCCGGTGGAGATTTATTGCTCCGAATGCAGAGCACAGCGTCCCGTACATTCTATTCAGTATTTTTGCTGTGCGGAGTGCGGCACGCCGAGCGCTGAAGTGATGCGCGGAAAAGAGCTGGAAGTGTTTGCTCTGGAGATCAGAGAATGAGTGCCGAACCTCGGATGGTGGAAGTCAGGAAAAATGTTTTGAAACAAAACGATGTAATCGCCCGGTGTTTGCGCGAACGCTTCCGCAACGAAGGAATATTGGCGGTAAGCCTGGTTTCCAGCCCGGGCTCGGGTAAGACGACATTCCTTGAAAGAACATTGACACTGCTTCGACCACACTATCGTGTTGCGGCGCTGGTGGGCGACTGGCTACGGAAAACGACGCTGACAGGCTCGCTCGTAGCGGCGCTCCGGTCAAACAAATTACGACCGGCACGCTCTGCCATCTGGAAGCCAGCATGATTCAGAAAGCGTTGGACGGATGGGATACCGGCAAGCTCGATTTTCTGTTTGTCGAAAATGTAGGAAATCTCGTTTGTCCGTCGTCGTACGACCTGGGAGAAGATTTGCGGCTGGTGCTTCTATCGGTTACAGAGGGAGAGGACAAACCCTTAAAATATCCAACAATTTTCAATAGCGCGGACGTCGCCGTGATCACCAAGATGGATCTCGCCGCAGCCGTGGATTTTAACGAGCAAGCCCTTGATCGAAACATCGAGGCGGTGCGACCGGGCATGCAGATTTTAAAGCTATCCGCAAAGACCGGTGAAGGAATGCAGGAGTTTCTGGATCATTTACACAAATTGCAGCGACTTCGTCCTCAAGCCGCTTCGGCGGCCACCTCACATAATTAAGTCGATTAACTACTTGAAATGAAAATCTCCGCGGGGGATTGGCTGGTCCATGATTGTTTCAAGCCCTAGCAGCCCGTGGTGCAACCCCGACATTTTGATTTTGTAACCTGAAGTAACTTGTTTCCGTTTTTGTTTCTCGTAGAATGCCATTGAATTCTGGGAGAAGTGCCGATGGGAATGGGGACACGAAGGCGGAGACAGCGGCAAGAGCGGTTGTGGATCAGTCACAATGAATTGGCCAAGGGGCCGGGTCATCCTTTTTACGCGCGGGTGAATGAGTTATTGGAATCGAAACAGTTCGACGAGTTTGCGGAGCAGGAGTGCGCAAGATTTTACGCCGAGAACAACGGGCGACCATCGGTGACGCCGGGGATTTATTTTCGATTGCTGCTGGTGGGATATTTTGAAGGGATAGATTCGGAGCGAGGGATCGCCTGGCGAGCGGCGGATTCCCTCGGGCTGCGGAAGTTTTTGGGAGTGGGGTTAGATGAGCAGACGCCGGATCATTCGACGATTTCGCGAACGCGACGGTTGATCGATGTGGAGACGCATCGCGAGGTTTTCTTCTGGATTTTGGAATTGCTGAGAGATCAGGGACTGCTGAAGGGCAAGACCGTGGGGATCGACGCGACCACGCTGGAGGCCAACGCGGCGATGCGTTCCATCGTGCGACGAGACAATGGCGAGAGTTACGAGGAATTTCTGAAAGGATTGGCGAGGAAATCGGGAATCGCAACGCCGACACGCGAAGATCTGGCGCAGTTGGATCGCCCGCGGAAGAACAAAGCCAGTAATAAAGATTGGGTCAATGCGCATGATGGAGACGCGCGGATCACCAAGATGAAAGATGGTCGGACGCATCTGGCACACAAAGCGGAGCATGCGGTGGATTTGAAGACCGGTGCAGTGTTGGCGGTGACGTTACAGGAAGCCGACCAGGGAGATACCACGACGGTGATAGAGACCCTGGCACAAGCAGGTGAAAATGGCGCCGAGCTGATCGGGACAGAAGAACCGAATCAGAAGCCGAAAATGCATCCGCAGGGGATCGCAGAAGCAGTCACCGACAAGGGCTACCATAGCGGCGAGACGCTGGTGATGCTGAAGAACGCGGAAGTGCGGACCTACATTCCGGAAAAGAAACAGAAGGGTCAGCGGCACTGGGACGGCAAGGGCGAGCAACAACAGGCGGTGTATGCGAACCGGCGCCGCGTAAACGGGACCTATGGAAAGGGTCTGCTACGGAAGCGGGGCGAGCTGATCGAGCGAAGTTTTGCACATTGCTACGATACTGGCGGAATGAGAAGGACCCATCTCCGAGGTCACCGGAACATTCTTAAACGACTGTTGATTCACGTCGGCGCGTTCAATCTGAGCCTGATCTTCCGCTCTCTGCTGGGCTCCGGTACTCCACGGGAGTACAAAAACCGACAGTCATCGCTGCTTTTTGCGCTTTTGCTACTGTTCCATCGCTACTCAGCGCTCAAGATTCACTCAAATCGTTTTTCTTCCCGGCATCGACTGTGCCGGCCTCAAAATGAACGCTAGCTATCTCAGATACAAACTCCGCCACTCAGGAGAATGTGGTTCCACCACGGGCTGCTAGACAAGGTCGTTTTCGTTCGCCATGAAGTAGAGTGCGCCGGTCTGTCCTTTGTCCGCTGGCACTGAAGTTAATGTAATTTGCGTTGCGTAATCCCCGGCCCGATACCACCCGCGATGCATCTGCAAAACAAATGCATGCAACACATATTGAAAGCGCTTGACAACGTGCAACAAGCGCTGTATTCGCTTAACCCATATTTCTTTCCTTCTTTGTTCAGAGCGACTTGGGGTTGGGAGCTTTGTACTGAATCGATCGAATCGAATCCGTAATTCTCAGACAGGCCAGCCTACGGGACATCTCCGGCAGGGGCCGACCACGCTAGAAAAGCGTTTCGCCTCGGTGGGAGAAAAGCTAAACCCGAGCCGGCGAGAGCTGCTCCGATTGATCTTGGAAAATCCCGCAGACACTTTTTACTTATCTTCAAGAGAACTCGCTAAACGCTACAACGTTGACGCGGCCACCATTGTTCGGACCATTCAAGCGCTGGGCTACAACAAGTACGCCGCGTTCACCGCCGATTTGCGGGCGCATTTTGTTACGCAAATTACTCCCTACGCCGTTCTGAAGGCTGCGTCGAAGGAGAAGCGCACTGTTACTGACCGGATTCGGCATGGCATGGAAATGGATCTTCGGAACCTGCAGGCGCTGCAGTCCTCTCTCAATCCGGAAAAAATTATCGCTTTGTCAAAGCAGGTCAAACGCGCTCGTAGAATTCTGATCGTGGGGATCGACCTGGCCGCGGCGTTGAGCTGGCATTTGGGTTACGGCCTGATGACCCTCGGATTCAACGCCGAGGCTCCTGTGGGCAGCACTGGAAATGTGCAGCGACGGGTGAGGAGTTTGGGCCGCCAGGATCTGCTCATCGCTATTAGTTTTGGCCAATGTCTCCGCGACACGGTGGAGGCTGCTATTCGCGCCAAAAAACTCGGCGTACCAACGTTTGGCATTACCGACAGTGAAACATCGCCGATCGCTCGCATTTGCGATGACAGTTGCATCGCTTCCGTTGCTAGTCCCTCGTTTGGCGGGTCTTACGTCGCACCTTTCAGCCTGCTCGGAACTATTTTGATTGCTTGCGCGCATACCCAGACGGAGCGCTCGCTGGAATTGCTTCGCCGAAGTGAAGAGGAAGATCGTGCCGATCACCGCTGGTATCGCCCGGGAAATGGCACCGAATCGGGTGAGTAAGCGGCTGTCGTCAACGGGGTGGGATTTTCGAATGGTGGAGGTTGTATGAACGAGTACTTTCGCTGCCGCATGTTCAGCAAATTTTGTGCCGCGTCCGTAATTGCACTGCTTGTCGGTTTATTTGCCCTTCCGCATGTTCTGCGCGCGCAGACAACCTCGACCATTGAGGGCACCGTCACGGACAAACAAAAGCTCGGGTTTTCTGGGGCAGAGGTACGGGTGGAGGGTTCGACGGCCGCGGCAAGCCGCAGCGGGACAAAAACGAGCAGCAAATAAACAATTACCTGCTGCGGTGAGCTTCCCTTTTCTGACACTTAAGCCTCCAAGCTTTCGACCTGCGTTGAGGCTTGCAGTAGAAACCGTGATTCGAAGCCATCACGCAAACAGCAAGATCCGTGCCCTCGATGATGTTCACGGCATAACCGGAAGAATCAGGTGCGACGGGAACTCGGGCGTTGAATAGACCCGCTGAGTGGCCGGAGTGAAATCACTCGCCTGAGCTTTGTAGATGCTTGGGACAAACTTTTGTGGATTGCGATCGATCACCGGAAACCAGGTGGACTGCACCTGCACCATAAGGCGGTGTCCCTTCAGAAAAACGTGGTCGTGATCCCGCAGTGGTACATCCCACTTGATCGGTTGGTTTGCTGCTAGCGCGTGGGGCTGTTCAAAGCTTTGCAGGTAACGTCCCCGGCGTACTTCCATCGCGACCGGCAATTCGTATCCGTTCAACGATTGGGCGTACTGACCGGGCTTGGGGCCTTTTTCTGGATCCCAATCTGGCTTCTGCGCATCCTGCGGATATACGTCAATCAGCTTCACCACGAAGTCGGAATCAGTACCCGAAGTGGACGCAAATAGTTCGGCAGAGAGTGGTCCGGTGATGACCAGATCATGGTCCAGGGGCGCGCTTACGTAACTCAATACGTCCGGACGATGATCCACAAACCGTTGATCGGCAACTTCCCAGGTGCGCCAGTCTCCGCCGGGATAGGTGGGAGAGATCGGGCGCTGCCGATAGGGAACAGGATTGGCCGGATCGGACGTGTATTCGCGGAAGGGCTTGCTGGTTTTTGAGTTTTCGGGCGCCACAAAAGAAAGCGTGCCGTCGGAATGAAGATAAAGTTTTGTGGATTTGGCTTCCTTTGGAGGCCACGCGGCATATTTATGCCACCTGTTGGAGCCGCTCTGGAAGGTACAAGCCTGCCAATCAGGCTTTTCTCCCACGCCGTGCAGATAGTAGCGGAAAAAAGCGGCTTCGATATTTTCGCGAAACTCGCGCGCCGTTTCATGTCCCCCAAAAGGAATGATGCCGATCGAGTCGCCCTTGGCCGTTTGCCACTCCCCGTGAAACCACGGGCCGGCGACAATGAAGTTTGTACGGTCTGGATCGTTCTCCGCGGCTTGCCGGAAAATCTGCCATGGTCCCCAGGGATCTTCCTGGTCCCAAAAGCCGGCCACGTTGAGGTTCGGGACCGTCGAAGCGTGCAATTGACGGACCCACGCTTCTTTCTTCCAGAAGTCGTCGTAATCAGGATGCGCGACGCTATCGTTCCAGTAGGGAATTTTGCCGTGAAGATATTTCTCATTTATGTTCGAGAGTGGGCCAAGATTGAGATACCACTCGAAAGTATCGTAAGTCTCGAATACAAAATTAGTATTCTTGTTTTTGTCCGCTTGTTCGAGCACTGCATATTCGAAATCGTAGCTTTCGCGCAGCGCGCCATAACGGTGATCGTCGTCGTTCATCCACTGGTCCACGGGCGAAGCCTGTTCGCTGATCGCTTTCAGCGCGGGATGCGGATGTAAAAGAGCGAGCGCGGTAGTCAGGCCATCGTAAGAGACGCCATACATTCCCGCTTTGCCATTATTATTGGGGACGTTTTTGATAAGCCACTCAATCGAATCGTATGCGTCCGTGGTCTCATTGGTTGCCTTCGGATCAGCGAGATCCACCTCGGAGGAAAGTTTGAAGTAGCCTTCGGACTTGAAACGTCCGCGCAAATTCTGAATCACGAAAATGTAGCCGTCCTGTGCCAATTCCTTGAGGGAAGCTGCCATCTGCTCTGGAGCTTTTGCCGGCACTCCGTAGGGAGTCCGCCGAAAAAGAATGGGAAGCGGTTTGGTCGTGTTCGTGGGAGTCAGGATCACAGTTTGCAAATGCACGCCATCGCGAACTGGCACCATGACTTCTTGATATTGAAAAAGAGCTTGCGAGGGCGGAGGCGGCGTTTCTTGTCCCCAAGCTAAAGGAATTTCTGCCAGCAACAAAATAAGTGCGATTCTTGCAATAGACATTCGAATGCTCCGTTCGCGTGGCCAGGTGCCTGAAAATCAAAGTGACGGGTGCGGCGGCATATTTACCGGTGGCCCGGGACCGCAGGTAAGATCACCTTTCCTGATCGGTACGCAGGTCGAAATAAGTTGCCGCGAATCTTATCGAAGTGCTTGCCTGTGCGCAACATATATTGAACGACGCACTATGAATGCAACAAACGTTGTACCGCGTTTGGTGAATATCTAGTTTGGCACCGACGGTTTTGCGCCAGCCTAAGTCTGAACTCAAGCTGATCCTGCCCATTAGGTTTCTAACGGAAGCTGTATCGGGAACCAGTGGGGTGAGTCTTGATCCTGAAATAGGAGGTCAATTTGGGGCAACGGGCGCAACTCGTAGCTCAAATAAGAAGGGCGCTTAGAGGATTTTCCTGCTAAGCGCCCACGGTGCGGGGCAGATTTGAACTGACGACCTTTCGGGTTATGAGAAAACATAAAAATACAGGTCCGTTGATTCTGTGTGACTTAAGGACGGAATTTGTCAGTCACACGAGAATCGTGTACACTGGCGTAGTATGAAAAACATCACCCTCAGTGCAGATGAGCGACTGATCGAGGAAGCCCGCCTGTTAGCCAAATCCCAGCATACGACGCTTAATGCGGTGTTCCGCGAATGGCTAGAACTATTTACAGCACGAAGCGGCGGCACCCAGCAGTTTGACGCTCTAATGAAGCGGCTGAAGCATGTACAGCCTGGGCGGCGATTCAGCCGAGACGAGATGAATGAACGGTAGATTCTTTCTCGATACAAACATCTTCGTATATTCCTTCGACGCGAGTTCGCCGAAGAAGGCTGCGCGGGCCAGCGAGCTGATCAGAAGTGCAATCGAGACGCGTGCCGGCATAGTCAGCTATCAAGTGGTGCAGGAGTTCTTTAATGTTGCTCTGCGCCGCTTCTCAAAACCCATGAGTAGCATCGAAGCAGAACAATACTTGTCGACCACCTTTCGTCCGCTCCTGTCAGTACACTCCTCGCAAGGTTTGTATGGAGAGGCCCTGCGGATTGGCGCCAGGTTCCAGCTGCCTTGGTACGATTCGCTGGTCGTAGCTTCTGCGATAGAAGGGCAGTGTGTAGTTCTGTACAGCGAAGACTTTCAGGATGGACAGCAGATTGGAAGCGTCACGATCTCTAACCCCTTCGCCTGATAGAAGGACATTCTTAGGAATTTCCGAAGAAATCTCGTTGAGATATACAATAGGAATGTATATTGAGGGGGAGCAATGCAGGTATCTAAATGGGGCAATAGTTTGGCAGTGCGGTTGCCAACGGCTGTGGTTGACGAGCTCGATCTCAAAGAAGGCGACCAGATCGAGATTCGAATTGCTCGTGAGCGTGTGTTCGAAGTGAGCCGCGATCAAAGCAAACCTCACGCGCTCGCTCGTTTACGCAAACTGAGACGTCCTTTGCCTCCCGGATTTGTTTTTGATCGAGAAGAGGCCAATGCCCGCTCGGGCTTCGACCTTCACGATGGCCAGACAATTGATGGACGACTCACCATTCGAAATCCCTTCGTTGGATCATCCGGCGTAGGACGCCCGACACCCGACACCGCCGGTCTATTCCCAAACTGCAATCGAACAAACTAGGGGCCTGATTTTGCTCCAAGCCGAACGCGAACTCCTACTGCTTCGGCGCGCGCAGGCGGGCGACGAAATAGACCTTGGATAGGAAGCGATACGGTTAACCTACGCGTGGGTTGCTCGCGAGCCGTCATGCTGAGCGCCGAGGAATTCCAAAATCGCCTGGTGGGCTGCAGCAGGCTGGTCGGTCTCGAAGATGTGGCTGGCATGGGGAATCAACACCAAGCTAGCTCCCGGAATTCGCTCAGCGATTAATTTGGCGTTGGCCGCGGGAATGAGTCTGTCGGTTTCGCCGTGGATGACGAGCGTAGGGGCGCTGATCTGCGCGATGCGACTGTAAGCTTCCCAGCCAAAAATGGCTTGTAACTGGCCTGCATAACCCTGTGGGGTGGGGTACCACTTCATGCGGATAGCCATATCTTCGTTGATGCGCTCGCGTGGAGTGGCGGAGTCATAAATGAATGGCGTGATAGCCTCCCGGGATTCTTCAGGTGTCATGCCTTGACGCAACAAGGTCTCTATCACCGCGGCTTCGGCTCGCACGGCATGGGGCCCGCCCGCAGCGGTGCAACCCAGAATCAACGAGCGCACCCGCTTCGGATATTGAAGCGCAAATTCCTGCGCGATCATGCCTCCCATGGAAATACCAAATACATGCGCAGCTTCCACACCGGCAGCATTCAGCACAGCGGCTGTATCCGAGGCCATCAACGCCATGGAATAGGCGCCCGGAGGCACATCGCTTTGGCCGATGCCGCGATTGTCGAAAACGATGGTGCGATAGCGCTGGGCAAGGACGGGCCGGCTACGATGCCACATATAGGAGGGATAGCTGAGGCCCATGATAAGCAGCAGAGGTTCGCCGGAGCCGCATTCATCCCAATATATTTTGACGGCGTCGTTCATAACGAATGGCATGGAAGTCTCCCGTTACGTGACCCGCGTGTGGAAATATGATGGTTTAACACAGATGAATGTGACTAACGCGATTGCATTGTATATAATTCGCCTCGCCATGCCAAATCAAGAAACGGTGTACCAGGTGACCGACCGCATTGCCACGATTACGCTCAACCGTCCCGACAAACTCAACGCCTGGACTGCCATCATGGAACGCGAAGTGCGCTCCGCGGTGGAAGAGGCGGAGCGCGATGAAAACGTTCGCGTCATTGTCCTGACGGGGGCGGGACGCGCGTTCTGCGCCGGCGCAGACATGTCGCTCTTGAGCACCGTCGCCGAAAAGGGACTCGATGCAGCGCGAACGGCCCAGGCGGTGCAAAAGACGGAGAAAAAATCTGACGGCGTTCGAGTTGACTTTCAACACAGATATTCGTATTTCCCGGCAGTGACGAAACCCGTGATTGCCGCGATCAATGGGCCGGTAGTGGGATTGGGCTTGGTGATTGCTTTGTATTGCGATATACGGTTTGCTTCTGATGCTGCGCGATTCGGTACAGCTTTTTCGCGGCGGGGTCTGATAGCCGAGTACGGAATGGCGTGGATGCTGCCGCGCCTTGTGGGACACGCAAATGCGCTGGATCTGTTGCTCTCCGCCAGAATGATCGATGCGGCGGAAGCGTGGAGAATGGGACTGGCGAACCAAGTCTATCCGCGCGACACATTCATGGAGAAGGTGCGGGAGTACGCCATCGACCTGGCCTCAAACGTCAGCCCGCGATCGATGCGCAACATCAAGCGGCAAGTGTATGAAGCGATGTTTGAAACGCTGACAGTGTCATTTGAACGTTCTGAGCAGGAAATGCTGGCCAGCTTGCAGTGCGCGGACTTCAAAGAAGGCGTTGCACATTTCGTTGAAAAACGCGCACCGGTCTTTACCGGGAAATGAAGAACTCTCTATGAATTTCGAAGTCAGTGAAAAGACCAGGGAACTACTACAGCGATTACAAGCTTTCATGGATGCCCATGTGTATCCGAACGAGGAGAAATTCCAAGCGGAGATCGCCCGGGCGCGATGGAAGCCCACCCGAATTGTTGAAGAACTGAAGGCCAAGGCGCGGCACCAAGGATTGTGGAATCTATTTCTGCCGCAGGACAAAAATGGCGCGGGCCTCAGCAACCTGGAGTATGCACCGTTATGTGAAATCATGGGCCGCAGTCACATCGCGCCCGAGATCTTCAATTGTTCGGCGCCAGATACCGGGAACATGGAAGTGCTCGCTCGCTATGGCACCGCGGAGCAAAAGGAGAAATGGCTGAAGCCCCTGCTTGCGGGAGAAATACGATCCTGCTTTGCAATGACGGAGCCGGATGTGGCGTCTTCGGACGCTACCAACATCAGCGCGAGAATCGTCGCAGACGGCGATAGCTACGTGATTAACGGGCGCAAATGGTGGTCTTCAGGTGCAGGAGACCCACGTTGCAACGTCGCGATTCTTATGGGCAAGACCGATCCTTCCGCGGCCGCGCATAAACAGCAGTCCATGATTTTGGTGCCGCTCGATGCTCCAGGCGTAAAGATTGTGCGGATGTTAACGGTATTCGGCTACGACGATGCGCCCCACGGCCACGCTGAGATCCAGTTCGACGATGTGCGTGTTCCGAAGACCAACTTGTTACTCGGCGAAGGCCGCGGATTTGAGATTGCACAGGGGCGACTGGGGCCTGGCAGGATTCATCATTGCATGCGATGTATCGGTGCGGCTGAGCGTGCGCTCGAGACCATGTGCAGACGGGTGCAATCACGGATGGCCTTCGGCAGAGCATTGGCGGAACAAGGAACGATTCGCGCGGATATCGCTATGTCTCGCATCGCGATTGAACAGGCACGCCTGCTAACGCTAAAGGCGGCGGACATGATGGACAAAGTGGGAAACAAAGCGGCGCGATCAGAAATTGCCATGATCAAAGTCGTGGCACCCAATGTGGCGCTGCGGGTTTTGGATCGGGCGATTCAAGCTCACGGAGGCGCGGGCGTTTCGCAGGACACGTTCCTGGCCAGCGCTTGGGCCGGCGTTCGGTCTCTGCGGCTGGCGGATGGACCTGATGAAGTGCACATCGAGTCCATCGCCAAGTGGGAGCTGGGGAAGAGCAATCAGCGCTCTGGGCCTGGAGTTTCGCACTAATCGCAACATCGGGACGCCGACGCATAGGGTAACTGGCATGCCGCCATTGATGCTCAAAAATCCGCAAGCGCTGAAAGAAATGATTGGGAACGAGCTCGGTGTGACCGAGTGGTTCCAAATCACACAGGAACGCGTCCATCAGTTCGCGGAAGCCACGGAGGACCGGCAGTGGATTCATGTCAATCGCGAGCGGGCAAGCGAGGAATCACCTTACGGCACGACAATCGCACACGGCTTTCTCACATTATCGTTGATCGGTTATTTTGTGAAAGAGTTGATCAATATTCAAGACGGTGTCGAATTCGCCGTGAACTATGGCCTGAACCGCGTGCGTTTTCCTGCGCCTGTGCCGTCCGATTCCAAAATTCGCGCTCGCATTTTTCTATTGGCGTGGAAAGAATTGGCTGACTCCATAGAGGTGACCTTCAAGGTGACCATTGAAAACGACCATTTGGATAAACCAAGCTGCGTGGCGGAGTGGATCATTCGCTATTACGCGTGAGCCCGGAAGCGCTAGACAACAAAACATAAATGCGTGCTAGATGCGCTCTCAAAGGTGTTGCGTTTGTGCGCACTCCCAAGAGGTGCGGAGCAGCAGTTGAACTTTCTCTGGCATGGCTGCAAATCGTTTGTCGGTGGTCAGACCCTGGTGATAACGGTAGTAAATTTGCTGCACGATGACCGCGAGCTTGAATCGAGCGAAAGTCAGGTAAAAAGCACTCTGCGAAGTATCGCGACCCGTCTGCCGAGCGTAATACTGCACGATTTCCGCGCGCGTAAAACTACCCCCGTGCGTTGTTGGTCCCCAGCGCAAATGCTGCATATCCTCAGGGTCGGCAGCGTCGACCCAATAAGCCAATGCGGTGCCCAGATCGGTGAGCGGATCGCCAATGGTGCACATTTCCCAATCGAGCAGGCCCACAATTTTCGTAATATCCCGCGAATCGAGAATCAGATTGTCGTATTTGTAGTCATTATGAATTAGAGAGGTAGAGGCTGTGACAGGCATGTGCTCTTGCATCCATGCCGCAATTTTCTGCGCTTCCGGGTAATCGTGGGTTCTAGCAGCGAAGTATCGGTCGGTCCAGCCGCGAACTTGCCGCTCCAAATATCCCTCAGGTTTGCCCAGATCGGACAGACCCGCACCTTCGTAATCCACGCGATGCAGGCGTATCAGGTTTTCGATAAAGGATTCGCTGAGACGCCGCGCTGTTTCTGCGGGGAACTCCAAACCGGGCGGCAGTTGCTGACGAAGGATGACGCCGTGAATCGGTTGCATCAAGTAAAACGGAGCGCCCAGCACGGCTTCATCGCCACAATAGAGAAGCACCTCCGGAGCTGGACGATAAACAGCGTGAAGCTTCGACAACACGCGAAACTCCCGGTTCATATCGTGAGCGGATTTCACCTTGCTTCCGAAGGGAGGCCGTCGAAGAATCAGTTCCCTCGCCCCGAGTTGCAGTGAGTAGGTCAAGTTGGAGTGGCCACTGGGATATTGACGGACCTGCAGCGGACCGGCTTCGTTGGGAAAATGTTCACGCAAATAGGGATCAAGTTTGGTTAAGTCAAGTTCTTCGCCCTGCCGAACAGAAGTCGGGTGGTCCAGGAAGTCCCTCATCGCAAGCTTTTGCTATCGGCTCCAGACAGCGCGGCATCATGGTTATACCTGTGAGCATTCCGCAGAGTAGTAGAACTTCAGGAACAGTTGACAAAATTTCTCCAGTGTGAGCACTACGCTGCTGCACCCTCTTCTTTTCCGGCATCTGCGAAGGTCCTGCCTTGCTCCGCAAGGCGTTTCAATAGCGGCGCGGGCTCCCAAATTTCGCCGTGCTGCCGCTGGAATTCCATCACGCGTTCGTATACCTGTTTGAGCCCAACGGTGTCCGCGTACCACATCGGTCCGCCTCGATAGCTGGGAAAGCCGTAGCCATTTATATAAATGACGTCGATGTCTGAAGCGTGCAGGGCGTAGCCTTCTTCCAGAATGCGGGCGCCTTCGTTTACCAGTGCATAGAGACAGCGGTCGGCGATTTCTTCGGCGGAAATTTGGCGCTGAGGGATGCCGGCTTCTGCTACCCAATCGTGGATTAGTTGGTCGACCGCAGGATCCGGTGTGGCGCGGCGGCTGGCGTCGTACTTGTACCAGCCTGCGCCGGATTTTCTGGCCGTAACGGCCAAGTTCGCAAAGTTTATCTTCCGCGAAGGGTTGGCGGATGCCTGGCTTTTCGAGATGGCGATATTCTTTGCGGATACGCCAGCCAACGTCCAGCCCCGCTAGGTCTCCGGTGGCCAGCGGGCCCATGGCCATGCCGAAGTCAGTGAGGGCTTTATCTACCGCGGTAATGCCTGCGCCTTCTTCAACCAGGAATTGCGCTTCTCGCCTGTACGGACCAAACATGCGGTTGCCTACGAAACCGCGGCAATTGCCAACCAGGACTCCGACTTTGCCGAGTGTTTTGGAGAGAGCCATGCACGTGGCGATCACTTCTTTGGAAGTCGCTTTGCCGCGAACGATTTCGAGCAAGCGCATGACATTCGCGGGACTGAAGAAATGCATGCCAATCACAGACTCCGGCCGTTTGGTGGCGCTGGCGATTTCATCTATGCTCAGCGTGGACGTGTTGCTAGCCAGAATCGCGGTTGGTTTACACACGCGATCGAGATCCTTGAAGATTTCCTTTTTCAGCGCCATGCCTTCGTACGCGGCCTCGATTACCAGGTCCACGTCTGCGAACCCCTCATAGGTGAGCGTTGGCTTAATGAGCTTGAGGCGTTCCTCCGCGACTTGGGCGGTGAAGCGGCCGCGCTTTACAGAGTTTGCATAGTTGGATTGAATCGTGGCCAGTCCGCGATCCAGTGCGGCTTGATCTGCTTCTTTTAGCAGAACGGAAATTCCCGCGTTGGCTAAAACCATCGCAATGCCGCCTCCCATGGTGCCAGCGCCGATCACGGCCGCGGATTTTATCGGAATCAGCGGAGTGTCTTTGGGTACGTCGGGAATTTTGCTTGTTTCACGCTCGCTGAAAAAAACGTGGATTAGTGATTTGGACTGATCGGAAAACAGGCATTCGATGAAAAGCTTTTGTTCCAGCTGGCAACCTTCCGCGAAAGGCAGGGTGGTAGCGGCTTCAATAGCGTCTACGGCTGCGAGAGGAGCCTTCAGGCCGCGCTGTTTGGTTGTCGCATTGTCCCTTGCGGCGGCGAACACGGCGGTGTTTTCCGCCGGGTTGCCTAATTTGCCGTTGCGCTCGCGTGTTTTTGGAGCAGCCTTACCGGCGACTTCTCGCGCGAACGCGACTGCTCCCGTCAGTAGATCGCCGTCGATGATTTTATCGATGATGCCGAATTTTAATGCTTCTTCAGCTTTCACGGGATTGCCGGTAGTGCACATTTCGACGGCTTTGGCTACACCGACGAGTCGCGGGAGACGCTGCGTGCCTGCCGCACCAGGGATGATGCCGAGCTTTACTTCCGGTTGACCGACTTGCGCGCTGGATTGAGCAATGCGGTAGTGTCCGGCCATGGCTAGTTCCAGTCCGCCGCCGAATGCGGTGCCGTGAATGGCAACGACGATTGGCTTGGTGCTGTCTTCCATTTTTAGCAGCAGCGGAAGCAGCCCCGCACCGCGCTTCTTGCCGGCCGTCATCTTACCGAATTCCTTAATGTCGGCACCCGCCACAAAGGTACGACCGCCACCAATTAATACAGCGGCTTTAACGGCATCGTCTTTCTCGATTTGATCCAGGGTTTCGGAGATGCCTTCAGGCACGCCGGGGCTTAGCGCGTTCACCGGGGGATTGTTGATGGTGATTACGGCGATGTCGTTTTGCTTGGTCAATTGCACTAAATCGCTCATGGATTGATTCTCTCTGTTGTCAGGAATTTTAGGCTGATTTCGCGGTGACGCCGGGGGCATCGATTACTAAAGACGCGATGCGCTCGCGATGAAAGGTCGCATCACCAAAGGCGTTTTCGGAGGCTTTGGCGCGGCGATAGTAGAGGTGCAGATCGTTTTCCCAGGTGAAGCCCATGCCGCCGTGAATCTGGATGCCGCGATTGCCGACCGTGCGCGCAGCGTCGCCGGCATACATTTTCGCGATCGAAACGGCAGTGCTCGCATCCGGAGCGTTTTCTTCCAACGCCCAGCCTGCGTAATACACAGCTGAGCGAGAGCTTTCCGTTTCCAGGTACATGTCTGCACATTGGTGTTGTACGGCCTGAAACATGCCAATGGGCTTGCCGAATTGTTTGCGAGTTTTGGCGTACTCCACGGTGAGGTCCAGAGTGCGTTGCATGCCACCGACTAATTCTGCAGCCAAGGCCGCGCTCGCAATGTCGAAGGCGCGCGGAAGATTGGTCGTCGGCCCAAGTAGATCGGCTGGCGTGTCTTTGAACTCGACGACGTAGAGCTTGCGGGTAAGGTCCATGCTCAGCATTGGCGAGATTTTAAGCCCTTTGGCTTTGGCGTCCACAATGAACACGCCATTGCGTGCGACCACAAGAATAAAGTCCGCGACACCTGCGTCGGAGACGAACAGTTTTTCGCCGGTGAGTTTGTCGTTGGCGGCGGTCAGTTGCACGTCTCGCGGATTCCAACTGGCACTGGTTTCGAGGATGGCCACGGTGGCGCGAACTTCGCCGCGACAGATGGGAGCTAAATATTTTTTCTTGTGAGCGGGGGAGCCAACCGCATCCAATACCGAGCCGGCGAGAACCACGGTGGAAAAAAAAGGGCCTGGCAGAAGCGCGCGACCGGCTTCCTCCATGAGCAGCATGAGTTCGACTCTACCCAGTCCGACGCCGTCATATTCTTCCGCGTAAATAATTCCGGTATAGCCTTGATCCGTAAGCTTGGACCAAAGTGCGGCATCGTAGGCGGTTTCTGTTTCCATCAAGCGGCGCATTTCCGCGCTGGGGCATTCGCCCGCAAAGAATTTACGGGCGCTGTCTTTCAGGAATTCCTGACTCTCGCTAAGACCGAATTGCATTTTGCCCTCTTTTATTACCGGGTTTTCGCAGCTACGGTTTTTGCGCTAGTAACTTCTAGGCAGGCCAAGAACGAAATGGCCGATGATGTTGCGTTGCACTTCCGAGGTGCCCGCTTCGATGGTATTGCCGCGGGTGCGCAAATACCCGTAAGACCAGAGGCCGTTGTCGATGGCATGTGGATCGCCGCCCAGAAGCTGCCCGTAGGAACCAAGCAATTCCTGTGCAATTTGCTGCAGGTGCTGGTTCAGCTCGCTCCAGAATATTTTCTGGATCGATCCTTCGGGCCCGGGAACGCCGGTTGCCGAAATGCGGCTGAAAGCACGCATCTGATTGAAGCGCATGATTTCGATTTCCGCGCTGCATTGCGCCAGCTTTTGGCGGATGAGCGGATCTTCGCTGGCCGGACGGCCGTTGCGTCGCACGCTGCGGGCTAATTCGATGAGCCGGCTGATGTAACGGTTGAAGGTGAGTTGCAGGCGCGCGCCATAGGAGCCGCGTTCATACATGAGCGTGCTCATGGCTACGTTCCAGCCGTCGTTGACTCTACCCAGAACGTTTTCTGCAGGGACCCGAACATCTCGAAAGAAAAGTTCGTTAAATTCGGATTCGCCGGTCATTTGTCGCAGTGGACGAACTTCGACGCCTGGAGATTTCATATCCACGAGAAGGGCAGTGAGGCCTTTATGTTTTGCGGCGCTGCTGTCAGTCCGCACAATCAGCTCGCACCAATCGCCGACCCAGCCATAGCTGGTCCAAACTTTTTGCCCGTTCACGATGTAATGATCGCCATCCAGCTTGGCTTCCGTTTGTAGCCCGGCAAGATCTGAGCCGGCATTTGGTTCGGAAAACCCCTGGCACCAGATTTCCTCCGCGCTCAAAATCTTCGGGATGAAGCGCTTTTTTTGTGCTTCGGTACCGCACGCAATTATCGTGGGACCAATGAGCCCGAGGCCTAGAGAATTGGCCATTGGCGGGGCTTCGACGCGCGCCATCTCTTCCCAAAAAAGCGATTGCTGCATCAATGTGGCGCTGCGGCCACCGTATTCCTTGGGCCAGGAGACGGCGGCCCAGCCACCGTCATGGAGCTTGCGCTGCCAAGCCCGCAGGTATGGAAAGCATTCCTCCAGCGGCTTTTCGCGCCACTCGTCCCAGTCCTTAGGCGCATTCTTGGCCAACCAGGCTCGAAGTTCGTCGCGAAAACTCGATTCCTCGGGAGTCAACTTTAAGTCCATGAAGCATGCTCCTTCAGCTTGGAAAGGTATTTAAGCTTCGGCCCACGCAAAGCTTTCACCTGCCAGACAATGGCATCAAGAACTCTTTTTCGCCGCCGCCGACTCTGGGCGCAGTGTGCTCTGGCCGTGCCAATATTTTTTCCGAATATCTTTTTTGAGAATTTTCCCCGTTCCCGTCTTTGGCAAACTGTCGACGAATTCAAACGAGCGCGGGCATTTGTAATGCGCCAGCCGCGCACGGCAGAAATCGATCAGTTCCGATTCGGTCGATTTTGCGTTGGGCTTAAGAACTACCAGGGCCTTCGGAACTTCGCCCCATTTTTCGTCAGGCACCGGAATAACACAGACTTCCAGGATGGCGGGATGGGCCAGAATGGCCTTTTCGAGTTCGAGCGACGAAATATTTTCTCCCCCACTGACGATGATGTCTTTCTTGCGATCGACAATCAGAAAATAACCGTCTTCGTTGAGCGTGGCCATGTCTCCGGTGTGAAACCAGCCACCACGCATTACTTCGGCAGTGGCTTCCGGTTGCCGCCAATAGCCTTCCATCACCCCGTCGCCACGCACGACGATTTCGCCGATGGATTGCCCGTCAGCCGGAACATCTCGATCGTTGGTATCGACGATCCGCATTTCTACCCCGGGAACCGGGTAGCCAGTCATAGCCTGGCCGACGTAACGTTGTTCGCCTGCCCATTCCATACCGGCTTTCATCATAGAAAGTGAGAGCGTCGGAGAAGTCTCCGTGAGGCCGTAGCCGGAAACGCATTCACAACCAAATGCTTCTTCCACTTCGCGAATGAGGGTGGGGGAGGATGCGGCACCACCGATCACGATGCGAGTGAGACTGCTGAGATTATAGTTTTTGCGTTCCGGGCAATTCACCAGCGCGGTGGCCATGATGGGGACCAGGCTGCACGTACGCGCTCCTTCTGTTTCAATGAGGCGAAAAATTTCCTTGGTATCGAAGCGTTGCACCATGACATGCTTGCCGCCTAGTTGCGTCAGAAAGTGCGCCACGCCCCAGCCATTGGCGTGGAATAACGGAATGGTATGGAGCTCCACGTTTCCGTTGGGGATCTGGAAAGCCATGCAGACATGTATAGCGAGCAGATAGACGTTTCTGTGCGTGAGCATCACGCCCTTGGGGTTGGCGCTGGTGCCGCTGGTGTAAAACAATTCGGCTACGGCATTTTCGTCAATCGCAGAAATATCTGCGCTCCGCGGCGTAGCGGCGTCAAGCAACGCATCGTAGTCTTGCGCGCAGAGCCACGACGCTTCCGGAGTACCTTCCAACAGCACGAAACTTCTTACCGAATTCAGATCTTTGCGAAAAGCCTCCACCAACGGCAGGAATTGCCTTTCGAGGAACAGAATCGTTGCACCGGCGTCGTTGAGTATGTAAGCAAGTTCGCTGGCGGTCAGACGAATATTCAATGGTAGCAAGACCGCGCCGGCTTCGAGAACCCCGTAATATCCCTCCAGCAGACGATGACAATTAGTGCTGAGAAAAGCCACGCGTTCGCCGAACTGGACGCCGTTCTGATGCAGGGCACCGGCAAGACGGCGGGTGCGCTCGGCAAACTCCTTGTAGTTGTAGCGCTTCTCCTTACAGACCACCGCCGTTCGCGTAGGATACTGCCGCTCCGCGTAGCGCAGAAAACGCAAAGGTGTGAGCGGAATGTTCATCGCGGAAATCGCCCTTAACTAGGCGGATTGTCCCCCGTCCACGACCAGTGTGTGTCCGGTAACAAAATCCGACGCGTCCGACGCTAGAAAAATCGCAGCGCCTTTCAAATCGTTGGGCCCTCCAAATCGTCCCAGGGGAATTTTGGCTAGCAAATTTTCCTTATTTCGCTGGATGACTTTTTCCGACATGTCTGTCGGAAACCACCCGGGCGCGATGGCATTTACCTGAATGTTGTACATGCCCCATTTGCAGGCTAAATCTTTGGTGAAGATGATGACACCGCCTTTGCTGGTGCTGTAGCCAATGGCCGAAAAGCTTGGAGGTGAGCCACGCATTCCCGCCACGGAAGCGATGTTGATAATTTTTCCTCGACGTTGCGAAATCATCACTTTGCCGGCCGCTTGCGAAAATAGAAATGTGCCAGTCAAATTCGTTTCAATTACTCTGTTCCACTGCTCCAACGTCATGTCTTCGGTCAACGCGCCCCAAGAGGTTCCGGCATTGTTGATGAGGACATCGATCCGGCCGAATTCACTCACGGCCTTCTCTACAACCGCTCGGATACTGGCGGGGTCCTTTACATCACAACCCAAGGCCAGCGCCCGCACTCCTATTTTTTGCAGCTCCTCGGCAGTTTGCTGACAACGCTCTTTTTTGCGTGCGCATAGGACCAGGTTGGCACCCATTTCCGCCAAGCCTTCCGCCATTTGGCGGCCCAGGCCGACCGAGCCTCCAGTAATCAGGGCTACGCGGCCACTCAAATCGAACAATGGACAGCTCTTCATGATCGCTGTGAATCCGCGCTAATTTTCAGCCGGCCGCCAGCCGCTAAACATGATTGTTTATATCATATTTGTGTGACTAACAATATGCTTCTCGCGTGCGCTGTATACCCCAACTCGAAATATTAATCCTTACGCGATTCGCCCTTATGCAAGGGCGCTCCAAAACTAGAAGTTTAAGCGCACGCCCAGCTGGATCTGGCGAGCTGGGAAAGCCGCGGTGAACGCCAGAGGCTGGTTGGGATAAAGATTCGCGCTGCCATGTGCATTAAACGGCGGTCCAAACGCCGCGCCCACGACATTGTTCACGCTGGAATAGTTGGTGTGATTGGCAAGGTTAAAAGCTTCCGCTGTAAAGTTCAACGCAGTCTTCTCCCCCAGCTTGAAAGCGCGGCTCAATCGCATGTCGAAATCGGTGAAGTCCGGACCAATGCCGGTATTGCGTCCTGCTCCGGGAGGACGATCATTCGTGAAATGTCCGTCGCTGTTGATGTCCGCTGCAGCCAAAAGGTTGAATGGGTGGCCGCTGTTGTACGTAAAGATAGGCGCGAGCTCGAACCCCCCGAAGATTCGCGATTTATCAAACGGGCTGGCCAAAACCGCGGCGATCACCACCTTGTGCCGCTGGTCAAAATCCGACAACGAACGATCACACTTCAGGCATGTTGCGTTGAACGGAGAATAATCACGATTAAGTCCGTGACGTTATCGATCGCTTTGCTCAAGGTGTAGTTGGCCAGGATGGTGAAATGATTGGCAAACCGTTTTTTCACTTCCACAATCCCGCCGTTGTAGATCGCCGAGCCCGCCGAACTGTAGACGTTGTTCTGGAGAATTGTTTCCGTGGGATCCGCAAAGCACAAAGCCGGATTTGCTACGCAGGCTGGTGCGCCCCAATCCTGAAACGACAATCCGTTGCTGGGCAAACCTGTGGAACCAGTATCGACCGGTGCACCTGCAAGCAAATTCGTGTCGATGGCCACGGGCAGATGCGTGGTATGTACCCAGATGTAATTCACCGACACAGTCAGGCCGCCGGATTTCCCGCTCAATACCCAGAGAGGCCTGTTGCGACGTTGGGTCTCGTATTCGGTTGCCCCGCGAATAGTACCGTCCCGGGAGGTAGTGGCCCGGAGTTAGGAACCGACAAGCCAAATTGCGCAAGGTCCGCTTGTGAAATGCACGCATATTGGCCAGGCGGCGGAGTGCCGCAGTTTATTTTCCCCTCGCCAAATAGCGTTTGGAAATGGCGGCGGAGTTAGCGATGGTGGGCTCTCCTGGAACACCGGTTAACTTAACCAAAGTGTTTGCGATCGTACGAGTATTGTTGATATTACCCAGAACACTGACCACGCCGGGGATTTGCGCGTAGATCTGCGAGTAGAAGATTCCATAGCCGGCCCGACCACGGTCTTGTGATCGCTGAATGGGTCCCAGGCCAACGAAATCCGAGGACCAAAATTCTTTTTCGGAGTATGCAAGGGGCCATACTGAGAATCCAGTTCGTAGCGCAGCCCATAATTCAACGTAAGATTTGGCCGAACCTGCCAACTGTCCTGAGCAAAGAAAGCGGTGAATGGCCGAACTTGTACGTACTTGGGATTACCAAAGCCCTGCTCGTAGAATCCTGGTGCGCCCAGGCTGAAGGATTGCAGCGGTGTGATCGCAACCGTGCTCGGTACCGGGCCTGCTGCTGTGTTCCCGGAAAGGCCACAAGCAATGGGCACCTGCAAGCAGGGGCTCAAAAGAATGCCTGGTAGCTCTAAAAATTCAAATCGTCCGGCAAAAAACGTCTGCGATGTCGTATCGTTCCCGCGCACCAGTTCGCTGCCCCCGAACTTCAGAGTATGGTGTCCGCGAACCAGACTGAAGTTATCGGCAGCTTCATAGCGTCCGGCGCGGGTGTGGCTCGGTAAAAAATATTCCGCCCAAAAAATCCGAAACCTTGTATATCCAGCCCCGGCCCGCCGGGATCATTGCTGTCGACGTTAAATTGATACATGTTCCACTGCAGCAGAGCTTCGTTCTGCGCCGTGGGACTAAAGGTGTGAAACCACGACCCCTGGAGTGTGCTGTCCCAAGCTAATTCCGATGTGCCCCGGGAAAAAGCGGTTAACGCTTGTACGTCTGGATCTTTTTCGGTTAAGTGATCAAAACTGTAGCGTAGAAATCCTTGATCGCGGTCGCTGAAACGGTGATCGAGCCGCGCCGAGAATTGGTGTTCGTGAATCGGAAAAGGAAACAGGCCGCCGTTGGTTTCCGCTTGATTGATGATGAATGGGTTTAACGCCTGGGTGGCTCCATTGGTTTGGCAAGCGGACGCCGTCGGAGTGATCGTCAAGCAATTGGAAAGCACAAATGCACACGTCGGCGCCGGCAAAAATGTCGGTATACCAAAGATAGGATTTGTGGGGTTCGAAAGACAAGGCACCATGGTGGTGGCTGGTTCGGCTGCCAAGCCCGCAAAGATAGGCAGCTGCTGGGCGGTCGGATTAAACACGTTACTGTTGGTCAGCAGCGGCACGGAATCTTGAGCATCAGATCGCAGCCCTTCATAGCCTACAAACAGAAAGGTTTTGTCTTTCTTAATCGGCATGCCAATGTTGCCGCCGAATTGCTGGCGGTTCAGGGTGTTTTTCAGCGGGGTAGCGACTGCATCTGCGGAAAATGTCTCGCCGGGCAGCAAGGCCGGTTGCAGGGCGAAATGGTCGCGAGAGTCCAGGGCATCATTGCGAAACAACCCATAGAGGCTGCCATGCAATTCGTTGGTGCCGGATTTGGAGACGATGTTAATCGTTGCGCCGCTTGCGCCTCCCAGTTCCGCCGTGTAATTGCTCCGATTTACCTGAAACTCCTGCACCGCATCCTGGTTCAGATTGAGCCGGACGCCGCCAGCATCATCGTTGAATTCACCCCCATCGACAGTGACACTGTTCCCTCTGCCGTTGCTTCCGTAGAATGACAATCCACTTTGCGGGGTTTGCTTAACGCGAAAGTCTGCATTGTCGGCAATCGTATTGGCATTGCTCACGCCGGGCAGCAATAGCGTAAAGGTCAGGTAATCCCGGCGATTGATGGGCAGGTCATTAATATAGGTCTGGGATAGGGTCTCGGCCTGACTGCCTCGCGTCGTCTCCACGACGGCCTGCTCGGCAGAGACTTCCACTTGCACGCTCGTCCCCTCCAGAGCCAATCGGAAATCCAGGGCGGCGGTCTGACCCACCTCCAGCTCGAGTCCCTTCTGTACCTGGGTCTGCATTCCGGCATGACGCACCGTCACTTCATAGGTCGAAGGCGGCGGTTCGGAAATTCGTATTGGCCGTTGCCATCCGCTGTCGCGGTGTAGTGCGTCCCTTTGGCAGTATCAACTGCCTCGACGCTCGCATTCGGAATTACACCACCGGAGGGATCAAAAACCGTTCCTCTTATCTGACCGGAGGCCCCAACGCCTTGGGCCTTTGCGCCGGGAGTGAGGAAAAGGAAAAACAGTAGGGAAGCTAGCAGGATCGTTTTCATAGTTCCTCTCGGATTCGCCGGAGTACCGCTAAAAACCATCTCAGATTGTCCAGTTATTCCCAACCAAGTGTTAGCAAACCAGCGGGCACCGTGGCAGAATTCGAGCAGCGAATGGCCGCCGACCGGGAGGAAATCTACGCTCTTTCGACAATTCTCCCCATCACCGCCCCGTGCCCCGACAAATGCGAAATTATGATAGGGAATATCACAATATAGCGACTAACGTCAATATGAAAACCTGATGCGTCGCATCATTTTTCTGGATACGTCGTCGGTGAGCGGCGGTTCGCCAGGGGAGCGGTGTGTAGCTTCAGGCACCTAACCTGTGAAATAAACAGTTTCAGTGAGCGCTTTAGGGAGAGTGTGGGAGCAGCACGATTCGCCCTGGGATGGATCCCCTGCGCAGCTCTTCGAAGACCTCATTGACTTCCGCCAACGGCCGAGCTTTGACCTGGCAACGCACTTTGCCTGCGGCAGCCATGACTAACAATTCCCTCATATCTTGTCGCGTGCCAACTGAGGAGGCCTGAATGTGAACCTCCAATGCCGCCATCATAATTGGGGCGAAGGAAAGAGGCCCTGCAGGTAGCCCTACGACCAGAAGCGTCCCGCCCGGCCTGACGCAGGGAAAGGCCATGTCATAAGCCGCTTTTGCCGCAGAGGTAACCAGTGCGACGTGTACACCTCCCACAGCTCGCAATTCTTTGACGACTTTTTCGGTCGCGGCGTTCAAGGTGTTATCCGCTCCCAGACTTCGCGCATACGCCAGCTTACCCTCCGAAACATCAATGGCGGTCACTACCGCTCCTATACCGCGACCAATTTGCACCGCTAAATGGCCGAGCCCACCAATTCCAAAAATTGCCAGGCGCTGTCCGGCCTCGATCTTGGCCCGCCGCAAGGCTCGGTACACCGTGACCCCGGCGCAAAAAAGTGGTGCAGCCTCAACGCAGGAAAGCCCGTCGGGAATCTTCAACGCGTGGCTTGCGGGCGCCTTTATGAATTCGGCGTAACCGCCGTCCACCGTCACCCCGGTAATCTTTTGTTTGACGCAAAGGTTTTCGTTACCTTCACGACAGAATCCGCACTCCCCGCAGGTCCAGTGCACCCACGCTACGCCCACTCTGTCGCCCAACTCCAGATTCGTAACCGCAGCCCCCTTTTCCACCACGCGTCCTGCGATTTCGTGCCCAAGGATTAACGGTCTCTTCGTGATTGGCACGATCTGCGGCCAGTCGCCATCTGCCACGTGCAGATCCGAGTGGCATACGCCACACGCTTCCACTTCAATCAACACTTCGTGAGGGTCGAGCTTGGGAGTTTCGATCTCTTCAATTGTGAGTGGCGCTTTGAATTCCCGCAGGATCGCTGCTTTCATTGCCAATACCTCGAAACACCACGGATGCGTGACGTACGCTCGTGGAAGTCACGCTGACTCTTGTGCCCACGACAAAGTCGAAACGATTTTTTACGGTTTGCGCCGCGCAAGAAAAATTCCACCGCATTATGCACGCGCTCGGTCAGTTTATGTGGTCCCGTAAGGTTGACAGCCCATTGGCGAACCACAGTGTTGAAGAGTCCTTCCATAAATTCGGCCAAGTGCACGGTCGGAAAATCCACCGTCACCTCGCCATTCTTCTGCCCTTCGGCGATGATTTCACGAAGCAATCTAACCGTGGCTGCCTCCGCACCGCGCAACTCCGGTGAGCGCACTGGGTCCATCGCCCCGGCCAGAATGACTGCTTGCCACAGTGGGCGCCCCACCTCGGTTACATTTCCTAAGGTTTCATAAAACCGCCGCAAGCGCTGCTCGGTAGTGGCC